>CALNCU010000192.1 GCA_937875395.1 uncultured Armatimonadota bacterium | reverse complement strand
AGAGAGCATAATCCGGGCAGCCGGGATGGGCGCCGGCATTATAGGCACCATGGGTGCACGCATCAACGGCACAACCATCCCCGGTGATAGAACCACCCCGGAATCTGCAGATTTGCAGGAACTCTTCTCCCTGATGCTGAAAGAAGGCGTCTCTGCAGCGGCAATGGAGGTATCATCCCATGCCCTGGAGCTTGGGAGAACGAAAGGCACAGAGTTTGATGTAGGCGTCTTTACAAACCTTACCCGCGACCACCTGGACTTTCACAAATCACTGGAAAACTATTTTGAAGCAAAAAAAAGACTCTTTGTGGAGTATCCGGCAGCCTCAAACAAGGCATTTGCCGCTGTTGTAAATACCGATGACCCCGCCGGTGTAGATATTGCCGCCGCCGTGCACGGCCCGGTAATCACCATAGGCGTAAAGAACCCTGCCGATATAACTGCAGAGAACATTCATGCATCCGCCTCCGGTGTCTCATTTGACGTAAAGCTTAAAGACGGAGAGTTCCATGTAGACCTTAAACTTGGAGGCATCTTTAACGTCTACAACTCCCTTTCGGCAATAGGTGCGGCCTGCGCCCTGGGCATAGGGGCAGACCACATAAAGGCTGGTTTAGAGGCCGTTTCATCGGTGGCAGGGCGCTTCGAATCTGTGCAGAGCGGGCAAAAATTTTCTGTGCTGGTAGATTATGCGCACACGCCGGACAGCCTGGAGAACATCCTCTCGGCTGCCCGGGATCTAACCAGCGAGCGTCTGATAGTAGTCTTTGGGTGCGGCGGAGACAGGGACCGTGGCAAGAGACCCATGATGGGGGGGATTGGGGCGCATATGGCGGATGTGTGCATAATCACATCGGACAACCCCAGAAGCGAACCCCCGCAAGCCATTATAAAAGAGATCATGGCGGGCACCGTCGGCGGCCCTGCCGATATAGAAGCCATAGTTGACCGCCGCGCTGCAATCGCCAGGGCAATCTCTCTGGCGCGTCCCGGCGATATTGTAGTAGTGGCCGGCAAAGGCCATGAAACCTACCAGATATTCAGGGATAGAACCATCCACTTTGATGATCGGGAGGTCGTGCGGGAAGTTTTATCTGCCATGAAACGCTGATAAAACACACCCGGTTCCCGTCCTGTAAAACCAAGAAGAAAGAAGTTTTAAGTTGGAAGCGCTGTCAATTAAAGAAATATGTCAGGCGGTAGGCGGCACTCTAAAAAAGGGTGACAAAGACTCTGTTGCAAGAGGCATAAGCACGGATACACGCTCTATTGCAGCAGGGGATATATTTTTTGCGTTAAAAGGTGACAGGTTTAACGGCCACAGTTATGCGGGCAGCGCGGCTGCATCCGGGGCCGGTGCTCTTGTAGTATCTGAAAAAGTGGACCTCCCCAAGGATTGGCCGGGCGCCGTAATAATGGTGGATGATACGCGCTGGGCGCTTGGCGAGCTTGCCGGGTACTACAGAAGCAAGTTCAATGTAAAAGTAATAGCAGTAACCGGAAGCGTCGGCAAAACCTCTACAAAAGAGATGATAGCATCTGTTCTTGAGAAAAAATGGCGTGTGCTCAAGAATGAGATGAACTATAACAATGAGATAGGCGTTCCGCTTACGCTCTTCCGGCTGGACAGGAGCCATCAGATAGTTGTCCTGGAGATGGCCATGCGCGGCATAGGGGAGATACGGCGTCTTGCCGCCATTGCAAAACCATCCGTAGGCGTGATTACAAACATAGGCCTCTCGCACATAGAGCGTCTTGGCTCGCAGGGTGCCATTGCAGATGCCAAGAGCGAGTTGCTTGCCGAACTCCCGCCGGACGGCACGGTTATTCTAAACGCTGAAGATTGCTACTACATAGTCCTGCGCGACAGGTTTAACGGCAATAAGGTGAGCTTTGGTTCCTGCCAGGGGGCGGATGTAATAGGTACAAGAATAAAGTGCAATGCCGCCGGGAAGTGCACCTTCACCCTTCTGGTAGAGGGCGGCGCCATAGAGGTTCGCCTGCCCGTTCCGGGGACGCACAACGTATACAACGCCCTGGCGGCGGCTGCCGTAGCCCATCATATGGAAGTAGATCTTTATACCATTCGTGACGGCCTGCAGGGGTTTAAGCTCCCCTCTATGCGCATGGAACTTACCAAAAGCAAGCGGAGATACACCATTTTAAATGATGCCTACAATGCAAATCCGGCCTCCATGCTGGCTGCCCTGCGCACGCTCTGCGTGCTTAAAGGAGCCAAACGCAGAGTTGCCGTTCTTGGCGATATGCTTGAACTGGGGGATTATGCGCACAAGGCTCACATGGATATAGGCACGCTTATTGCAGAGAACAGTATAGATATACTGGTCACCGTGGGCAAACAGTCCCTATCGGTGGCCGAAGGAGCCAAAGCCGCCGGTTTTTCTGCAGACTGCATCTTTTCTTTTGAGAACAGCTTAGATGCGGCGGCACATCTAAAGGATAAAGCGCTTGCGGGCGATATAATCCTTGTTAAAGGCTCCAGGGGGATATGTATGGAAGAGATTGTGAGGGCGCTCTACAATGATTGAAGCTTCAATTGCGCTGCTTGCGGCGGCGGCTACCGCAATTGCTGTGGGCCCCAAGCTCATCTCTATACTGGCAAGCCTTAAACTTCGCCAGACAATAAATGACGATGCCCCCAGCAGGCATAAGGGGAAACAGGGGACTCCAATGATGGGCGGTCTGATTATTCTTCTTGGCGCTGCCGTGGGTACCGCCGTGGGGCTGGGGCTGCTCTTCTATACCGGAGGCTCAAGAGTCCTTCTCTTTGAAGTAGCCGCTGTGGGATTGCTTACTCTGGCCTCCGCAGCAATAGGCTTTGCAGACGACTACCTTATTGCCACGCGCGGCAAATCCCTGGGGCTCAAAGCCAGGGAGAAGCTGGTTCTACAGTTTGCTGTGGCTATTTTGTTTATGATATGGGTCCATGCCGTCCGGGCGGATTTCCCCACATCAGTTGCAATCTTTGGTGGCAAATGGATAAACCTTGGCTGGTTCTACTATCCGCTGGCAGTTCTTATGATAGTGGGCATGTCAAACGCCGTTAACCTTACGGACGGGCTTGACGGCCTGGTCTCCGGGCTTACGGTTATATGCGCCGTAACACTTGGAGTAACGGTTGGAATGACTATGCAGCATGGGCTCGGAATCTTATCATACGCCATTGCCGGCGGGTGCCTGGGGTTTTTGTGGTACAACAGCAATCCGGCAAAAGTCTTTATGGGGGATACGGGGTCTCTTGCGCTTGGCGCAGCCATGTCCGGTATTGCCATAGCAGGCCGCGCAGAAGTCTTTTTTCTTATAGCAGGCATTGTTTTTGTGCTTGAGGCGTTCTCCGTTATAATCCAGGTGATATCGTTTAAGACCCTTGGCAAGCGGGTTTTTAAGATGACTCCAATCCATCATCACTTTGAACTTCTGGGCTGGGCGGAGCAGAAGATAGTAGTCCGTTTCTGGATAGTTCAACTGGCCGTATGCATTGCGCTGCTGGCCATGCTTATACGCTAAGGAAGGCCAAATCTCTTTTTTATGCAAAAATCTTTTAACGGTGCAAATATTCATATTGTGGGAATGGCAAGGTCCGGCATGGCGGCGGCAGAGGTGCTCTCCGCCCTGGGCGCCGCCCTTACCCTGCATGATGCCAAAGAGGCCTCCGCTCTCACAGATGCAATAGACCTTGCGGAGCGGCTTGGCGCAAAAATCTGCTGTGGAAGCGCGGCCTACCAGGGGATAGAGGGGGCAGATGCGGTTATAAGAAGCCCCGGAGTGCCCCTGGGTTCCCCCGGCCTTGCAAAAGCATCCGCCCTGGGGATAGAGATTATTCCGGAGATAGAGCTGGCATACAGAATCTCCCCGGCGCCCATAATTGCCATAACCGGTACCAACGGCAAAACCACCACCACCGCCCTTACCGGGGAGATGGTGCGCCGGTCGGGGAGGAATACCTTTATTGCCGGAAACATAGTTGCGGGCAACATACGCCTGCCGCTGGTCAAGGCGGCGTTTAATGCCTCTCCCAATGATTGTATAGTGGCAGAGATAAGTTCTTTTCAGCTGGAGAGCATAACATCCTTCCGCCCAAAAGTGGCCATGCTCTTAAATATCTCCGGCGACCACATGGACAGGTACTCTAATATAGAAGAATATGCGCTTGCAAAAGCCAGAATCTTTGAATGCCAGACAGATGATGATTTTGGGCTGATTAATGCAGATAACCCTGCGGCAATGCGCTGTGCATCAGCTGTAAGGAGCAGGCTCTTAACCTTCAGCAGAAGCCATAAAGTCTGCCGCGGCACCTTTGCCCGCGGCACGGAAATTTGGTGGGCGGATGAGGATGGAGAGCGTTTTATCTGCGACACAAAGAACATGAAGCTGCGCGGCGCCCATAACCTGGAGAACGCGCTGGCGGCAGCGGCGGCAGCGGTGGCCGTGGGTGTGGAGCCATCCGCCGTGCAGTCTGCGGTAGATTCGTTTAACCCGCCGGAACACAGGCTGGAACCAGTAGCAGAGATAGGCGGGGTAGAGTTTATTAACAATTCCATGTGCACAAACGTAGATGCATCGGTCGCCTCCCTTGCGGCAATACAGCGGCCTGCCGTGGTAATTGCCGGAGGAAAGGATAAAGGCAGCGACTACACAGAGCTTGGCCGCGCCTTTGCCCTGCATGCAAAACACGTAGTGCTGATAGGTGTGGATGCCCCTGTTATAGAACACGCCGCCCGTGCCGCCGGGTTTAACCGAATCTCGCACGCTCAAAGCCTGGAGGATGCAGTCCGCCAGGCGTGGGTTTTGGCAGAGCCGGGAGATACCGTAATCCTCTCCCCGGGCTGTGCAAGCTTTGACATGTTTCAGGATTTTGAGCACAGAGGCAGGGTCTTTAAATCTGCCGTTGCAGAGCTTAAGGCCGGTGTGGAGGAAAAGGGATGAGCAAAAAGGCTGCCCCGGATCTGGTGCTTTTCACCCTTATGGTGGTGCTGCTGGTTATAGGGTTATTCCTGGTATTTGATGCCAGTTATGCCCGCGCCGGCCAGGTAAAATATACCCATGGCGATTCGTTTTACTTTATGAAGCGGCAGGTGCTCTTTGCCGTTATAGGCGTCATAGGCATGTTCCTGGCTATGAGGATACGCTACTGGAAGCTTAAGAGACTTGCCCCCGTCCTGCTTGCAGGCGCCATATTTGGACTGGTGCTGGTCTTTGTTCCCGGTTTTGGCGTTAACATAAACGGCGCAACACGTTGGATAAGCCTGGGCGGCATCCAGCTTCAGCCTTCGGAGATTGCCAAGATTTGCCTTATAATCTACCTTGCCTCCGTTATATCTGCTAAAAGAGGCGAGATAAGGAATTTGCAAAGGGGTCTTGTCCCAATAGTTATTCCGGCTGCCATTGTAATATTCCTGGTAGTTATAGAAGATATGGGCACCGCAATTACGCTTGCCCTTACAACCCTTATAATGATTTACATGGCGGGAGCAAAGATCAGGCACCTGCTGGCGGCCGCAGGCATATGCTTGGTGCTGTGTATTATTTTTGTAGCCGTAGAGCCGTACCGCATAGGCAGGCTCACCGTTTTTCTTGATCCCTTCAAAGATGCGCAGGGTAGCGGATACCAGGTCTGCCACTCGCTTATTGCGCTGGGTTCCGGCGGGCCCCTGGGTGTGGGGATTTGCGAAGGGCGGGAGAAGCTCTTCTACCTGCCGGCGGAACACACAGACTTTATATTTGCCGTTCTTGGCGAAGAGGCGGGGCTTATAGGCACAGTGCTTGTAGCTGCACTCTTCCTTGCATTTGCCGCACGCGGCTTCATTGTTGCTCTGCAGACCAAAGATTTGTTCGGCAGGCTTATGGCAGGTGGAATAAGCGCGCTTATAGGCGGGCAGGCGTTTCTTAACATGGGAGTGGTTACATCATCCCTGCCGGCAACGGGGGTGCCTATGCCGTTTATAAGCTATGGAGGAACATCGCTGGCAATCAACCTGTTCAGCGTCGGCATACTCCTTGCAGTATCAAAGTATCCAAAACCCCCAGAGGATTATTCATATGAAGATAGTATTGACAGGCGGCGGGACAGGCGGCCACGCGTATCCGGCAATATGCATAGCAGACGCCCTTCGAGCAGGCTACGCTGACTGCAGCCTTTTATACATAGGAAGCAGCGACGGCCCGGAGGCCCGGCTTGCAGAAAACGCAAATATTCCCTTTATCGGCCTTGACAGCAGGCGGCTTGGGAGGGCAATCTCTATCCAAAACGTCCGAGCTCTCCTTGCTTTGGCCAGGAATCTGGGTTCGGCCAGGAGCGCGCTTAAAGATTTTGATGCAGACCTTGTTATAGGCACCGGCGGGTATGCTGCCGCGGCCGTTGTTCTGGCCCAGGTTGCACAGAGGGGCAGAACGCTTATACATGAGCAGAACGTGGTTCCGGGCAGAACAAACAGATTTATAGGGCGGTTTGCAGATAAGATATGCGTAACCTTTGAAGATACGCTCCGGTTCTTCCCTGCCGCAAAGACTATTCTTACCGGGCTGCCGGTAAGGGCGGAGCTTAAACATCTGCCAAATAAGGCAGGTGCGCGCCGGGCATTTAATCTTGAAGAAGGTCTATTCACCGTGCTTGTGCTGGGTGGAAGCCAGGGCGCCAGGCAGTTGAACCGCGTTGTAGGTGAGGCCGCCGGGATTGCCGGGAGCGAGCCCTTTCAGATACTGCATCAGGTTGGAGAGCGGAACTTTGAAGAGGCCTCCGCCGTTCAGAGTGCCGCAGATTCCGGCAGGTACAGGGTGTTGGCTTACATAGAAGATATGCGCTCCGCCTATGCCGCGGCAGACCTTGTAATAAGCCGTTCCGGGGCATCTACAGTTGCAGAGATTACGGCCATAGGTATTCCGGCAATCTTTGTGCCGTATCCGTTTGCCTTTGCAGACCATCAGCGATTGAATGCAGAGTATGTTGCCCGGCGAGGCGGGGCCGTGGTTTTGGCAGAGGCGCAGCTCACCGCATCCGCCCTCCTTCAGCAGGTTCGGGGGTTTATGGAATCGCCGGAGAGCCTGTCCTCTATGGGGGCGGCCAGCAGGTCTTTGGGCATGCCCTGTGCGGCCGATGAAGTAGCGCGTATTGCAGCAGGTATGATATAGTGGTGAAACGATGAATAAGATATGTTTGCCAAAGAATGCGCATGTGCACATGATAGGCATAGGCGGGATAGGCGTAAGCGGCCTTGCGATTGTAATGTCGGGGATGGGGTACAGGGTGTCCGGTTCAGATTTGCATCCCGGCGGCATGAAGGCGCGGCTTGAATCGGCCGGAATAAAGGTCTACGCCGGGCATCATGCCCGTCACATAGCCGGCGCAGATGCAGTGGTTGCAACGGCGGCTGTGAGGGATGACAACCCGGAACTCACGGCGGCAAAAGAGAAAGGCATCCCCGTGCTCTCCCGCGCCCAGATGCTTGGGGAGCTTATGAACGGCGCCAGAGGGATAGCCGTATCCGGCACCCACGGAAAGACCACCACAACGGCCATGCTTGCCGTGCTTCTGGAAGAGGCGGCGCTTGACCCTACCATCCTTATAGGCGGAGACCTTGATATTTTAGATGGAAGCAATGCAAAGCTTGGGGGCGGGGACATACTGCTTGCGGAGGCCTGCGAGGCCTTTGAATCCTTCCTGGAACTCCACCCAAACATAGCCGTGATTACAAATATAGAGGCAGACCATCTGGATTATTACGGCTCCCTGGAACGCATTTTAGAGAGCTTCGGCCGGTTCCTTTCGCAGATAGAGCCGGGCGGCTGTGCCATATTAGATATAGATTCGCCCAATGTTAGAAAGGTGCTTCCGGGCATTAAATCAAGAGTTGTAACCTACGGGCTCTCCCCGGATGCCGTCTGCCGTGCCGAGCAGGTGGATGCAAACCGCCCGAACCCGGTCTTTAGCGTTGTGTTTGACGGCTCTCCCATGGGAGAATTTTCCCTCTCTGTGCCCGGCATGCACAATGTAGGCAACGCGCTTGCAACAATAGCCGTTGCAAGGGAGCTTGGAATCTCCCCGGAAGTAACCCGGCGGGCGCTTAAGAAGTTTCACGGCGCCGGGCGCCGGTTTGAGGTTCTTGGAACAGTGGGCGGGATTACGGTAATAGATGACTACGCCCACCATCCCACAGAGATAGCCGCCACCATTCAGGGCGCGCGCACCTGGGGGCGGCGTATAGTAGCCATCTTTCAGCCGCACCTGTTCAGCCGTACCCGGCTTCTGGCGCGGGAGTTTGCAGAGAGCCTCTCCCTTGCAGATAGAATTTACCTTGCAGATATATACCCTGCAAGAGAGAAGCCGGAGCCGGGAGTAAGCGCCGCAACCATAGGGGATTTAATTCAGTCGGAGTTTTACCGGGAGGCAGTACTTGCGGGCGCCAAAGAGGATGTTGCAGATGCGGTTCTCCCAAATCTTCTTCCGGGCGATCTGGTGATTGTAATGGGCGCCGGAGATATAAGATACGCCGCAGAAGAGATTCTTAAAAACCTGCATGGAGAGTAGTTTTGCTCATGGAGCATGATATAAAGCAGATACAGGCATCCTTCCCCCGGGACGCCGGCAGAGCCTTGCTGGACGAGCCTATGTGCCGCCATACCACCTGGCGGGTGGGCGGCCCTGCCGATATCTTTGCAATACCCGGCAGCACGGAAGAGCTTGAATCTCTTATCCGCTGGGCGGATGAGTGCGGGCTGCCCGTTCTTATTGCGGGTTCCGGGAGCAACCTGCTTGTATCTGACCTTGGAATCCGCGGAGTTGTGGTGCAGCTTGGCGAAGGTTTTAAAAACATACGCATCACAGGTCAAAGCATACTTGCAGGAGGAGCCGTTCTTACGCAGACGCTTGTCAGGGAGAGCGTAAACCATGGGCTCTCCGGGCTGGAGGGCCTTGCGGGCATACCGGGGACTGTGGGCGGGGCAGTCTGCATGAACGCAGGCACCCCCGCCGGATCAATTGCAGATACCCTTGCCTTTATAACGGCGCTGGATTCCGGCGGAAAGCTCTGCCGGGTTCCGGCGGAGGAACTGGGCCTTGCATACAGGGGGAGCAATATACGGCGGAAAGGCCTGATTGTTCTTGAGGCCGCCTTTAATCTTAAAGAGTGCAGCACGCCGGATTCAAGCAAAATTATAGATGAACTTCTCTTAAAACGCCGCGCCGGACAGCCCGTGGGAAGAAAGACCGCCGGGTCTGTATTTAAAAACCCGGAAGGGGATTTTGCCGGAAGAATACTGGATAAGCTTGGCGCAAAGGGAATGGAAGCGGGCGGCGCCCGGGTTTCGCCCATTCATGCAAACTTTATAGAAAATACCGGCAATGCACGTGCAGAAGATATTAGACAGCTTATACAAAGGCTTCAGGAGCTTGCATT
>CALNCU010000191.1 GCA_937875395.1 uncultured Armatimonadota bacterium | reverse complement strand
CTTCTGCCGGTGCCGCCCTCTACCAGTTCTACATCATCCACCCAGGCCGTGCCGGAAGAGTAGAATTCCACATCGACGGATGCGGTTGCAGATGCAGTTGTAAAGGCCAGCGACTGCTGCGTGTAGGAACTGCCTGCATTTGCCCTTACCTGGCGGCTGGAGAGCTGCCTGCCGGTTTCATCGTACTCCCTTATCCGCCCATCCACGGCGCTCTGCGGCTTGGCCCAGAACTTGAACGTGTACGGCGCAGACGGCTTTAGAAAGACGGTTCCCTTCTGGGTTCCGCCGGAGAGCCGAAGAGATTTTTTGCCGGAGCGGGCATTTGATGAATTGGTATCAATAGAGACGCCGGATGATAAGTTCCCCCACATGGGCAGCTGGCTGCTCTTTGCCTCATCCATCATGTAATAATGCTGCTCGTTTAAGTCCATACTGGAGAGCTGCTCAAACCGGCTGCATGCCGGGGAGTTCCAGTAAGAGTTGGTAACCATATGCCCGTACGGGTCTATGGAGTGGATATAATCTGCCTTATCTTTTATCCAGGACATGCGCTCCTGGGACCAGTTGGGGTCCATCTCGTTTGTCAGCTCATACGCAAAGAGCGATCTGTAGTGTCCAAACCGCGCCACCAGGTACCTGAGCGCCATATCCGCCTGTTTTGAAGCCTGGGAGTTTATATCCCACCAGTTATCGTTTATGTAGTTGCTGTAGAAACCGTTATCCCAAAGCTTAAAGTCATAGATGCACAACTGCTGAGTAATCCCCTGAGCATCGTAATCTGTAAACCGCTTCTCCAGCCGCCACATTGGCATAAGGCGGAGTTGGGACGGGTTCCACTCCTCAAGGGAGGGCTGCCACAGGTAGTTGGCATCTACCTTTACGCTATAGTTGGAGTTGCACTCGTAGAGACCGGCATCATCCGCCCACACGCTCCCGGAGCCGCCGGAGAGTACGGTCACCTTGTAATCTACAAAATCAACCGTCTTGCCGGAGGCGGATGTAGAGAAGTTGATGCTGGATTTAGTCCACCCGGAACCGGACCCAACCGTGTTGCCGGTAAGAGTCTGCGTAGAACCGTCCGTGCGGTACAGGGTCACCTGCACTGCGGCAGTGCCGTTGAAGCTGCCATCCGTCCTTAACCAGACAAAGGCGTTGTAGTATGAGGCGTTCCTTACGGGCACTTTTTGCAGGGTAAGGAAGGTGCCCCGTGCGCCGCCTCTTACAGAGCGCCTGCCGGAGCGGCGTGTGCCGGTATCATAAGAGGCGTTAGAAAGAATCCACTTTTGCGGGGAGGCTTCTTCAAAGATTCCCGTGTTTACAGAGTTGGTAATCCAGGTGCGCACGGTGTTTATTCCGCTGGCGGCAAAGTTTTCCGGCTTTACGGCCTTGCCCATGAATGCTATAAACGGGCTTCCGTCAGACCGGACAAACCGCTGTCCATCCTCTGATACTTTTACAAATCCGCTTCTTGCAGAAGGCTGGCAGTTGAAGGTGACCACGGGGGAAGATGCCGTCCCTGCGGAATCCCGGGCAAAGACCTGTACCTTGTGCGCCCCCACCTCTGAAGGCGCATAACGTATGTTCCAGTGCGGCGCAGAGGCAGGCACGTACTTATCATACTTGCTCCAGTCCTGGCCGTAATCCGCCATCTGGCCCAGGTATTCAAAATCCGTATCCCAGAAGCCGTAGACCCGCACCACCTTTCCGCCGGGGGTGGTAACCTGTGCCCACACATCTACGCCGCCCGAGGTATCCCACTTAGATCCATCGGACTTGGTGAACGTTTCTGAGAACGGATCAGTACGGAACGGATTAAGGTTCTCCGCTCCTGAAAGATTGAAGGTTAACTCAAACTTGTCATAAAGACCAATGTTGCTGCCGTTTGCTGATAGTGTGCCTATAGTAACGGCATTGCAGGCGGATGTTACCAGTAACACCGCGCCAAAAGAGAGCAATACCCGGCATATGCCGGCGCAGGCCGCCCGTAATCTCATAAAGTACTCCCCGTCTGGCTTTTGTCTTATTCCAGGCCTGCTGCCGCATAAGGAATAACCCTATACTATGCAGACGCTGGTAGAAGCATTTTAATATTACAGCACTTATACGTCAAGCATCATCTTTGCGCTGTTCTTTAGTGGGTATAAGCATATTGGGGATAGGTTGCATGCGGGTCTTTTGCCGGAGGATTCTACCCTTCTACGGCGCTCCTTATGGCCAAAAGGTTATCTTTGGGGGTATTTGCAGGCACGGCACAGCCCGGCGCCAGAATAAAACTGTTTGCCCCCGCCTCTGCTATGGCACGGCGGGCCTCGTCAAAAACATCAACCGGAGATTTCTTATCTATTGTTGTCTCATCTATTCCGCCTGCAATGCAGCCGGTGTGAATCCCCCTGGCCTCTGCCAGAGAGGGATAGGTAAGGCGGCTACTCCAGTTTAACACGTGTGCCGGAAGGTTATGCACAATATCAAACATAAGGCCCGCGCCGTGCAGGTGCAACACGTTGAACGTACCCTTCTCCATTGCCGTCTGCATCACAATTCTATCCAGAGGCAGAAATACATCTGCATACTCTCCTTCCGGCATGCGGGATAGCTGCGCGCCGTCCAGGATGTAAAATATGCCGTCCCCGCCTGCATCCATCCAGGCGGAGGCGTAGTCTGCAAGGGAGATTGCAATTGCAGAGAGGCCGTGCCGCACAGCCGCCGGGTTTGCATCCAGGTGCATAAGCAGCCGGTTCCCGCAGAGCCTGTTTGCGGCGGAGAACGGGTTGGCAACGGCATCTATAACGGGCATATCCAGGCCAAGGTTCTGCCTTAGTATGCGCAAGGTTTCAAGCCGGGCAGCAAAGTTTCCGCTTTCAGGGTTAAGCGGGCGAAGCTTCCACCAGTCCTCCGGGTTCTCCATGCGCTCCATTTCCAGGGGGAGGGTGTGCATCACTTTAAGAAAATCTGGATCGTACTTCTTTGCAAAGTCTATCTCTGCATCTGCAAGCTCACTGCCGGACTGGTTTGAGAGCGGGAAGCGGCGCCAAAGGCCCACGGGCACCCGGTCTACGCTGTGCCCTTCCACTGCTGCCTGAAGCCTCTCCCGCTTGCTGGGCTTGTACATTATGACTCACTCCCAATATTAACAAAATATTAAAGCGGCCACATGCCTGTAAAGACTACCCTTGAAGGCCCAAGCATTAAGATATCTCCCCGGCCGGGCCAGTCTATTTTAAGGATTCCCCCCGGCGATGCCACCGCGGCATGTTCCCCTGCAAGGCCTGCTCTGTTTGCTGCCGCAAGCGCGGCGCAGGCGCCGGTTCCGCATCCAAGGGTGGGGCCCACCGACCTCTCCCATGTTCGGATTCTAAGAGATTCCGGCGATTCTACGGCGCACCAGGTTACGTTTATCCGCTGCGGAAAGGCGGGATGCGCCTCCAGCCTGGCGGAGACGGCCGGGATAACATCCCAGAATTCTTGTGCCGGAGCAACGATTACTGCATGTGGCGTGCCCACAAGCACACAGGTTATACGGCAGACCGAACCATCCACAGAAAGAGGATAATCCACAACTTCCTCTACGGGAAGCTCTGCCGGCATGCGGGCGGCAGAGAATGACGGCCTTCCCATATTTACCCGTATAACAGCAAAATTATCACTCTTCTCTACAATCTGTGAATTCCGTATGCCGTCAATTGTCTCAAAATCTACCTGCTGCTTTGTACTTTTGCCTGCAAGCGACACATATGCAGCCATAGA
>CALNCU010000190.1 GCA_937875395.1 uncultured Armatimonadota bacterium | reverse complement strand
AAATCTGAATGCAGGAACCTCACTTATAGTAAACGGCCTGGGAAGCGCCCTCCTTGGGGCCGCCATCCCCCGGATAAGCCGCCATCTTCCATTGCTGCCGGAGTGGCTTGAAGAGACCATAAGGCAGATGGAAGAATCCCCCTTTATGCCCGTCACAGAGTGGGCAAAAAGGGCCGGATACAGCGTCTCGCAGTTTAGACATCTCTTTCAGACCCACCTGGAAATCTCTCCAAGAAGATATAAGCAGGAGTGCATATTCAGGCGTGCCTGCCACCTTCTTATAACTACGGATTTGCCGCTCTCCTCAATATCAGAGGAGCTTGATTTTGATAGTATGGCAAGCTTCTGCCGGTTTTTTAAGCAGGTTTCCGGAAGTACTCCAACAGAGTTCAGGGAATCTGCGTGCCTGCCTTGTTAGTATGCCCGGCGCAAGGCGATATGTAAGACTATGGTAAAGTCCGGGTTCAATAATAGACTGGCCAACCGGTCTTATTATGAAGGAGCAAAAGATATGAAAGGACTTAGAAGCAAGAGCGCCACATCCGGCACCAGATTACAGGCAAGCGGGTTTACGCTTATAGAGTTACTAGTTGTTATAGCTATCATAGCTATACTTGCTGCAATACTATTTCCGGTCTTTGCAAAAGCAAGGGAGAAGGCCCAGCAGACTACCTGTATGAACAATCTTAAGCAGATCTCTCATGCCGTGCTGCAGTACGCTCAGGATTATGAAGGTTACGGCCCCAGCGGCGCAGACCACTTCTATAAGAGCACATGGCAAGGGCTGCTAATTCCTTACCTGGGCACTACGGTTGACAGTAACCTGGCAAAGTGCTGGGGAGTTGCCGCTAGCGGAACAGGAACCGCCAACGCCGAAGAGTATTTGAAGATACTCAGGTGTCCGGTGCTCTACAGACAGACTCATCCATCCTTTGGAAACTGCTACGGCATTAACGCGTATATCTCTTTGAACCCGGCAAGCACAAGCTACATGGGGGCATGGCTGGATATCTACAAGACTCCGTACCCGGATAAAACCATTATGGTATGCGATAGCAGGTACTATAACCTTATATTCCTCGCATACCTTGGCAACATGTGCGATCCCACGTGGCTGTATTACGTAGGTACCCATAATGAAGGCTTGAATATAGCCTTTTGTGATGGTCATGTGAAGTGGGTGAAATCCGGCCCCGGCCAGTCAGCGTGGAATTATGCAAAGACAGGAATCATGCTGTATCCGGGGAAGGATGGCGCCCCAAATACTTGGTAATCATAAGGAGTGACAATGATGAGAAGTAGATCAAGAAGTATCTCAATCTTTGATATGATAGCTGCTGTGGCTATCATGGGATTCGTGGTCTTTACTCTCTTCCCTGTCCTGGTACAGGCCGGGGAGGATAAATCTGATGAGACCTGCATGAGCAACCTGAAGAAGATTCATCAGGCGGTTATGGCCTACTCAGAGGATTGGGACGGCTACGGCCCCGCAACAATGGAGCATATCTACAAGAGCGCCTGGATGGGGCAGATTGCAAAGAACCTTGGCTTTACCGGCAAGGAACTCTCTAACTGCTGGGGCGCAGGCGGAAGCGGGCTCAAAGCCGTGAATGCAGATATGTATATAAAGGAATTGCAGTGCCCCTCACGGTGGAACAAGGCTGCCTGGAGCGGCGGAAACACCTACGGCATGAACGCAAACATCTGCCTGGCAGAGAAGAACCCCTATGCCGCCGGGCCTCCGCTTAAACTTAGCGATATGAAGTACCCAAAGACGACGCTTCTTGCAAGTGACAGCAACAGCTATGTTATCAATTACCTGCAGGTGCTTGCCGCCACATGCGACCCTGCGCATAAATTCTACAGCGGAACCCATAACGGAGGCCTCAACGTTCTGTTCTGCGACGGCCATGCAGAGTTTAAGAACCATGGCACAGACGGCAAAGCCTGGGAATATGCAAG
>CALNCU010000189.1 GCA_937875395.1 uncultured Armatimonadota bacterium | reverse complement strand
GCCATGGCGAAGGCTGTTTCAGTATCGGCTGCGCCTTGGGCGGATGTAGCCGTCCGTTCCGAGCGGACATCGTAGATGAGCAGATCGGCGGACTTGCGGTCGTACGCCTCAAAGCGGCTTTCAAGGTTTTTAGGGTTGGATAGAAGAGGAGAGGCCAGCCAGCCTTCCACGCTGGAGGGCGCTTTATCCACAAACCGGCACTTGTAGGATTTTTGCGGTTCCGGGCGGTAGAGGGCATCGGCCAGCGCTATAAACTCTCGCACCACCTCATATTGCCGGAGATGCATAAAGAACTTACCGGCCTCATTGTATGCCTTCAGCTTGGTTTCGGGTTGCAACTCCGCTGGGGAGAAGGCTTCCGCCGCTTTGGCGGCTTCATCCTGCAGACCCTCTGCTTTTCCGGCGGCTTTTAGTCCGGCCACTATCAGCTTGGCCTGGAAGCAATCGTTGGGAGCCATTTGCTGCTCTGCAATGCTCTTTTCTATAAGCTGCTGTGCATCAGCCGTTCTGCCCTGCTCAAATAGCAGCTCGGACGCCTTGAATACGGCCTCACCGTAGTTCTTCTGCGGTAAGCCCTGGGTGGCAATGGCCTGTTTCCATGCGTTTAGGGCCTGGGTTAAATCGTTCTTTTCCCTGGCCAGCGCTGCACAGTCTCGCAGAAGAGTGTACTTGCTCCAGGCTGCGCCGCGCTCCTTCATTACGGCATCAATGGCGGCAACCATGGCAGCCAGGTTTTTCTCCCGGCCGTAACTTGCGGCAATTCCGCACAGGGCGTTGAAACGCAGGTAATCCGGTATCTTATCAAACGCCAGGCACTTGTTGTATTCATTACGTGCGGCTGCCCAATCCTGCTGCCTATCAAAGGAACGCGCTATGTTTAACCTAATGTTGGCGGTGTCGCGCGGGGAGAGGTTGGGCAGCGCCAATGCCCTGGCGTATTCATTACGCGCTTTGGTGAATTGCTTCTCTCCAATCCAGGAGCCCGCAATCCGGTTCAGGGCCTCTGCCTTCTGGGCAGTGGTGGCCTGATCGTAGCCCAGCACCTGCGCATATTCGCTTCTGGCCCGCGCAAACTCTTTGGCGCTGTCTGATATCTGTCCCATAAATAGCACGGCGGTGTATTTTTCTGCCGGGGTTTTAACAAGTTGCAGAGCGGCGGCGGCATCCTTGCGGGCGCCGGCGTAGTCTTTCTGCTGCAGCTTCTGCTGCCCGGCCTTAATGGCTTCGTTTACCTGCTCGTATGCGCA
>CALNCU010000188.1 GCA_937875395.1 uncultured Armatimonadota bacterium | reverse complement strand
CTGGCAGGCAAGGTCTACAAAACATATATCGCTTCCATTTGATTCAGACGATAAATACCCTCCCCTTGGCGAATTATCCATGCCGCTGGAGCCGGGGTCCTCAAACCAGTACAATCCGCTCTCTCTGCGGCGGTTATTCTTAATCCAGTAATAGTACCTCACCAGCTTGGGAAGGACATCTGTAAGCCGCAACTCATCCCCGGAAAGCAGAAAGTTCTCCCACTCCACCCATGCGTAAAGCGGGGGATTTATCCTCTGCCCAAATGCTTCTTTTCCGGTGGCAATTTTATAGGCCATGCTTATGTAGCCATCATCATCTTGAAGGCTATATAGATTATCCAGATTGTTTGTGCCGGGAAGCAAACCGTTAGAGTATTTAGCAAACAAGGCCATAAAGCAGGAATCCCATTGCCATATGGTTCCTGACCCGGGCATGCATGACATCTGCGGCTTCCAACCATCCCTGTCCGGATACTCTATATTGTTAAATGCCAGGCGCAATGCCGTATTGTACAGGTCTACCCACTCGAGATGAGAGGCGCATGTTATAACAGGCAATTCATCCGGCCGATATTGAATGCGAGGTTTCATACTGTCCTTCCTTATATCATAATCCTGGTACTTTTAACTGTCGGCACTACATAAGCGCCAGATGCACCATGTGGATGGTAATTGCTTCTCGCTAACTCCATAGTTGATAAAGCACGGTTCAACTAATTTATGGGCGTAATGGTCACTCCGTCTTCCTCTACAGCTTCTACTTTCACCGTTGTAGTTCTTTCCGCCAACATGGCGTCCTTTATCTTCGTTCTGTCTAAAGCTGTCGCATGCCCATCCGCAAAAGCAACGGTAGCAAGCCCGTTGTGTCGCAAATGAATCCTGCCCTCATACGTATAGGTACTGCTGTCGGCACGAGAAAACATATAACATTGTTTGTCCTTGCTGGCGGCGCCAGGCTTCTGGCCTATGGAATCAGCCAGGAGTATCAGCTGTGCAGGTTTTTCAACATTATAGAGATTCATATAATACCCGTATCCGGAAACATTAGTATAATACTTGCCAAGGTTAAGAGACAAATTGTTCATGCCATATGTATACTATAGATTAGAAGAAGAGTAGCGGTAAGGATACCAGGACGGACAGATACAGATATCTCTGGTCATTATATAACCGGTTGCATATAACAATTCACACCAAGTCTTGTTGGCTGAAGTGCTGGCAGGATTATATGTCACTAAACCATCGTAATCCTGGGCATACATAGAAATAGCCATGCCGCATTGTTTAAGGTTGTTTAGGCACTTGCTCTGCTTTGCCTTCTCCCTTGCCTTTGCAAATACAGGGAAGAGTATGGCTGCAAGAATAGCTATTATAGCTATAACCACGAGGAGTTCTATCAGCGTGAATCCC
>CALNCU010000187.1 GCA_937875395.1 uncultured Armatimonadota bacterium | reverse complement strand
TCTATGAAGAAGAGTTCTGCACAAAGATAGTTATAGACAACATTGGGTGGGTGGATGAGTGCGGTAATGAACTTGCCGGGTACCGTCTTGCCCACTACTATGAGGTATATAACGATGGCGTGGCTTTTGTGCGTTCCTTCTTCTATACAGATACGCTGGAGCCCGGCACAATAGAAGCATTTGTGCTTGAACCCGGAATCACCCTGCCGCAGGGCACAGAGGCAAACTGGTCTTACTGGGAGTTCCCAAATGCAATCAACGCCAAGCTTATCCAGGCAACAAAGGGTTTTGAACGCAACATCCCGGAGGGGCAGAACCTGCATTGCGACGGCAGAATCCTCCCCTTTGTAAGCTTTGATTTTGGCAGCGGCGGCAGAAGGGATATGCACTGCGAGTTCTTTATGGAATCCTACACATCCCTTATTCCAGACAAGTTTACAAACTCTGCCACAGATGTAGTCTGGAATGGTACATCCCCCAGCATCTCCTGGAACTTCCAGAAGGAGGGGCTTAGAATCCCCCACAGGGCCTACCAGTGGAGAAACACCTGGGGCTGGTCCATAACCCGGTTCCCCGTAGATCGGAAGCATCCGCCGCTCAGGCTCTTCCACTACCTGGACAACTTTGATAGATATCCCAGCGAAGAAGTAATCCGTGAGGCGGCAGAAGAGGGCGCAAACCTGTTTATGCTGCATGAGAATTGGCGGCTGGATTTAAAACACGGCGAGTTTGCGTATAATGAGCAGGAACTCCGCCGGGTAATAGATACCATTCACAAATACGGCATGCGCACAGCCCTTTATGTACGCGGAAACGAAGAGCAGATACGGTATGATTATGCAGAACCCATGCGTACATACCTTACCCGCAACTGGGACGGCATCTACATGGATTTCGGCGGGCCGACATCCTATATCTCTCATGCTGAATACTCGCAGGGCGGGCGCATCCAGTTTCGCGAATACCATAAGATGGCAAGGAATATACGCCGGTTTGTGGGAGAGGACGGACTCTTTCTGGCCCACTCCGGGTCATACTTTGCATCCATGGCGTACACGCAGGTGGATGCATATGTCTCCGGCGAGCAGGAGAAGGGCCAGCTTATAAAAGACCGCACCCTGCACGCATATTTCGGCGGGCTATCCGTGTCCCCCTCATCGCTCTGGACGGCAGCCTTCCCAACCTACAGAACAAAAGAGGCAGTTCCGTACCTTGCCTCCACCGCGCAGGTGCCGTTTGTTATACTTGGCACGCAATTCAAGGCTTGCTCGCTGGATCACCCCAAGGTGCCGTCCGTGATAACCTTCCAGCGCCCGCTCTGGAGGCTCTGGGAGCTTTTGGACGGCAAGATGAACGTTAGCATCTACAGCACCGCAAACTCTGCCAATCCGTTTAAGACGGATGACAATACCGGCGCCTGCCTTATCACTGCAAAGGGCGGAGAAGCCTTGCTTGTGGTGACAAACTTCTCCGATAAGAAGAGGGATATATCCATATCCGTAGATTGGAGCAAGACAGGGATAGTGCCAAATCCCACATGCATAAAACTCTCTGCAGACTATACATCAACCTCCTGGGAGGCGGCGGACGGATCAAACCTTACTGCCGCCGTAGACGGTTTCGGCGTGGCAGGGTTCCTTTTTGCGGCGGATACAGAGTCCCTGCAGATCAGGCTCAGCCGCTTTACCCGCCCGTATCCCTCCCATCCAAAGAGAGAGGCGGAATACAACAACCAGGTAGAAAAGATTCGCAAGGCAAGGTATGAGGCGCCGGCATGGCGTGAATGCTACCTGCAAGTCTCTCTCCCCAACTTTGCAAATAACTACGAAGAATCCCTTTGGTGGGACTTGTATGAGAATGAAGTTCAGCTGGTGGATGTAACCAATCCTGCCAGCCCAAAGGTGCTTGGGTACGTACTCACAAGCGGACTGGCGCCGGAATTTAAGGTTGAGGAACGGCTGCTTCCATCTATGATATCCACATGGATACCGCTGCATAAGATGCTTGGCAGCGGAGAACATACGCTTGTACTTGCCACAAAGAGGGGGGACGGAGATTTCTACAGCTTCTTTGATGGTGTGCTTTCACCCGTGCCGGGAGAGAGCGGGGAATCCAGAACCCTTACCTACAGCAACGCCATAGATACGGATTGGGCCCTTCTTGGCTTCAATGTTAATCTAAAATAATAACCTGTGCTCCAGACCGTTCATCTGCGCAACACAAAATAAGCCCATCTGTGACAGACGGGCTTATTTTTATATACCATTTTATAGTGGCTCGCCAACCTAATTATGGCTATGCTATTTCAGTCGCAGAGCCGGAGGCGCCGCGGGCGTTGCAAGGTGCATCACCCCCGATGCGATACTTCGGCCGTAGAGCGAAGCACCGCCGCCAAAACGAGGGGCATCATCCCCCGGGTTGATACTTCGGTCGCAGAGCACTTTAGTGCGCCGCTGCCGAAGCCCTGTTTGAACTCGCAAATCCAGGTTTACACGCCACTAGCGTAGAGCTTACAAAATAATCACAGAAATGAAAGGATATTTAATACTCTGTGTCGAATAGAATATTAGTATTCATCGCTTCGGCGGACGCAGTACGTCAGGAGGAGAGGTAACGATGGATAAGTTTATAGGTCAGGAGTTCTCGGCTTTCAACGCACTTCCGCAGGCAGTAGAATGGCTGAACAAGTATGCAGAAAGAGGCTATACTCTGGTGCATGTAAACTGTGCCTATGTTGCCCAGGGAGCAGCTGTCATGCCCAAGGTACTTGTGCTTATGCAGGCGCCTGAGCAGGAACAGAAATAAAGCAATCATCAGTTTCATACCAACCACTTGGCGGTTCATCCCATCCTTAAGGAGAGCCGCCTTTTTTTGTGTCTGCAAACCATAGGCATGCGCAGAGCCTGCCTTTTGGTGTAGAATATAATAGTTGAGCTTCTAATGGTAAAATTATTGGAGGAATCATGAAAGCTGGCAGTGCCAAGGTAGATATTACGCCGGATGGCCCGGTATGGATGCAGGGGATGATAAGAGCGCATAAATCTGATGGCGTGCATGATCATCTTTATGCGCATGCGCTTGTACTTTCAGACGGCAGCATGAAAGAGTCGTATGCGGTAGTCTCCCTGGATCTTTGCGAGCTTGTCAGGGCGGATGGAATGGCGGCAAGGGAAGAGATAGAGAATAGAACGGGCATCCCTGTTCATAACATAGTAATAACGGCCACGCATACACACTCCGGCCCGGCCACCGTAGGGAGCCTTTCTCCCAAGGAATCCGAATACATAAAACAGCTGCAGGGCAGGATTGTAGAATCGGTAGAGCAGGCAATAAAGAATTTAAGACCGGCCCTGGTAGGCGTAGGATGCGGCAAGGAAGGCACAATAAGCCACTACAGAAGGC
>CALNCU010000186.1 GCA_937875395.1 uncultured Armatimonadota bacterium | reverse complement strand
CAACAAAAGGGGCGAACTTTTCAGGCGATATTGGTAAATATATTGGCAAAACATGAAAAATAACCCTATGGCAAAAGTTATCCACAGGGAAATAATGAGGAATTGATCTTAAAACATGGCGGAGGGGGTGGGATTCGAACCCACGGTGGCTTGCACCACGACGGTTTTCAAGACCGCTCCCTTAAACCGCTCGGGCACCCCTCCGTATTTTGGGGATTGGGCAAGGTACGGTTCCCCTGCCAATCCGGGCATGCGGGTGAATTATCCTTGCAGTTAGATTATACAATGATTCGGCGGTTTTCGCCAGTGTTTAGCTGCCGGATTTTACCTGGGTTGCAAGGCCCATAAGTTTCTCGTAAAAGATGCGTTCATCCATAAGTTTCAAGTCCGGGGCTATGGCGGGCTTAAAGCCCATATGATCCAGTATATCCTTTTGCAGATCAAGACCGGGGGCAATCTCTATTAAAGTGACGCCCTCTGCGCGCATCTCAAAGACTGCACGCTCCGTAATATAGAGCACGCGGTGCCCGCACTTTTTTGCATAGCCCCCGTTAAAGGTTATATGCTCCACCTGGTCTATAAACTTTTGATGCGACGCTTCTTCTATTATGCTTATCTTTCCATCGCCCACTTCTATCTTTTGCATGCCGGCCATAAATGTTCCGCAGAATGCAACCACTTTGGAATTTTGGGTGATATTTATAAAGCCGCCTGCGCCTGCAACTCTAGAGCCAAACTTGCTTACGTTCACGTTGCCGTGCCTGTCTACTTGCGCCATACCCAGGAAGGCCATATCTATTCCGCCGCCGTCATAAAAATCAAAGATGGCGCCCTGGTCTATAATGGCTTCCGGGTTTACGGTGGCGCCAAAGCTTAGTCCCGGCGCCGGGACTCCGCCTATGGCTCCGGCCTCCAGGGTAAGGATCATCTGATCCCTTATACCTTCTTCATCCGTAACGCTGGCTATCCCCTCCGGTATGCCTATCCCCAGGTTTACTATGGACTGGCTGACTACCTCCATTGAGGCACGCCGGCAGATTACCTTCCGATGATCCAGCGCCATGCGTTCAAGGTGGATAAGCTGGTCGCCCTGATGCTTGCAGTATGCGGGATTGTAAACCTCTGCATAGGTCTGGTGATGGTTTTCCGGGCTTGCAACTACTATGGCATCTACCATCATTCCAGGAATTTTAACCAGCCACGGACTTGTGTTTATTCTATCTATCACCCGTGATACCTGGGCAATCACTATCCCGCCGGAGTTCTTTGCCGCCTGAGCCATGGAGAGCATTTCTAGCGTGCCTATCTCTTTTTCCAGCGTGATGTTGCCTTTTGCATCTGCGGTTGTGCCCCTTAGAATTGCTACATGGATGGGGAATGCCTTGTAGAAGAGCCATTCCTTCCCGGAGAGGTGGATAAGCTCCACCAGATCTTCCGTGGTGCGGCTGTTTAGCTTGCCTCCATCAACTCTGGGGTCTACAAAGGTATGAAGCCCCACGTGGGAGACCGTGCCGGGCTTTCCGGCGGCAATGTCCCGGTAGAGGTGGGAAATCATGCCGAGGGGGAAATTATAGGCCTCTATCTTATTCTCAAGGACCATCTTCCCCAGCTTGGGCATAAGGTTCCAGTGGCCGCCTATCACGCGCTTGATGAGCCCCTGATGCGCCAGGTGGTTAAGCCCCAGATTCTTCCCATCGCCCTGCCCCGCCGTGCAGACAAGTGTAAGGTCTTTGGGATGGCCGGTCTTAAGGAAGTATTTTTCAAGTGTGAGGGTTATCTCTTCGGGATGTCCGCTTCCTGCAAATCCGCCGCTTGAGATTGTATGGCCGTCCTTTATAAGCTGAACGGCTTCCCACGCGGTCATTAATTTATTTTTCAATATAACACCTCAAAGAGCAACCCGGTGGCTGCAAAACAGACTGGAACTGGTATATTTTATCAGAGGATAAGCTCAAGTTCAAGAGCAGTAACACGTTTAATTAGCAAGTTTTTACCAGGCAAGAGATGATTACATATAAACATGTCCTGGATGCTTCGGCAGCGGCGTGCCAAGGCACTCTGCGACCGAAGCATCGCACCGGGGGGTTGATGCCTCTTGCTTCGGCCGCAGAGTGCTTCACAATCTACGGCTGAAGCATCATCCGCCATAATTAGTTTGGCGAGCCGCAAGACTAATTCAGGGGGCCTGGGGATAGTGCGCACCCCGGGATTAAACCCTCAATTTAGATCGTAGGCATCATCATACTCTGAGAGCGCGCCCAACTGATGTTCTGCATCATAATGGTATTTGGAGGACACAGCCTTCACATGCCCATCCGCATAAGCCACGTTTGCCATCCCGTTGTGCCGGAAGTGCACCTTGCCCGTATCCCAACTGACAAAAAATAGATCTTTAGGCGCGCGCAGGTAGTTGTTTCCCCAAAACTTGCCGGTACCGCCATATGAACTCCAAATTGCTGATTCAGCAAACAGTATGGTCTCCGACGGATTCTGTATCTTTGCAAGAGACGCCGGGGTGGTCGGATAAGTAACTCCGTCGTTATAAGGATCACCGCCGATATAGCTGGCATTGTAAGCATACCCGGTAAACTCTCTGTTACTTGTTGCATCTGATGAAACAACAAATGACGGACACTTGTTTATGGCGCCGCTTTTTGTGTACGGCGCAAGAAAACCTTCACCGGCCACTCCATCAACTATATGGAAATCCCACGCGTACTCGTCAGACCAGTTGCCTCCCACATAGTAGTATGCCGGGCATGCTGTCTCGTCGT
Organism: uncultured Armatimonadota bacterium; assembly: GCA_937875395.1. GTDB lineage: Bacteria > Armatimonadota > UBA5829 > DTJY01 > DTJY01 > CALNCU01. Next base: position 18,829 of record CALNCU010000186.1, on the reverse strand, counting down.
AATCCTGGGCGTACATCTGCCATGCAGTAACAATCTGTTTTAAGTTTGATGCGCATGCCGTCTGCCGGGCCTTCTCCCTTGCCTTCGCAAAGACAGGAAAAAGGATTGCCGCCAGGATAGCTATTATAGCTATAACAACAAGGAGTTCTATAAGCGTAAAACCCCTGTTTTCTTCTCTTTTGTTAAACATTATACTCTCCTATTTAAGCTACAGTTATGCAATCGGTTTTCTTATATGCCGCCGCTGCGGCAAGCATGTACGCCCAGGAAGAAAGACGGTTCAGGTACGCAAGCATCTCCGGGCTTACCTGGCCACCGGACTGCAAAAGCGCAACCACACGCCTCTCTGCGCGGCGGATCACCGTGCGCGCAAAGTGGATGTGCGCCCCGGCGATAGTATCCCCTGAAACGGTAAATCCCCGGAACCCTCCGGCCGACTCCTTCCAGAGAGCCATATCTTTCTCCAGGCGGGCCGTGTGCTTATCTGTGATAAGAGGATCTCCCCGTGAAGCCATGGCGCACTCCGTCATAAGAAGCGTAAGGTCATGCTGCACGCGGAGTATGGGTTCCGCAAAAGAGGTGTGTAAGAGAAGTGAACGTGCAAGCCCAAGGTACGACTGGGCCTCGTCCAGCGCGCCCAGAGCCTCCAGGCGCACATTGCATTTTGGGAGGGCTGGGCCGCCTATCACACTTGTGATGCCCAGGTCGCCTCTACCCGTGAAGAACATGTCCGACCCCCTTGTCTGCGGTGCAGATTCCGAGGCCGCCCTTAAAAACAAAACACCCCTGCCACTTAAATTAAGCGCAGGGGTGCAGATTGGGTCTGGCTCAGTAAAACCCGCACCACATTTCCCGCGAAGTGGTGTCGCGATCTTAACCGGGTCCGGTCTCCTGGCTCTCGCTTCATCCTCTGCGCGCGCCTTCCCACCCACAATAGGCAGTGGCCGAATGCACGCATCGTCTGCGATTACAGTTGCGGGGCAGCGCCGGATTTTCACCGGCTTCCCAAGATACCCGATTAGCCGAATATCGCGTTTTAACACGGGTATTCTACAACAGTACGCAGTATATGTCAAGGACAAATTCAGTAAGGGCCTGCTCCATATCCCGGCCGTGCCGCCGGCCCTTCTTAACACCCTGCAGCCAAAAAAGCTTGACAAATAGGCATGGGTATGTTAACATCGTAGGGTTCGCGTCTTTGGATGGGAGTTAATATTATTGGGGAAGGACACGTTCTGCCATGTATGCGATTCTAAGAACCGGTGGAAAACAGTACACCGTTAAAGAAAATGATGTAATAAGTATAGATAAACTGGGCATCGAAGCCGGAGAAACAGTTGTTTTAAGCGACGTGTTATTTGTAAACACAGATAACGGCCCGGTTGTTGGGGCACCCGTAGTAGAGGGCGCATCTGTAACTGCCAAGGTTCTGGGCGAAACCAAGTCCAAGAAGATCATAGGCAGAACCTACAAGCCCAGGAAGAGCACAAGCCGGCGTTTTGGGCACAGGCAGCAGTATAGCAGAGTTTTGATAGAGAAGATCGCTTTGGGCAAGTAAGCCCCTTATCCGTGCGGTCACCATGGAGGTGAGATAAATTGGCACATAAAAAAGGTGTAGGCAGCTCACGTAACGGCCGAGACAGCAACCCAAAGAGACTGGGCGTTAAAGAGTTCAGCGGAGAACGCGTCACAGCCGGAAGCATTCTTGTAAGGCAGAGGGGCACGCCGCTCCATCCGGGCAAGAATGTAGGAAGGGGCAGCGACGATACGCTCTTTGCACTTATAGACGGCTATGTCAAGTTTGAAGGCAACAAAAATGTAAGACGCAAGGTAAGCGTGTATCCCACAGCAAACGCGTAAAAAAACGTATTCTGCAAGGCTCGATTGTCTGTCCGGCGATCGGGCCTTTTTGTTTATTGGGGTAAGATTAAGTTGGGCGGAAGAAATCTGCCCTGCACACCGCATTGGAGCAAAGAATGTTTGTAGATGAAGTTGAAATAAAAGTAAAAGCAGGGGACGGCGGCAACGGCGCGGTGGCATTCAGACGGGAGAAGTATGTACCCCGCGGAGGCCCAGCCGGCGGAGACGGCGGGCATGGCGGCGCAGTTATCATCCTGGCGGACAGTAAGCTCACCACCCTCCTGGACTACCGCTACAAGCGGAGTTACAAGGCGGGGCGCGGCGGCAACGGCGGAACAAGCAACATGACCGGCGCAGACGGGGATGATCTTATCCTCTCCGTACCCGTGGGCACGCTAGTCTTTGATGCAGAGAACGGCGAGCTTCTGGCAGACCTTGCAGAAGAAGGCACGCGCATAATTATTGCGGCAGGCGGGCGCGGCGGGCGCGGCAACGCCCGGTTCACCTCCCCCACGCATCAGACCCCCCGCTTTGCAGAAAACGGCGAGCCGGGGGAAGAGAAGAGCCTTAAACTTGAGCTTAAACTGCTGGCGGATGCAGGGCTTCTGGGATTCCCCAGCGTGGGCAAATCATCCCTTATTGCAAGGGTTTCGGCGGCCCGGCCCAAGATTGCGGACTACCCTTTCACCACCCTTGTGCCCAACTTGGGCGTGGTCAGGATAGATGCAGAACGCTCCTTTATTATGGCGGATATCCCGGGGCTTATTGTGGGCGCGCACGCAGGGGCAGGCCTTGGGGACAGGTTCCTGCGGCACGTGGAACGCACCCGCATCCTTGTGCATATCCTGGACGTCTCCGGCCTTACCGGGAGGGACCCAGAGGAGGACTTCCACGCCATAAACCGGGAACTTGAACTCTACAGCAGCCGCCTGGCCAGGCTCCCACAGGTTGTAGTCTTTAACAAAATAGATCTCCCCGGCGCACGAGAGACGGCAGATCGGCTCTCAAAAATCTTCCAGGAAAAGGGATATAAGACCTTCGCCATCTCCGCAGTCACGGGCGAGGGCATAAAAGAGCTTATCTACCATCTGGGCGATGAGCTGTCACGCATGGCTAAAGAGGCGCCCGCGCCGGAACCATCTGCCCAGGTGCTGCGCATCTCCCCGGAATCTTACGATCCGCGCCACTTTGAGATAGAGCGCGTGGATGAGCACGAATTTGTTGTGAAAGGCAGGGGAATAGAACGCTCCGCCGCTATGACGGATATGTCAAATGAAGACGCCGTGCGTCGCTTCCACAGAAGAATAGAGCGGCTGGGCATAATTGATGCCTTAAAAGCCGCCGGAGTGGAGGACGGCGATACTGTGCACATAGGCCGGACAGAGTTTGACTACATGGCAGAGGATGACGTAGAATAGTTAAAATTTAAAGAGTGGGCGGATGGGCTGATCTCTGACTATTTGCTCACCAGCACCTTCTGTATTCTACTCCCAAAAGAAGTTTACGCATGGCTAAAAAACCAAAAAGAATAGTGGTCAAAGTAGGCACAAGCACCATTACAAACAAGGCGGGGGCCATTGACCGCGAGTATATAACAAACCTTGCCGAGCAGATTGCCGCTCTTAAAGCACAGGGCATGGAAGTGCTCCTTGTAAGCTCCGGCGCAATACGGGCCGGCATGGAGCAGCTTGGCCTTGCGGAACGGCCAAAGACCATCCCGGAAAAGCAGGCCGCCGCCGCAGTTGGGCAGGGGCATCTTATGCAGATTTACTCCCAAATTTTCGCCGGGTTCGGGCTTGTCACCGGACAGGTTCTGCTGACCCGGGAAGATTTTGGCAACCGCAAAAGATACCTTTGCGCCCGTAACACCATGATTACCCTCTTCCGCCACGGCGTTGTTCCCATTGTGAACGAAAACGATACGGTAGCCATAGACGAAATCCGCGTTGGGGATAACGATAACCTGGCCGCCCTTGTAGCCGCATGTTTGCGGGCAGACCTGCTTATACTTCTCTCGGACGTCTCCGGTCTTTACAATGCAAACCCGGAAGAGGTGCCCTGCGCAAAGATAATTCCCACCGTAAAAGAGCTGGGGCGGGAGGTGCGTTCCGCCGCCGGGGGCGCAGGCAGTACATCCGGCACCGGGGGGATGCGCACAAAGATACAGGCGGCGGAGATTGCCATGAACTCCGGCATCAAAATGGTTATAGCCGACGGTCACAGAGAGAATGTTCTTGCAGATATAGTTCTGGGCAGGCCGGTGGGCACTACCTTTATCCCAAAAGAAGAGTGCCTTAAAAGCCGCAAGCAGTGGATAGCTTTTGGAAAGACCCCCCGCGGCACCGTAGCTGTAAACGACGGCGCAAAACGGATGATCCTTGAACGCGGCAAAAGCCTGCTAGCCGCCGGGATTACCAATGTGACGGGCAAATTTTCAAGCGGCGACATGGTTGATGTGCTGGATAAAGACGGAAACCATCTTGCCCGCGGATTCGTCAATTATAATGCAGAAGAGATAGAAAAGATAAAGGGCAAAAAGAGTTCAGAAATAGAACTCATCCTTGGACACAAAGACTTTGACGAGGTTATCCACCGGGATAACCTGGCCTTAAGGCCGTAACCGCTCTCTTCATTCCGGTTGAAATTACGGGGTTATTATGCACAAACTTGGGATTATGGGCGGAACATTTGATCCGCTCCACTCTGCACATCTTTTTATGGCAGAAGAGGCAAGGGTTGCCTTTAATCTTGATATGGTGCTCTTTATACCCACGGGAGAGCCCCCGCACAAGTATAGCTACCCGGTCTCAGATGCAGAACACCGCTATGCCATGACACTCCTTGGGACGGCATCAAACCCCGCATTCAAGGTATCCAGGATAGAGATAGAACGCAGCGGGCCGTCGTATTCCGTAGACACCATACGGGCGATCAAAGAGACTTGGGGGCCCGGAACAGATATCTATTTTATTGTAGGTGCAGATGAAGCCTTTGATCTGGTAAAATGGCATAAGGCAGAACTTCTGCCGGATATGGCGCGTTTTATTGCCGTGACCCGTCCGGGGTTCAATCTTCCAAGGCTCAGCACCACCCTTCCGCCCAGGTTTCTTGCCGGAGTGGATGTATTGCCCACGCTGCCCCTGGACATCTCCTCAACAGAGATTAGAAGGCGCGTGCGTGAGGGAGAATCAATAAAATACATGGTTCCAGAGGACATTGAGGCGTACATCCGCAAATGGGGCCTCTATATGGAAGGCAAGTTGGAATGAGTAAAAAAAGAAGCCTCCGCATGCAGAGCAGAGCGGGAGCAATAAACATTAAGCTTGCAATCTTTGCGGTGGTTGTTATACTGGCCGCCATATCCGCAGGGACGTTTCTTGGCACGCTAACCGGCCGGGGCAGGATCTCCGACATTTGGACTCCCCCGTTTGAAGGAAAGCGGGTTGCCAGAATACTCCTTCTTGGGGAGGACGATTCCGGCGCGCGAACAAAAAGCGGCGGCTTATCAGATACCATCTTTTTCATATCCGTAAATCTGGATACAAAACAGGTTGCAGGGATCTCCATTCCAAGGGATACCCGTGTAGACCTTAACGGCTACGGCGGAATCTGCAAAATAAACTCGGCGCTCAAACTTGGCGGGCCATCGCTCACATGCCTGGCAATTGAAGATTTAACGGGCATAAGGCCGGATTACTATCTAAAAACAAATCTTGACGGCTTTAAAAAGACAGTAGACCTGGTTGGCGGCGTAGACCTTTACGTAGAGAAGAATATGCACTATGATGATAACTGGGGCAACTTGCATATTCACCTTAAAAAAGGCCGGCAGCACCTGAACGGGGAAGATGCAATGGGCTATGTGCGCTTCCGCCATGACAAGCTTGGAGATATTACGCGCATGGAACGCCAGCAAAAATTTCTGCGCGCCCTTGCCAAACAGGCCTTAACGCCGCAAAACCTGCCGCGCCTGCCCAAGATTATAGATTCCGTATGGGATAATATTGAAACCAATCTTACCACCAAAGACCTTATAACGCTGGCAAAACTGGTAGGAGAGCTTGAGGGCGGGCAGATTAAGGCCGCCACCCTTCCCGCCACGCCGGAGATGATAGGCGGGATAAGCTACATGATAGCAGATACAGAGAAGATGCCGGAATTTATACAGGAACTCTTCTTCTCGCAGGTGCTCCCCTCCCTGCCCAGCATAGAGGTTTTAAACGGCAGCGGAATACCGGGCGGCGGCATGCGCGTTGCAGATGCGCTCCGCGCGCAGGGGTACAATGTTATACAGGTAGAAAACGCAGATTCATTTACTTACAAAAGCAGCCGGATAACGGGAAACAAAGACGGTGTGACCGGGCTGGATAATATTGGACGCATAGTGAACTCTGCACATATAGAAATCAGGGCCAACCCTTCGGCAAAAGCGGACGTAACGGTTATTGTGGGTAAAGATTGCGTTGTTGCCGCAGGGGATGGATAGAGGAGAAATTTATGGCAAACAACAAAATTACATCTAAAGAGAAGGCCGATCTTATTCTAGAGGCGCTATGCGATAAAAAAGCTGTAGATCCCGTAGTAATAGATGTGCACGCCAGAACAATCATGATGGACTACCTTGTTATTGCAACCGGCACATCCAAAATCCACATAAGGGCGCTGGCAGATGCAGTTGTAGAAAAGCTGTCCGCCCAACGTATAAAAAACAAACGCCTGGAAGGAGAGCAGGAAGGCCTCTGGATGCTCCTTGATTATGGCGATGTAGTGGTACATCTTCTTTCGCCGGAACAGCGCGAATTTTACAGGCTTGAGCAGTACTGGAGCGGAGCAGAGAAAGGCAGCCCGCCCATCCTTGAAGGTTGAGGTGAAACGGAATGGCATCCCAAAACCTGACTGACGAGCAGGCAAAAGAGCTGGATAGACTGCTCAGATTTGCTCACCTTATGAAAATGAGAAGCCAGTGGAAGGAAGCCGAAGATACATGCCGCAAAGCGCTTGCCATCTCCCCTAACGATGCCGGCATCTACGAGATGCTTGGAGATATCCTCTGGGAGCGTGGAAAGCTGGATGATGCAACCCTCCAGTTTAAAACGGCCATGCAGCTTGCGCCGGGCAAAGCCTCGCCGGAAGAGAAGTACGCAAAGACTATCCTTGAAAAGAGCGAGGCGGAACGGGAGAAGGCCATTGCCCTTGAGATGCTGGAGAACCCCCAAAAATATCCTACCCGCCAAAAGAACCCCGCCGTGGCCTTTATTCTATCTGCCGTATTTCCGGGTCTGGGGCAATTCTACAATGGAGATGTTGCAAAAGCAGGGATAATCTTTGCGCTCTGGATGGCCGCCCTCTTTGCTGCCGCCGCAAGCATAGGAGGCAACAAAGGCCTGGCCAGTCTTGCCAACCCGGTTACGCTCATCTTTGGATTTATTGCTCTAATGATTCAAATCTATGCAATGGTAGATGCCCCGTTTGTGGCATACAAATTAACAAAAAAAGCAAAAGAGCCGCATGCGCACCTGCCGCTTACCCCTTAAAAAAAAGCGGCCCGGTCAACTGACCGGGCCAAACCTTGCTGAGCCCCGTGGCATCTTGTACCTTGGAACCCAGCTTGGGCAAGGAGGTATCAGGAAAGGAGCAAAGCTGCATCACTAATGTGTTGCACTCCTATATTATTATACGACACTCCCCACCTTATTGTTCCCAGTTTCTACATCTATTTATAAAAACTTTATCTCAAATTACATATATATGACCAATAAGTGAAAAGGGCGGTAATTAGGAGGTTTTTCAAAAGGCCGGATATTCCGGCAGATTAAGAGAGTGGATGGAGAAATCTATGCGCTTTTGATGAAAAAGCTTAACATAAATTGTTGATATAGTGGCAGAAATTGAAACTCTTTAAACCGTTTGGGCGTCTAACAATAAGGAAGTTAGCAAACACTTCAAGCCAGGTGCTTAAAAGTACTCCGACTACTTAGCCTGTACTTGTTGTGTATATCCTATCTCCTTCTTTGGCCCCAGCTGCATTATGCAGCTGGGGTTGTTTTATATATCAGCTACTACTTCCGTGTGCTCTTCTTTATGCTCCTTTTTAAGGGAGTTTACATCATGCTCCAAGTGGTGCATGCGGTCCAGTATGCACTCTATTGCCTTTGCAACCGGGTCTGGAAGCTCGTGCTGCTCCAGGTCTATGCCGGCCACCCGCTGCCCGTCACGGTAGGTTACGCGCCCGGGGACGCCTACCACCACGGAGTTGGGGGGTACCTCGTTTACTACCACAGAGCCGGAGCCTATCTTGCTGTTATCGCCCACCTTGAAGGGGCCAAGAATTTTGGCGCCCGCACCAATCACCACATTGTTTCCTATTGTAGGGTGCCTCTTCTCCTTCTTCCAGCTTGTGCCGCCAAGCGTGACCCCGTGGTAGAGGGTAACGTTCTCCCCTATCTCTGAAGTCTCCCCTATAACCACGCCCATGCCGTGATCTATAAAGAAACCGGGGCCTATCTTTGCGCCGGGATGAATCTCTATCCCGGTAACCGCCCGTCCAAACTGCGAGAGCATGCGAGCCAGCAGACGCAAGCCGTGCCGCCATAACCAATGCGCCGCCCGGTGGATATATAGAATGTGGAAACCGGGATAGCAGATGATAACCTCAAGCGCACCGCGGCATGCCGGGTCTCTCTCTTTTACTACCTGTATATCTCTTTTTAACGTCTCAAACATAGCATAACCTCCTCCGCAGTTTATACGGGGGATTCTAAAAAATTGTATTTATGCCGGGCCGCTCTGCATTATGTGCAGCCGGGGATGCAAAAATACATCCCACCCCCGGCCGCATATAATTTAACCCCAGGACATGCCTTCCGGCATCTTCATGCCAACGTTTTCTACCTTGGTAACTCCGGGCACCTTCTCTTTTAATATGCGCTCCACGCCCATCTGCAGAGTCATCTGGCTCATGGGGCATCCGGCGCATGCGCCTACAAGCTTTACGCTTACAACCCCGGTCTCTTCATCTACGCCTACAAGTTCAATGTCTCCGCCATCCGCCTGAAGGTTTGGGCGGATCTCTTTTAATACTTCTTCAACTTGCTCTTTCATTCTCTCCTCCTATAAATAATTGTTTTAGTTGGTACTCTGTTGACCCCGGTACCGGTACTTCACCAAAAAAGTTTTAGCGGTCAACCGTGCAACGCCCGCGGCGCCTCCGGCTCTGCTGCCGAAGTATCATCCGCCATAATTAATTTGGTGAGCCGCTAGCACTTATGGGCTTCCTCATGTTCATGATGCTTAATCTCAAGGCCTTTGCCGGTGGTCTTTTTCAGGTAATCATCTATTGCCATCTGCACGGCCTCTTCTGCAAGAACGGAGCAGTGCATCTTTACCCTGGGAAGCCCGCCCAGGGCCTCTGCCACGGCGGCGTTTGTAAGCTTTAACGCCTCATCTATAGTCTTACCCTTAATCAGCTCTGTTGCCATGCTGCTTGTGGCAATTGCCGCACCGCAACCAAATGTTTTAAACTTGGCATCTTCTATAACGCCGTCTTTTACCTTTATGTACATCTTCATAATATCGCCGCATACTGGGTTGCCTACGCTCCCCACGCCGTCTGCATCCGGGATCTCACCCACGTTCCGCGGGTTCATGAAGTGATCCATAACCTTTTCGCTGTACTGCGCGTTCATTCTTTCCTCCGGTATCTATTGCACAATGCGGCCTAACTGTGATCGCCCGGCTGCATGGTTCTTTTATAAACTTCTTTTACTATGCACTCCGCAAGGTGGTCTCTTGCACAGCGCAAGCAGGTTTCGGCAGCGGATTCTTCATCTCCTATGGCTGCCGTGATAAATGTTTCTACATTTGCAACCAATGATTTTCTTGCAGATTGATCCATCTTTCCAAGGATTTTTGAGATGCCGTCAATTCTGCGCAGCCTTATCTCTTCTACAATCCTTCTACCCTCTTCCGTAAGGCATATCTCAGAGATCCGCCTGTCGTCCTTATTCTCGCAGCGGGTGGCAAGATTCTTCTTTACCATGCGGTCTACCAGCTGGCTTGAAGCAGAATAGCTTATATCAAGCCCCTGCGCAAGATCTCGCACAGAGCAGGCGTCATGATGGAAGAGATACTGCATCCCCTGAACAAGCGATTGGGTAATGTTTGCCCCAAGATTATTAAGCGGCTGCAATATCACTATCCGGTGCATAATCTCTGTAAATAAATCTAACACGTGCTCGGCATATGCCGGAGATTCTTTTTTCATCTTCAAGACCAAAAGGTTAATGTGCTTATTGATTAAGTTGCTTAAGTTATACTCTGATTAAGGGGTTTTGTCAATAGAATTTCCAACTTTTTTTATTTACTGATCTCGCATCAATATAGAGGCATGGAAGTTTTGCGCGGCGGGTACGTTCTGCTTGTGAGTAATACGAACGGAGGTGAGCATAATGCAGGAAGGACGAGAACAGACTTTGAAAGACCTTGAGGAAGAGGTTAGACGCGAGCTGGGAATACAGAATATTGGGCCCAACATGACAACGGAAGAGGCCGGAAAGCTTGGCGGCTACATGGTAAAGAGGCTTATAGAACGCGGCGAACAAGCCATGCACGAAGGAAAGTAGCATAAACAGGATGCGGCCCAGCCATCAAAGTGCGGGCCGCATCTTTTCTGCAAAACAACCTGCCCTAGAGCGCGTAGACTTCCTGGGAGGAGAGCACGTGCACGTTCTTCTTTTGAAGCGCGTTGACGGATGCATCCACGTCTTCCACCCGGAAGATCACCACCGCGTTCTGCGAGGATTTTTCAACAAAAGCATACATGTACTCTATGTTGATCTCCTCTTTGGCAAAGACTTCCAGCACATGCGCAAGGCCGCCGGGCACGTCTGCAATTTCAACGGCAATTACGTCTGTTTCGCTTACGGTGAAGCCCTTCTCTTGCAGAACTGCACGGGCCTTATCTTTATCGTTTACAATAAGCCGCAGGATTCCAAAGCCGGAAGTATCCGCAAGAGAGAGCGCCCTTATATTAATCTCTTCGCTCCCTATGGAGCCCATAACTTCAGCAAGCCTGCCGGACTGGTTTTGCAGGAATATGGAAAGCTGTTTGACCTTCATTATATGCCTCCTATACTGAAAATCATCCCTTTTCTCGGTTGTCTATTATGCGCTTGGCCTTTCCCTCGCTCCTTGCTATGGTTCTTGGTTCTACAAGTTTAAGCTTTACGGCAATGCCAAGCGCGCTCTTAAGGCGGGCGCGTATGGTATCTTCAAGCGCCCTCAGGTTCTTCATTTTATCAGAGAACATCTTCTCTGATACTTCCACCCATACTTCCAGGGCATCCATGGCGCCTTCTTTATACAGAACCAGCATGTAGTGCGGCTCCGTTCCGTCAATACCCAGAAGCGCGCTCTCCACCTGGGATGGGAAGATGTTAACGCCGCGGATGATAAACATATCGTCCGTGCGCCCGTGCACCTTTTCCATGCGGATAGTGGTTCTTCCGCAGGAACAGGGCTCCGGGATAAGGCGGCTTATATCTCTTGTCCGGTAACGCATAACCGGCACGGCCTCTTTTGAGAGAGCGGTTATTACAAGCTCGCCCTTCTCTCCGGGCTCTTTGGGCTCCAGCGTCTCCGGGTCTATAACCTCTATAATGAAGTGGTCTTCGCAGATGTGCATGCCGTTTTTAAATTCCAGGCACTCTCCGGCAACGCCGGGGCCTATAACTTCGCTCAACCCATAGTTATCCGTGGCGGAGAGGCCCAGCTTCTGCTCTACTTCCAGGCGCATCTTATTTGTCCAGGGCTCAGAGCCGAAGAGCCCCCATTTAAGGCTGATCTTATCTTTAATTCCGCTCTCATTTACGGCCTCGCCAAGATAGACGGCGTAGGACGGCGTGCAGATGAGCGTGGTGCTTTTAAAATCTTCCATAAGCATAAGCTGCCGCGCCGTGTTCCCGGAGGAGGAGGGTATAACGGAGACTCCCACCCTCTCTAAGCCGTAATGCAGCCCAAAGCCCCCTGTGAAGAGCCCGTAGCCAAACGTCACCTGGGCTATGTCTTCGCTGGTCACTCCGGCGGCGGTGATGAACCGCGCACAGCATTCCGCCCACATTTCAAGATCGCGGCGGGTGTAGCCCACCACCGTGGGTTTCCCCGTGGTACCGGATGAGGAGTGGATGCGTACTACATCCTTCATGGGCACGGCAAAGAGCCCGTAGGGATAGTTCCGGCGCATATCGTCTTTTGTGGTGAAGGGCAGTTTTGTGACATCTTTTAGCGAATGTATATCTGAGGGTTTCACCCCTTCGGCATCCATCTTTGCCCTGTAGAAGGGGACGTTGTTGTAACTGTGAGCCACAGATTCCTTCAGCCTCTCAAGCTGAAGGCGGCGCATCTCCCCTTCTGCCATACACTCGTGTTTTTTATCCCAGATCATCTTGCATAACTCCTATGCTTCATCGGCCTTGCCGAAGGCGCGGTCGAGTATTTTTCTGTTGGGCGGAGGCGTTAGAAGGCTCACCACCGGCACCACTATAACGGGCACTATTATGGCAGCCGCGCCGGCAATTGGGATAACGGGGTTGCCCGGAGCCTCAAAGACCTTAAACATAATAACCAGCGTCGCCAGCCCGGAGAGCATTCCGGCAATGGCGCCGGCCTTGGTTGTGCGTTTCCAGAAAAGCCCATAGATGTAGGGCGCCATAAAAGCACCGGCCAGCGCGCCCCAGGAGAGCGCCATAAGGTTTACAATAAAATCTATCCTGTTTAGCGCAATGTAGAGCGAAACTGCAATAAACACTCCGCAGAGCACCCGCATAAGTACCATAACGCTCTTTTTGTTAGCATCCTTTTTGTACTCCCCGTAAAGGTCTACGGCTATGGCGGAGCTGGATACCAGCACAAGCGAAGAGAGGCTGGACATGGATGCAGAGAATACCAGAAGGAGTATTACCATTGAAACCCAGGAGGGCACCGCTTTTGTAAGGAAATCCGGCATAAGGTAGTCCAGGGCGCTGGAAGGGCTTACATTGTAGGTTGCGGCAAGCACCTGCGGGGCGTTTTCCGGGTAGAAGAGGTGCGCTAGCGCGCCCGTGTAGTATGCCCCCGTTGCAATTACAAGGGAGAAGAGCGAGGCCACAATCATGGCGGGTTTTATATCAAACTCGCTCTTTATGGAGTAGAACTTCTGCACCATCTGCGGAAGCCCCCAAGGCCCAATACTTGTTAAAAAGACCAGCGAGCAAAGGGTGAGCCACCCTGGGAACATAACGGATTTACCGGCGGCCGGCGGGAGCAGGGCGGGTGCGTGCTGTGGCAAGGCTAAGGCAGCGGTTGCACTGGAAAATCCGCCTTTAAGATTCACAAGAAAAACAACCATTATCACAACGCCCACAAGCTCTACAATGCCTCGCAGAAAATCCGTCCAGGCAAGGGCCAGATATCCGCCCATGATAAGATAGACGCCGGTGAGCACGGCCATGAATGCTATAGATACCCCATAGCTCAGCCCCAGGTTGGATTGAAAGAGAAGGGAGAGCCCCTGGTAAACGGATGCAGTGTAGGGTACCAGGAATATAAAGATGATAAGCGCGGCCGCAATTTTTAGAAATTTGGAGCCGTACCTGGCAGACAGGAACTCCGGCATGGTGAGCGCGTTTAGGTTTACGGTCATTCTGCGGGTGCGGGCGGCAAAGAGCTTCCAGGCCAGAAAACTGCCGAAGATTACGTTGCCCACCGCTATCCAGAGCACGTTTATACCAAAACTCCATCCAAGGCGTCCGGCATAACCTACAAAGAGCACGGCAGAAAAGTACGTGCTCCCGTAGGCAAATGCAGACATCCACGGGCCAAGCGTACGCCCCGCCAAAAAGAAATCGCTCACCGTTTTGGTCTTGCGCATGCATAGAAAACCTATAACAAGCATGGCGAGCACGTAGATTATTATTATTCCAAGCTTCAGCAAAACAAGTCCTCCCTGGATATTGGATACGGGCAGCCATAAAGACCTGCCCTTACGGTTTAGGGTGCTTCCTTACCGCTTCGGTAGCTTGCTGCCGGAGCTTCTGGTAACGGAAATCCTGGTTCAAAATTCAAAGCCTACCCCTTGGGGCGCTTATCTATTACGCGCTTGGCCTTCCCCTCACTCCGCTCTATGGTCTTAGGTTCTACCAGCTTTACGGAGACGGTGAGGCCCAGCACGTTATGTATCTCATGGCGAATCTTCTTCTCAAGCGCCTCAAGACCCTTTATCTCATCTGTAAAGACCTTGGGGCTTACTTCTACCCAAACCTCCAGCACGTCCATGCCGTTCAGCTTGTCTACCACAATAAGGTAGTGCGGCTCTGTGCCATCCATTTCAAGGAGCACGCTCTCTATTTGAGACGGGAAGACGTTTACGCCGCGTATGATAAGCATATCGTCCGTGCGGCCGGTGATGCGGCCCATGCGCACATGGGTGCGCCCGCAGGGGCACGGGTCTGTGTTAAGTATGGAGAGGTCCCGCGTGCGGTAGCGGATTATGGGGAACGCCTCTTTTGTCAGCGATGTAAATACAAGCTCTCCGGGCGTACCGGCAGGGACGGAGAGGAGGGTTACAGGGTCTATTATCTCCGGCAGAAAGTGATCGTCATAGACGTGGAGGCCGTTCTGCTCATGGCACTCGCCTGCTACGCCGGGGCCTATTATCTCTGTTAAGCCGTATATATCTGTGGCCCGGATGCCCATCTTGCTTTCTATCTCTTTTCTAAGGCTTTCCGTCCAGGGTTCGGCTCCAAATACGCCGTATTTTAAGGGCAGCTTGCGTATATCTACACCCATATCCCGCGCGGTATCTGCAAGATGCAGGGCGTAGGAGGGTGTGCAGGAGAGCAGGGTGCTCCCAAAATCCTGCATTATCATAATCTGCCGCTTTGTATTGCCGCCGGAGATGGGAATAACCGTTGCGCCAATCTTCTCTGCCCCGTAGTGCGCCCCCAAGCCCCCGGTAAACAGGCCATACCCGTAGGCGTTCTGGATAAGTTCCTTCCTGCCGCCGCCCGCTGCGCTTAGGGTTCTGGCCATAACCTCTGCCCAGACTTCTATATCTGATTTGGTATAGCCGGCTACCTTGGGCTTGCCGGTGGTGCCGGAGGAGGAGTGTATGCGTACAATATCTTCCATTGGAGCTGCAAACATGCCGAATGGGTAACTCTCTGCAAGGTCTTCCTTTGTGGTAAACGGGAGGAGGTTTATATCTGCCGCAGACCGTATATCATCCGGCGCTATCCCTGCCGCATCCATCTTGGCTCTGTAAAAGGCAACCTTCTCATAGCAGCGCCGGACCGTCTCTTTAAGGCGCCTGCCCTGAAGCTGTTCCCGTTCATCCCTGGACATACATTCGGCTGTTCGGTTCCAAATCATAAAACTAATCCTTTCGGGCAGCCTGATACCCCATTTGGAAGGCTTTAAGGTTTGCCTCCAGACCTTTGTTTTTGAATCTTTGGGTTATTACGCTCTGCCATAGTTCTTCTTCTATGGGAAGCATGGCGGAGAGAGCGCCAAGCAGGCATACGTTCACGCTGCGGATGGAGCCTGCTTCCCGCGCAAGGGAGAGCGCATCTATACAGATTACGCGCCCGGCCCGCGCCCGCAGGGTCTCTTCTATTCCGCCGGGATACACAGCCTTCCCGGAAGAGACCGCCCCTGGGAGTATGCGCTGCCTGTTAACAATAACCGTGCCGCCCGCCTTAAGCGACGGCAGGTATCTTAGAGATTCCATCTGCTCAAAGGCCAGAAGGATATGCGCATCGCCGTGCGGGATTGTGGGCGAATATACCCGCTCTCCAAAGCGTACATCGCTGTTTACGGTGCCGCCTCTTTGCGCCATGCCGTGAACTTCGCTCTTTTTTACATCAAACCGGCTGCCCAGCAGGGCCTCGCACAGCACCTCGCTTGCCACTATAATTCCCTGGCCGCCAACTCCGGCAAGGCGGATGTTTGTTACACTTCTCTCCATTACTCCGTCCCTCCAAAGGCGCCCAGCCGGCATACCTGCGTGCAGACATTGCAGCCTGTGCATAAATCCGGGTTTATGCGCGCCTTCCGCCTGCCTTCGCCCTCTTCCGTCTCTATTGCCGGGCAGCCCAGTTTAAGGCAGAGTCCGCAGCCCGTGCACTTCTCTTTATCTACAGCGGGAGCGGCGGAGCGCTTTGCCTTTTTTATGAGCAGGCACGGCCGGGATGTAATTACTACGGAGGGTTTTCCGGTGCCTGTGGCGTACCGGAGCGCCTTCTCTGTGGCATCCAGGTTGTACGGGTCTACGGTAAGCACATCCTGCACTCCAACAGCCCGGCAGAGCGCGGCAAGATTAAGCGCGGGAGCATCCTCCCCCATAAGCGTCTTGCCGGTTGAGGGGTTATCCTGCCCGCCCGTCATGGCCGTTATACTGTTGTCCAGAATGCAGATTGTGACCGGGGTATTGTTGTAAACGGCATCTATAAGCCCGGTGATGCCGGAGTGGATAAAGGTGGAATCCCCAAGCACGGCCACAACCGGACGGTCGTCATCCCCGGGCATGGCCCGCTTCATCCCCATGGCGTTCCCTATGGATGCGCCCATGCAGACGCAGGTATCTATAGCTTCAAGCGGCGGGAGCACGCTTAAGGTGTAGCACCCTATGTCTCCCGTCACAACGGCTTTAAGCTTGTTTAATGTATAGAAGAACCCTCTGTGCGGGCAGCCGGGACAGAGCACCGGGGGCCTTGCCGGAAGTTCCGGCGGAGCAGGCGCGGTAAAGCTCTCCCCTTTAAACCCGGCAGCTACAATCTTTGGATTGAGTTCTCCTATGATGGGGAAGCGCTCCTTGCCGGTAACATCTATCCCCATAGCCTTTATCTGGTCTTCAAGAAACGGATCAAGCTCTTCCACAACATAGAGCTTTTCTACGCCCTTTGCAAAATTTTGTATAAGCCCCTCCGGGAGCGGCCAGGTAATCCCCAGTTTAAGGATAGAGGCGTCCGGCAAGGCCTCCTTTACATACTCATAACTTATGCCGGAGGTGATAACTCCCACGGCGCGGTCTCCCCATTCCACGCTGTTTAAATCTGTGGTCTCTGCAAACTCCTTAAGACGCGCCGTGCGTTCTTCCACAACCACATGCCGCTTCATTCCATAGGCCGGAATCATAACATTCTTCTGCAGGTTGCGCTCAAACTTGCGCGGCTGCGGCGTCTTGGGCAGGGAGAGCTGAACAACGGATTTGCCGTGGTTTACGCGGGTGGTGGTTCTAAGCAGCACGGGCGTATCAAAGGTTTCAGAAAGTTCAAATGCGCGGATGGTAAAATCTTTGGCTTCCTGGCTGTCAGAAGGTTCCAGCATGGGAATCTTGGCAAACCGTGCGTAGTGGCGGTTATCTTGCTCATTCTGGGATGAGTGCATGCCGGGGTCGTCTGCAGAGAGCAGCACAAGCCCCCCGCCCACTCCGGTGTACGCCACCGTTAAAAGCGGGTCTGCGGCCACGTTTACGCCTACATGCTTCATTGTGGCAAGCGCCCTTGCGCCGCCAAGCGATGCCCCTATGGCAACCTCAAGCGCCACCTTTTCATTTGGAGCCCACTCTGCGTAGACCCCCTGGTAGTTGATAATGTTCTCTAATACTTCCGTGCTGGGCGTTCCTGGGTATCCGGCCGCCACCCGCACGCCAGATTCATACGCACCGCGGGCTATGGCCTGGTTGCCGGAGAGTAATACTGTTGTCTTCAATGTATGTCAAACCTCTACAGGATACAATCTTTTAATATAAAAAATCTGGTAAACTCATCAAATGGTACTACTTTTCGCCCTGCCTGGTCAAGAGCTGTCATAGCCTGTGCATTTCTGTGCGGACGGATAGAATGCAGTTCCGGCAAGCGCATATTTTTAGAAGAATAACCCTCTATCTAATGCGCCTCCATCCGATTTATACCGGCTGATGATTATTTTTTTATTAAATTTGGATATTACCCCTTGACAGAATGGCTTTGTTAAACTATATTGAATGTAGTTCAACCATTTTGAATATTCAAGAGGTTTTTGATGGCTGAGATTCAATCTATAAAACGAGCATTGGGCGTTCTGGACTACCTTACCATGCGCGAATTCTCTGACGGCGGGGCTTCCCTGCAAGAGATTGCCGATCATATAGGGGTAAACTCTCCCACGGCCCATAATATAGTAAAAACAATGTCAAGCTGCGGATATGTTGCTCGGCATAAAAGCCTGGGATACACCCTTGGGCCCAGGTGCCGGGATATAACGCGCGGAAGCGCCTTTTCAGAGAAAGCGCTTCTTTCTGCCACTGTTGTCATGCACACCCTTTCAGAGAAGATAGGGGTATCGCTTGTTCTTGCAACACTGGCCGGGGGACGCCGCTACCCGCTTATCAGGGTTGAAGGGCACGGGGTGGTTCGCGTAAGCCCATCCTTTGATGAGCGGCAGCCCTTCTTCGGCGTAGTTACAGGAAGAGTGCTTGCCGCCTTTGCAACCCCTGCAGAACTTGAAACCATTCTTGATGTAAACGGACTCCCTGGCGCAAAGTGGGATGGAATAGACACCAGAGAGGCGCTGGACGCGGCCCTTGAATCCATCCGCGGGGAAGGCCTTGCCGAATATCATTCCGAAACAGCAAGCGTAATTGCAGTAGCCGTTCCCGTGCTTGATACGCAGGAGAGGCTCCTTGGCACGCTGGGGATGTATTCGCCCGGGGCGCGAACCACCTTGGATAGGCTGGCCGTAATTAAGGATGAGATGAAGAAGGCTGCCGCACGCCTGTGTCAGCAGGCTTAAAAAAAGTGTATCACCGGCTTAATCTGCCGGATATTCCGGTTAATACCGGACAAGGGGGGAATTAAATGACCGCAGTTAGAGAGAGAAAAGGAGCCGCCGTAGATACGGCGCTTACCGGCCGGGTCAAGGACTTCGCCTTGCAGGAACTTGGAGCGGATCTTGT
>CALNCU010000185.1 GCA_937875395.1 uncultured Armatimonadota bacterium | reverse complement strand
TCTCCGGGGCTTTGGGGGCGGGCGCCGTCCTGGGGATTACACTGTTTTTAGGGCGGCTGATAACCGGGCATGAGGACGGGAATGCTTCCTGAGTGGTATACATTCCCCGCACCCTGCAAATACCAGAGCAAAGGGCGGCGGGCGGGCGCGCACGTGCGGCGGGCGATTTCATCTTTTGGGGAGGCATTGGCTCTTGATTTATCCGGGATGCGCACGTGTTCCGGGCTTTCCAAAATTAATCCGGGGGTAAAAATTCTCTCTACCCTTGCGCTTATTGTAGTTGCCACCCTGCTTCAGGGAATGCTGCCGCTCTTCCTGATCCTTCTTATGCCGTCGCTCTTCTTGCTCTTTTGCGGAAGGGGGCGCGGGCTTGCGCGCGTGTGGGCGGGGGTTCCGCTTTTCAGCCTGTTTGTTATTCTTCCGGCGGCAACCAGCCTTGTAACTGCCGGGACTCCGGTTCTTCTGCTCTGCAAACCCGCCTCTTTTGCCGCGTGGATGCCGGATGCGGTATACATAACCAGGGAAGGGCTCTTTGTGGCGAGCCGGTTTCTTCTGCGGAGTACGGCGTGTGTTACGCTCTCCTTTGCGCTTGTTGCATCCACCGGAAGCACGGAGCTTATGGCGGGGCTTAGAAGCCTTGGAATCCCCGGAATCTTTGGGATGGTCTTTTCCATGATGCAGAGGTACCTCTCCCTTATGCTAAGGGCGGCGCAGGAGATACACATGGCAAAGCTCTCCCGCACAATACAGGTAAGCCCGGCCCGCGAGAGGGAGTGGGTGGCGGCAGGTGTGGGAACCCTCTTCCGTAAGACTCATAACCTCTCCACGGAGGTGTATAAGGCCATGGTATCCAGAGGATTTGACGGCGGTGCGCGCCCGGCGCAAAGGTTCCGTCCGGCCTTTGCAGATTTTATGTTTGCGGCAACCATACTGCTTATTGCGGGCGGAGTTATGGCCCTTGACCGCACGGCCTTGTTTATGTTTTAAGTATATGGGTGGCAGATTGAACAAACCGGTCTTTAAACTAGAAAATGTATGCTTTGAATATGCGGAATCCGTGCCCGCCCTGCAGGGGATAAGCTTTGATGTGCATGAAGGGGAGAGCATTGCCCTGCTTGGCGCCAATGCAAGCGGAAAGAGCACCCTTCTGCAGCTTATGGACGGGCTCTGTTTTGCATCCTCCGGGAGCATAAAGGCCTTTGGAACAACCCTCTCAGAGCAGAGCGTGGAGGCGCCCCCGTTTATGCACCTCTTCAGGCAGAACGTGGGCTTTCTCTTCCAGAACCCGGATGCCCAGCTTTTCTCCTCCACCGTTTGGGAGGAACTGGCCTTTGGGCCCGTGCAGATGGGGTTGCCGAAGGAAGATATAGAGCATCGGGTGCGGGATGTGCTTTTAATGGTTGGCATAGAGAAACTTGCAAAACGTGCCCCTCAAACCCTTTCCGGCGGAGAGAAGAAGAAGGTGGCGCTGGCAAGCATCCTTACCTGCGCCCCAAAAGTTATTCTTCTGGACGAGCCGGGAGCCGGCCTTGACCCGCGCACGCAGGAGTGGCTTGCGGAGTTCATCCTACGCCTTAAAGCCTCCGGGGTGACGCTTGTTTTGGCCAGCCACGACCTGGGCCTTGTGGCAGAGGTATCTGATAGAACGCTGGTGCTATCGGAAGATCATAGGCTGCTCTTTGACGGGTCTACTCTACTTGCGCTTGCAGACCAGGAACTGCTGCTCTCTGCCAATCTTATCCGCCCGCGCCGCTTCCCTGCCTCTTGCTGTAAGGAATAGCACAGGGGGCATGCCTTAATCCAAAGTTGGACATACTATTTTTTTATTTGCCTTTTGTTTTTGATAACATCTGTGCTTTGACAATCTGGTATTGAGCGGCAGGTATCTGCAGCCCATGCCGCTTCCCTGATTTCCAAAACTTGATTGTGCTATAAAAACTGTGCTAGAATTATCTACAATGCCCGTTTTGTTGGGCAACTTCCTTATAAGGTGAAAATAATATGCCGCTCGTTGTGGGCGTTAATTTTAGAAAATCTGGAAAGGCCTATTACTTTGATCCGGCCGGTATAGCACTTTCTGAGGGCGATCCCGTAATTGCAGAGACCGCCCGGGGCATAGAGTTTGGCGAAGTTACCATAGCCCCCAAGGATGTTTTAGAGGAAGAGATAGTCTCTCCCCTTAAAAAGATAATCCGAAAGGCTACGCAGGCGGATATAGAACGTGCCGAATCTTACCACAGCAAAGAGAAACAGGCCTTTTCCATCTGCCTGCAGAAGGTGCAGCAGCATAACCTGCAGATGAAGCTTATAGATGCGGAGTACTGTTTTGACGGCTCCCAGGTTACGTTTTACTTCTCTGCAGAATCCAGGGTGGATTTCAGGGAGCTTGTAAAAGACCTTGCGGGGGCGCTTAGAACAAAGGTGCAACTGCACCAAGTGGGCGTCCGGGATGAGGCCAAGCTCTTTGGCGGCATGGGCCCGTGCGGGCGCCAGATGTGCTGCACCACGTTTTTAAACGGCTTTGAACCCGTCTCCATGAAGATGGCAAAGGAACAGTGCCTCTTCCTTAACCCGCTTAAATTCTCCGGCGTCTGCGGAAAGCTTATGTGCTGCCTTAAGTACGAGTATCCCATGTATAAAGAGGCAAAAGAGAAGTTTCCCGCCATAAATTCTATGGTAGACACCAAGGAGGGATGCGGCAAGGTTGTAGAGCTGAACATTATTAAGGAGACATACAGCGTTCAGCTTGAAAGTGGCTCCGTGCTGCATCTTTCAATACACCCGGAGGCAGATGAACCCTGCGGATGCCCTGCAAAGGACGAATGCGCAAGGTACAACCAAACACGGCTTGCAGAGGCTCCCCAGGCAAAGCAGCCGGAGAGAATTAACGGCGGAAAGCCCTTCCCGGTAAGGCCCGTAAAGGCTGAGGCTGAGCCTCAAAAACCTGCGGAACCATCAAAGCCGGAGAACCCTGCGGGGGCGGAGCAGCCGGCAGGTAACGGCGGCAGCCACAGAAGAAGAAACAGACGCAGAAAACCCAAACAGCAAAAATCTGAATAAATAATGGAAGAGCGTGCAGCATGTCCCAAAAAACCTTCTACATAACAACACCTATTTATTATGTAAACGATGTTCCCCATGTGGGAAACGCATCTACAACCGTGGCATCCGATGTAGTCGCCCGGTTCAAGCGCCTGCAGGGATACAACGTGCTCTTTGCCACCGGTACGGATGAGAACGCGCCCAAAGTGGCGGAGGCAGCAGAGGCAAACGGTATGTCCCCGCAGGAATTTGTGGACGATATAGTCCCCAAGTTCAAGGAAGTCTGGCATAAGATGCACATCACCTACGATGTCTTTATCCGCACAACGGAGGCCCGTCACAAAAAGGTGGTAGAGGCGGCCTTCCAGAAGCTCCTTGATAGCGGAGATATCTACAAAGACGTCTACAAAGGCTGGTACTGCATCTCTGACGAAACCTTCTTCCGCGAAGGAGAGGTTAAAGACGGGCGCTGCCCAAACCCAGAGTGCAGAAAGCCCGTGCGCTGGATAGAGGAAGAGAACTACTTCTTCCGCCTCTCCGCCTATGGAGATAGGCTTCTAAAATACATAGAAGAGCACCCGGATTTCCTTGGCCCGGAGTTCCGCAAGAACGAGGTAGTAAGCTTTATAAAGGCCGGGCTCCGCGACACCTGCATAACCCGCGACGCCTACGGATGGGGGATACCCGTTCCCGGCGACCCGTCGCAGGTGATCTACGTTTGGTTTGACGCCCTCTTAAACTACCTCACCGTGGCCGGATACCTTCAGAATGAAGATGAGTTTGCGCAGATATGGCCGGCAGATTTACAACTTATGGCCAAGGACATATTTGTGCGGTTCCACTCCACCCTGTGGCCCGCAATGCTCATGGGCCTTGGGGTAGAGCTACCCAAAAAAGTCTTTGCGCACGGCTTCTGGACAATAGAAGGCGAGAAGATATCAAAATCCAAGGGGAACGCCATCTCCCCCATAAAACTTGCGGAAGAGATTGCAGCCATGTCCGGCGCAGATATAGATATAGCAGTTGATGCCATCCGCTACTTTATTTTAAGGGAAGTCACCTTTGGGCTGGATGGAGACTTTTCCGTGAGCGGCCTTATAGGGCGTTTCAACGCAGATTTGGCAAACGATCTTGGCAACCTGCTAAACCGCACGCTCCCGCTGCTGCACAACTACAGGGAGGGCATCATCCCCACCCCCGGCCCCGTAAGCCATGATGCGCAGGAGATTATAAATCTTGTAACCTCTACGGGGGCAGAGGTTGCGGAATACCTGGACAAGCTGCAGTTTGGGGATGCTCTGGCGGCCATATGGACGGTTATAGGCCGGGCAAACAAGTACATGGAAGATCAGGCCCCCTGGAAGCTTGCAAAGGATGAAGCATGCGCGGCAGAACTGAATACCGTGCTCTATACCGTGCTTGAAACAGTACGGTCTGTTGCCATACTTATCTCGCCGTTCATGCCCAGCGCGGCAGAGGCCATCTGGGAGCAGCTTGGAATAGATAGCCCATTAACAGAAGCAAAATGGGAGGATGCAGGCAGTTGGGGAGGGCTTCTCCCCGGCACGCAGACACATGCGCCCAGGCCCATCTTCCCAAGGATAGATACAAAGCGCCGGGCAGAAGCGCCGGCGGCGGAGAAGGAGAAGAAAATGGAGCAAAAAGCAGAAGAGGCGCCGCAGTACCTTACCTTTGATGATTTTAAAAAGACGGAGCTTAAGGTTGGCAAGATTCTAACCGCAGAGCGGGTTCCCGGAGCGGATAAACTGCTTAAGCTCACCGTAGATGTTGGGGAAGAAGAACCCCGGCAGGTGGTGGCGGGTATTGCGCAGTGGTACTCCCCGGATGAGCTTGTTGGGAAGCAGGTAGTGGTAGTGGCAAACCTGGCGCCCGCAAAGATAAGGGGTGTTGAATCCCGCGGAATGCTCCTTGCCGCAGATACGGAAGGGCGGGCGGTGCTTCTTACTCCGGATGCAGACGTCGCCCCCGGAGCAGAAGTCAGGTAGGCCAAATCTTAACTTACAAAACAAGACTCCCCCTCTTTTTGTTGGAAGGGGAGTCTTTTGTTTTTATACTACAAAGCCAAAGCATAGCACCGGGGGAATATTCCGGGGCGGGTTTCTGCGCCCGCCCGTATTCAGCTTCGGGGGTTTTGCCGTCCTTCGCTTTGGCAGCGCCTTAGGCTCATGGGCCAAGGCATCTTGTAAATCCCTGACATTCGCACGCCTCTCAGGCCTGTCAGCAACAGAGATATGAGGCCCGGGTGTGCCGGAGAGGAGCATAGGCGGGGGGGCGGGTTAGGCTCCCGGAGGGATTAACCGAAAACCAATCTACCTAACAACCTACATCCACCCGGTCTGCGGCGGGCGAAGCCATGATAAATCACCGCAGGGTGCTTAATTATCTACATGGGCTTCGGCAGCGACGCCTTCGGCTCTGCGACCGAAGTATCTTCCCGGGGGACTTTACCGTCCTGGGCTTCGGCAGCGGCGTGCTAAAGCACTCTGCGACCGAAGTATCTCCCAGGGGGGTTGATGCACCTTGCACGGGGGAATACCGTCCATGTTCAACCTGCATCAGTAGGCGCCCTTTGCAGAGATAACCGCCGGAATCGTCTTTGCAAGGATTATAACATCAAGCATAACAGACCTGTTATCCACATAGTATACGTTAAGCCGCACCCTGTCATCGTACTCCAGGTTGCTCCGCCCGCTCACCTGCCACAGGCCCGTTATCCCCGGCTTTACTTCCAGAATCTTATCCTGCCAGGGACCAAACTTTTCCAGTTCCGGGAAAGAGATCATGCGCGGCCCTACAAGGCTCATCTCTCCCTTAAGCACGTTTATAAGCTGGGGGAGCTCGTCTATGCTGGCCTTGCGCAGGTATCTGCCTACACGGGTGACCCTTGGGTCCTTCCTAAGCTTGTACCGGCTCTTAAACTCTTCCCTTCGCCCGCCGTCCGTAATGTAGGATAGATCGCTCTCTTCTACCATTGTCCTAAGCTTAAAAGCATAAAAGGGCTTTCCGTGCCTTCCCACTACATGCCGCCTGTAAAAGATGGGGCCCGGGCTGTCCAGCACAACAATAAGCGCTATGGGCAGAAGAACCGGAAGCGCAACTGTGAGTATAGTGGCGGCTATTGCAATATCCATAAGCCTCTTCACCGGCGCATACCAGGGGGAAATCCTGCACGCCGCAGTCTTGGGTTGGGTTGTCTTTATTGAATCCAGCGTTCCCATAAGAATATCTCTCCAATCTGCTTTATCATGCTGCACGCGCAGAGTTATGCTTGTATTCGTAAAAGACACTGTTGTATATTCCCTCAAGTACGCGGATTACACTCTCCCAACTGTAATTTTCTGTCACAAGCCTGCGCGAAGATTTGCCTATAAGCACGCCGTGCCTGTAATTGCGCATAATATCAAGCACGCAACCGGCTGTCTCTTCCGGCGTATCGGCAAGCATAAGGTGCCGGCCGTCCACAGCATCGGGGATGCCCCTGCTAGCCACGGAACTTGCCACCACCGGCTTCTCCATGGACATGGCTTCAAGCATCTTGTTCTGTATCCCCACGCCCACCGTCATGGGGCACACAACCACGCCGGCAGATGATATATGCGGACGTATATCATCCACATAGCCCGTAACTTCCACGGACGGGTCTGAAGAAAGCCTGCGCACGGCCTCCGGAGGATTGCTCCCCACTATCTTAAACCTGGCCCTGGGATTCTCCCGGCGAATAAGTGGGAACGCCTCTTGGTAGAACCGCAGAACGGCCGCCGCGTTTGGGTAGTAACCCATCTTTCCGCTAAAGACCACCGTATCCTTCTGCAGATTTCCTTCCATGGGCTTGAAGTATTCATGATCTACGCCGTTTCTAACCACATGAACTCTTTCTGCGCTGTCCTTCCTTGCTTCCAAACGGCGGATAAGGTGTCCAAGAACGCGCCTGTCCCGCTCCGTAGTCATGACAATGCCATCAAACAAGCTTGCAATCCGGGGTTCGTAATTACGCATCTTAAAAAGCTCCTCGCGGTTTAAGAGCCTTCCGGTAAGGGCGCGTTCATCCCGCAGACGCTGTTTTATAAGCCGGGTGATGCAATCTACGGAATCGAAGACGCGGGGGATTCCCTTTATGCCCAGTACAAGATGCGCTCCGCGTATATGCTCTACGTGCACCAGGTCAAACTGACCGCTCTCCGCCACCTGCAAGATAAATCTGCGCCCGCTCTGGGTGAATGTATACGCCGCCTGAAGCGGCGCCCTCCCAAAAAGATTTACGCCGCAGCTTACAAGTGCCTTCCATTTACTTACAGGAAGAAGGTATACCTTCTCGCAATAACTGCGCATCTCTTCTACTGCATCTTCTTCCGACGGATCGCCCTGCATAAGAGCAACAAGCGTGATATCGTGTCGGCGGGATAAATGTTTTATTAAATTGTACGGACGAACCCTTATAAGTGACGGCACATACGGGGTTACAAAGAGTATACGCATGCCAGTTCTCCATATAGCCGGTAATAATTGATGCTTGCACGGCAGGCGATGCCGTCTACTACGCCCGGATGCAACACTGCCAAGATAAAAATACCCCGCGCATATTATGATAAAACATAATATATAACTATACCTGACTTGCAGTATATTGCTGCCCGGACAACATATGGTTTTGCAGCCGTGCCTATCTCCCCAAACCGGCTTCCCTTGCGCAAATACATACGGCGCATGCCTGCCCACGAAGGTTTAATCTCCGGAGGTGTGCTCCTTTCCCCCAAACCCCCTGGATTAGTCTGGCGGCTCACCAAATTAATTATAGAGGGAGATACTTCGGTCGCAGAGCGCGAAGCACGCCGCTGCCGAAGTATTGTCTCCAATGGTTTTACCGGGGGGCAAGATTATCAAGCACTTTGTCCAGTTGAGCAAGTATGGGAGGCCAGGAGTATGTCTCCTCTGCCATCAATCTGGCAGCGGCGCCAAGCTGCACCCTCATATCCCAATTGCCAAGCAGTTCTGCAACAGAGCCGGCAAACTCCTCCGGGCTCTCTGCAATAAGCGCCTGTTCCCGGTGGCGCATCAGAATCCCCTCGCAGCCTACATGGGTGGTGACTATGGGCAGCCCCATCGCCATGGCAGAGAGGATTTTCACCCGCATCCCGCTCCCAATCCTTAGCGGAACAACAAAGACCGCCGCATCCAACGCTGCGTCCTGTATATCCTCTACAAAACCTGTAACTTCTATAGATGGATCGGCCAGGGGGAGCAGGCGTATCTCCCTGGGAGGATTTGCGCCCACAACCTTAAACCGCACCCCCGGGACGCGGGCGCGGATGAGCGGGTAGATGCTTTGCGCAAAGTAGAGCACGGCATCCACGTTGGGCGGCCAGGACATGGTGCCAAAACTTAAGATGATGCCGGATTCCTTCTTAAGCGGAACGGGACGGAAGAAGCCGGTATCCACACCTATTGGAAGAGCCTTCACCCGCTCTGCCGGGACTCCGTTTTCAACCAGAATCCCCCTATCGCCCTCCGTTACGGAGAGCACCATATCTGCACGGCGGCAGGCATTAAGCTCCCATGCCTTAAGCTTGGGCCACTCAAGGGCGGCAAAACGCCTCTCCGCCCAGCGCATCCCGGCCGCAGCCATGCGTTCTATAATGCGCCACTCCACGTTATGCTCATCCAAAAGCACCGGACAGGGGGCATTCGGCGGCACGTACTGTAACATTTGCAGGTGGTCTGCATAGATAAGGTCCGGCGTGCGAAGCATCCCCTGTGAGACAAGCGAGTGCATTTTACTCTGCCTGTCCCTTGAAATAATAAAGGAGTCCCCAAGAAGCAGGCTCTTTGCCGCGTGGTATGCGTTCAGCCCTTTGGAGCGCGGCATGGGGGCATAGTCAACGGACCGGCACATCCCGGCAAGGTGGCCCAGGTCAGCCGCTTCATGCGCCCCGCGGATAAAGGTGAGCAAGTGAACGTTGTGCCTGCCGGATAGATGTTTGAGTATATTGTATGTCTTTACCGCCCCCCCGTTTGTTGGAGGATAGGGGCAGATTTGCGTTAAAAATAGAATTTCTATGGCGGAACCCTCCTTTCTGCCGCAGCCCGCTGGTAGGCGGCAACAAGCTCCAGGCCCATGCTCTCCCTTGCATACCGTTTTACGTGACGGAGTCCCATCTCTACCATCTTACCCCTTACGGCATCATCTTCCAGAATAAGGCGGATGCCTTCTGCGAATCCCTTCCAATCAGAAGGAGATGCAAGGGCCGCACAGCCGCCCGTGACTTCCGGCAAAGACCCGGCGTTTGATGCAACAACCGGGGTTCCGCACGCCATGGCCTCCACCGGCGGAAGCCCAAAACCCTCATCAAACGAAGGGAATATAAGGGCGCGGGCGTTTCTGTAGAGCCAGATAAGTTCCTCTGTGGAGACGGAGCCCAGCGGCAGCAACCCCTGTCTGTCCCCCACCTTCTCTTTTATGCCGGGATGTGAGCAGACTAGCACCAGTTTAAGCTCCGGAAAGCTCGGCAGAAGCATTGCGTGGGCCTCTATGGCGGCCTGGTGATTTTTTCTACCGTCGCGAGATGCAAAGGCCATGATATACATGTCACCGGAGCCTACTCCATCCGGCATAGTGCCGGGCGCCTGGGAAGAGAAGGCGGGGTTCACCTCAAGCGGAACAACGCAGAGGCGGTGGGCAGGGAGAGCAAATGCGGCTCCCAGATCATGAAGCACGTAGTTGGAATTGGTAATAACAAGCCTGGATTTTTTGGCCGCTGCGGGTATTACGCCTCTCCAATACCTATGAAGCATGCGGGTGTGCAAATCCTGTCCGGCCTCAAACCTGCCGGGCCTTAAGGGGATGGTATCATGGATGGTCACCGCCATGGACACAAGCGGAACCACGGGCGCCGTGTTGCAAAGAAAATGCGCAAGCTCCACCCCGTCTCTTTGCATAACAACCGGGAGCACCACCTGCTCCCTTATTATTGGGTGCGTCCCCGGAACGGGCTTTATCTTAAAGTTGGAAGGAAGGGCCAAATCTTCTGCGCACTCTCTATCTGTATACAGGATGTAGCTGTTCTCCCGGTCTACAAGGGCAAGCGCAGCCACTACGGAGTGCGTGTAGGCCTTAAATCCTCCGCGCTGGGAGTGCGTGAGAAACCTGGCATCTATCCCTACCCTCACCTTACACCTCCCGCCCTGCCGCCCAGGCAAAGAGGCTTTTCTGGAACTTTATAAAATCCGGCTCGCCCCTGCCCGCGGCCCGCCCAACATAGTATGCCCCCATGCGGCAGAGGGCCCCCAGAGCCACAATAGCCCTGTGAACCCCGGCCACATAACTCCCCCTGTGCTTGCGCAGGAACCTGTTGCGGCTTGTGTATAAGTGAAGGAGTATCTGGCTGCCGTACTTTTTGGCGCTCTCCCCTCCCAGATGAATTACGCTTGCGCCCGGGTAGTAGCAGACCTTCCATCCGCCCGCGCGCATTCTGTAGCACCAATCCGCCTCTTCTGCATACATAAAGAATCCATCGTCCAGCAGGCCTACTGCTTCTATTGCTTCCCTGCGGACTATAAGGCAGCTCCCGCCGGCAAAATCCACCTCCCTCTCATCGGCAAAATCCCAGTAAGACATGGCATACGCGCCAAACAGCCGGCTCTTTGGGAAGATTTTGGAAAGGTAGAGAGCATCAAACAGTTCCGTCATAAGCCCGGGGAAACAGCTGCATGATCTTTGCAGAGAGCCGTCGCGGTTGATAAGACGGCATCCTGCGGCGCCGGCATTGGGGCGTGTATCCATAAAGCCCACCATGTCCGGCAGGGCGCTTTTGATGACTATGGTATCTGTATTGAGCAGCAAAAAATACCGGCCGCTGCTGTACTTGTATGCAAGGTTGCAGGCGGCGGCAAATCCCTGGTTTATGGGATTTCTTACCAGCAAAACATCCGGGTGCTCCTCTTCCACCATCTCCGGGCTGCCGTCTGAAGAGGCATTATCTACAACTATAATCTCATAATCCGTGCCCTTGCAGGATTCCTTTGCAGAGAGCAGGCATTGGTGCAACAGATCACTTGTGTTCCAGTTTACTATTGCTATGGACAAGTCTTTCATCTTTCTCCCCGTCCGAATCTTTCTTTATATTTGCCGCCGCCACGCCTGCGCCAAGAATAACCCATGTGTAAACGGCTGTCCCAAAGGTAATGATGCCGTTATTGGCACGGTTAGGCAAAAGATAATCTCCCAGAACGGCGGCGACGGCTATACCGGCAAATATCCCCGTCCCGGCAATGCAGAACCACCTGATCTCCGGCAATGCCCGGCGCACGTTATCCATACCCGTCCTTATGCCGGCGGCGATAACCCACAAAAGCAGCGTGATTCCCACAATCCCCAGCTCTGCCGCAAACTGTATATAGTTGTTATGCGCCGTAATATAGGTGTTGATTCCGTACCAGACGGTGCTGTAATCGTATATATAAGCGTAGTAGTTTCCCGGGCCCACGCCGGTTATGGGGTTTACATGCACAAGCATGTTCAAGGCATCGCGCCAGATAATAAACCGGTCAAAATCCCCCGAGCTTAAGGCCTCCGCCACCATGGATGGAAAGACCCCCGGATAGACAAAGAGCACTACAAGGACGGCTGCTGCTATACCTGCAGATAGAAGCCTTGACTTGTAGGCGCTTATAACCAGAACCATTACCGTTGTTGCCGTTATGCCGGAAGCCCAGGTAGCATCCGTTGCAATCCCTATAATCATAAAGAGGAATACAGCCAGCAGGAGTATCCCCCGCACCCCGCCCGGATATTTGAAGAGCAGGCGGGCATAGACTAACGCCGCAGAAATAGAGAGCAGCAATGTGGGCCAGAGTACCTGTGCCGGCATTGCAAAATCTGTAATGCTCCACGTGGCGGTATACAATCCCAGAAGGATCATGGGGGCAAACGCCAGGTTTATCCACCGCATATCATGAAAAAGATTGGTGGAGAGGATGAATGCCAGTATGGAGCAGAAGAGCAGCCCCATCTCTGCCGCCTGGGTGATGAGTTTTTGATGTATAAGCAATCCGGCAGGCGGGTTTAAGGTATTGGCGACTATAAAGGAGATTATGGATGATACCCCCAGGAGGATAAACGGCAGGTTCAGCCTTGAATAGACCAGCCTTACCCTCTCCTGCATAAAGAGCATCCGCCCAATCCACAGTACGGCAATAAAGGCCAGCAAAAGCTGTGACGGCATAATGCCCGCGCCGTATCGGCCGGTAGAACTCTGCACCTGGGGGGACTCTCCAAAGGCGAGGGCGGCTATGCAGATATACAGGAACATCCCCCGCTGAAGGTCTTTTGAGAGGATCATCCCAAGAAGGAGCGCTATCATGGCCGCAACAACAAAATACGCTGAAAAATGGGTGACAAAATATGCCATAAAAAAGGCAAGCGCCACAAAAAGAACGGCCGGCGCAAGCCCGTACATTCCCTGCCGCTCGGCGGGTCTTTGACCGGTGGCAACCCTTTGGCCTGCACCCTCTCTCATTCCCTCTATGCCCGGCCCTTGATTATGCATTTATCCTGCCTCTCAATAATTTATTTGGATAGTAATATTCCCGCATCCGTCAGTCTGCTTCTGTAACCCTTACCGTATCTGCACGCAGGTTTCTAAGAGCCCCGGTTCCTATCTCACTGCCGAACATATAGTAGTAGATAATCCAGATCAGTGGTATAAAAAGAGTGCCTGCCGCAACCTGCGCCGCGGCAGAGAAAGAGAACCCCAGGCTCACAATGCCTATACCAACAACTGCAATGGAGTAGACAAGCGCAAGCTGCCCCACAAGCAGTATTAAATCTTGCCTTATGCTGCTGTAGAGAGACATGACCACCGGTATGCTGCCTATTACAATATACTTGGCAATTGCCATCCCCTCGGCGCCGTGACTCTTTGTAAGCAGGTAACCGCTCACAATAAGCGTAACGGAGCCTATTACATTGGAGAGCGTTAGAAGCCTGTCCTGCTTTTTTGCTCTCAAAATCTCATTTCCAAACGTTGGGAGGGGGTTTATTATGCCGTAGATGGAGAGCAGTTGTATAATGGGAACCGCCGGGCGCCACTTCTCTCCCAGCAGGGCCGGTATAATCACCCGGGCGTTAAAAATAAGGAACATATATATGGGCGCTTCTAGGGCATAGACGGCAAGCGTGGCCCGCCGGTATATGTTTCCCAGGTCTGAGATGTTGTCGCGGTATTCGCAAAAAAGCGGGTATATAACCCGGTAAACGGCGGCCTCTACCACTTTGGAGAGGATTATTACAAGCGAGTACGCCATTGCATAAAACCCTACCTGCTTGTTTGGAAGGAGCGATCCCGTTATGGCTATGTCTCCCTGCTGCAACGCAAACCCCATAAGGGAGATGGCAAACAGGTGCCGGCTCTCCCAGATAAGCGTGCCGCCGTGCCTCCATGTGATATCTATGGGAATATAGGCCCACGCAGACCTCCACATAAACACGGCAAACGTAAATTCGCCCGTAACCGCGCCGCAGACAAGCGCCCATACTCCAAAGTTAAGCCGTGCCAGAATTATGCTTACCACACCGTTTGTAAACAGCCGGAGGAGCTGTGGCAGCACGGATTTTTGGATCATGAGTTCCCGTTCCAGGTAGAGGTTGGGAACGCCGGAGAGGGCCTTTATAAGCAGTATTATAGAGAGCGCCCGGGAGACATTTGGAAGTTCTGCGCCCCATACAGAGAACACTCCGCCAAATATCTGCACGGCGGCTATAAGAATCAGGGCGGCGGCAACCCGTATTACAAGATAGGCTCCGTATGGGCGGTGGTTCTCCCTGGCTACATGCTGGGTAACCCCCATATCCATAAGCATCTCCAGGCCCAACTGCACAAAGAGAGCCTTGGCATAGACGCCAAGATCTCCCGGCGCTATAAGGTGTGCCAGGATGAGCTTTGTAGCCAGGTTGGTGGCCGTTGTGGCAAACTGTGATGCGTAAGAGCTTATTAGCGAGATTAATGCTTTTCGCTTGAAATTCTCCATGGACGCCTCTTTTTCACGGGCCTCTGGCGCCCTATTCAAGAATTTCCTTAATTACATAGATAGGTTTCTTCTGCTCATCATGATATATGCGCGCCATCATCTCACCAAGGAGCCCCATGGTAATAAACTGTATCCCTACAAGTATCATAAGGATGGCCAGGAAGAGCATGGGGCGGTTTGAGAGCGGATTCCCGCGAAAGAGTTTATCGTATGACAGGTATGCCGCTATACTAAAGCCCATAGCAGAAGCCAGCACTCCCACGGAGCCAAACATCTGCAGCGGTTTTGTGGAATAACTGAGCAGAAATTTTACGGTTATTAAATCTAGAAACACTCTCAAGGTTCTGGAGAGCCCGTACTTGGATTTTCCGTGCTTCCTTGGGTGGTGGCTTACGGGTATCTCCGTCACGCTTATACCCATCCAGCTTGCAAGGGCGGGGATGAACCGGTGCATCTCTCCGTACAAATCTATGTTTTGGGCAACCTCATTCTTGTAGGCTTTTAAGGTGCACCCGTAATCGTGCAGCTTTACCCCGGTGATACGGGAGATAAGCCAGTTGGCGCATATGGACGGCAACCGGCGCGTAATAAACTTGTCTTTTCTATGAATCCGCCAGCCGCTTACAACGTCATAGCCGTCATCAATCTTTTCAAGCAGCATGGGGATATCGCCGGGATCGTTCTGAAGGTCTGCATCCAGGGTGATAATAACGGCGCCCTTTGCATAGGAGAACCCTGCAGACATGGCGGCCGTCTGCCCAAAGTTGCGCCTGAAGCGTATAACCCTGCACCTTGCATCGGCTGCATTTAACGCCGCAAGCACCTGGGGAGAACCGTCCCTGCTGCCATCGTCTACAAAGATTATCTCAAAACTCCTGCCAAGCCCCTCCAGGACGGGTTTCATCCCCTGGTAGAGAAGGGCCAGGTTCTCCTCCTCGTTATACACGGGGATTATTATGGAGATATCCAGCGGATAGACGGTCTCTTCTACAGAATGGGATTCATTAGCACCATGAAGGGTAACAGCCAAACCAGTCCTCCTCCTAGCCAAGATATGTTGAGCGCCAAACAGACAGGGCGGTATAATTCCTCTTACGCACTTTTACCCGTTTGCCGGATGTGCCGAAACAGTGCTTTGCCCGGCCCTCCTGCGCCCATTTATAAGGCTTGCGGCTTTTTGGATAAGCGCAACCTTTAATGCTATTGAATTGAATTGGCAGCGTTTTCCATCTATAAGCGTTATCCCGCCTACGGAGGAGAGGGTGTGCAATCCATCCGGGCACGGGCTGTCTTTTTGCGGCCGAATTACTGTTGCCTTCTCTTCCGCAAACTCTGTGGGAGTGAGCGTAAGGACTCTGTTTAATACAATGGCGCCTCCGTAAGTGCGGGAGCAATCCTGTGCGGGACGGTAGAGAGCGCCGTCATACTCAAACGGGGTGCCTCCGGGCCTGGAGGAGAAGATGTCATCTTTTACGGGGTTTGCCGCATGCGCCTCCCACGGGCCAAGTAAGTCCGGGGCATGCCAGATGTGGAGAAGGTTGTTAGGCCCGCTTGCTCCATCTGTAAACATCATCCACCATCTGCCGTTGTACTTAAAGACGGTGGAATCCACTGCCGCAACGCCTTCTATCAGCACCCCCGCCTTCTCCCAGCGATTTGGGAATCTTTCTGCCTTAAAAAGCGCTACTTCCATATCTGCAGATGTCTCCGGGATCATGTAATGGTTGCCTTCATGTTCTATAAGATACGGGTAGGAGATATGGCTTGGAAAATCAAGAACCGCATAAAACCCGGGCAGAAGAGACCGGCTGTCAAATTCCAGGGCTGCAATAATGCCCTTATCTTTTCTGAAATCAAACTTCTCACAAAGGATGCAAAGGCGGCCGTCTACTACCGCGCCAAACGGATCGGCGGCAAAGATATCCTTTCTCTTCATGGGCAGCCAGTAAATGCGGGGGCTTGATTTGGGGTCTAAAAAAGCATGGATGGGCTGGTAGGCTATACCTATTGTCCACATGTCTACCCTGAATAACTTGCGCAATATATTCCTCAACCCTTTTAACATAGCACACCCCTGACTGCAGTGGACGAAGCATTAATATCCGGGCACCTGCTAATGCGTAACATAAGGAGAACCCTCCCTGGCACGCCTTGCCGCTTTACCTGCAATAATCCCCAAAAAAGGCGCCCTCCCCGTGCCCGGGAGACGGAAGAAGAAATCGCCGCCCACGCGCGCAATGCGCAGCGGGTTCCCGGGGATAGGTGAGGAGTACCTTCCGCCAATCTTACCCCAGAAATTGGTGGCATACCCTGCCTGCACGGATTCAAAGGCGGCAATACGCCCTGCCGCGTGCCACGGATAGCAGA
>CALNCU010000184.1 GCA_937875395.1 uncultured Armatimonadota bacterium | reverse complement strand
CCTGGTAGTAACGCTCGCTCGCGTCAACCGCATCCATAAAGAGAGTGTGAAACCGTTTATGCCTTGAAGGGACTTCTCCTGCCAGAGTAATGCTGTTCAGGTTCTGCAACTGGACTTTAGCATTATGGCGCACAGACGCCCGCGATGATGCATTTATCTCCAGACTGAGAATCTGGTTGGCAAAATCCTCGTATCCGCCAGCTGCGAGTGCCCACCACCTGGCGCACTGGGATTCGTAATTGGCATTGACAATCTGCGTTGCCCTGTATGAAACAAGCCCAAGTATGCCTGCAATGGTCAGGGCAACTATTCCCGCAATTGTTACTATTCGCCGAGATCTCTGTTGCATCGGCATCACCCACTTTGCAATGTGCTTCTCAGATATGGTACCTCCCGGATATGTATTGCAAACCTCAGCAGGAACGTATGCACGCACCGAATGACACCTGGTAGCGTCCTGTCGTAATCTCCGCGTAGGGTGTGGGGTAATAAAGTACTAAAATAATCGCATGCTCCCCTCATGCTTGCGATTGGGCCTCTAAGGGATGCGTGTGGCAAAATTCAGAGCCCTTGATAAAGTTAAAGCGCCTGCGCGAAGAGTGGGGGCACGGCGGTAGAGCCAGTTGCAAGGGCTCGCCGATGTCCCCTGGAGTGTAGTCAGATCATAGCTACGGTGCCTGCTCTGGCTTTACGGGGTGCTGCCTTTTTAACCAAACAGTTGCCGTATTGCATTTACGGCACTATCTATCTCGGCATAGACACTCTCCCGGCCTTTTTCCATTAAGACACCCCATTCCCATGCTTTTGCCAACGCACGCTTTATCTGCCGATGCTCTTCACCGTCTTTAGCAGGTGCATTCTGGAACGCCGTATAAACACGCCTCGCAAGCTCATCCGAAATGTAGCAAAGCATGCTGCCTGATTATGTGTCCGTTTTTCGTGGGCCAGTCCACACAGTCTAGCGCCTCTGATTAAAAACGATACCCTATGTCAAGCTTTAGGATTTCCGGCGTACATACGACTAAGGGTTCTTATGCCCTTACGTCGCTGGGATATAATCTGCGCTATCACGGCACCATCCCGCCCAACTACCCTCGCCCCGAATTGCCGCCAGCAGAGGTTCCAACCAGATGAAACAGACGCTCCTCGCTGCCGTAGATCTGCGAGACCAGCACCGGTTCCCGACAAGTGCCGTATTCCTCAACTGCTCAAAGGATGCACAGAAGCTTGAAATGTACAACCACACCACTGAACTCATGTTCTATATACAACCTCACAAGGCATAGTTCTCTTGCCGTGTGTGTATTATAGTAATCGAACCTGCGTTCTGTTAATATGGACTCTGGGTTGGTATTCATCTGTGCGTCTGACCGGGCGCTGGAGATATGGAACATCCCATAATAGAAATGAGAGCTGCCTGTTTGAAGACAGCTCTCATTCTTTTCCCTGCATGGCACTACTCATCCACACAGGAATCTTCAGGTTGATTTAAAAGATTCTTCTCCGCATACTTGGGATTCCAATATCTCAAGATGTTACAATTCGCCTTTGCTGCCGATTCCGCTTACCCATGCCTTACCGGGCGCATTGGCTCTCTCACTCCTGTTACAGGATGCTTTCCAAGTATT
>CALNCU010000183.1 GCA_937875395.1 uncultured Armatimonadota bacterium | reverse complement strand
CATGGGGCATCACCCCCCAAGGCGATACTT
The DNA here is from genome assembly GCA_937875395.1 of uncultured Armatimonadota bacterium. Classification (GTDB taxonomy): domain Bacteria; phylum Armatimonadota; class UBA5829; order DTJY01; family DTJY01; genus CALNCU01. The sequence goes on along the minus strand of CALNCU010000183.1, from coordinate 5,305 downwards.
CGGTCGCAGAGTGCAAAGCACGCCGCTGCCGAAGCATGGGACACCAACCCCCGGGGTGATACTTCGGTCGCAGAGTGCAAAGCACGCCGCTGCCGAAGCATGGTTAAAAATCATAACTTTTGGTGAAGTAGTAGCCTCTCGCCGGACGACTGGTTCTCCGGGGGGAGGCTCTCTCTACCAGCACACCAAGGGCGATGATTTATTCTGCTGATATATGCCTCTGCGCCCGTGTCCAGCTTCTGCAGCGACGCCTCCGGCTCGTGGGCCGAAGCATCCCTTCCAGACCTGCCAACAACAGATGAATGAGGCCGAATACCGTCATCTTAAGTTGGGTAAGCTGATTTAAGGGTGATGCCTGTGTGGTCAAGAATCTTCAACATAGCAAGAAAAGAGTTTTTACAATTCCGCCGGGACAGGCGTCTCCTCCCCATGGTCATTTTTGCCCCCGTGTTTCAGCTTGTAATCTACGGCTATGCAATAAGCACAACTATTGCAAATATAGATACCTCTGTGTATGATCTTGACCGCACCCAGGAAAGCCGGGAACTTATAAGCACAATAACAGCCTCCCGCTACTTCAGGTTCAAATACCTGGTTGCAAATTTCAGGAGCCTTGATGAACTTATAAACAGAGGCTCTGTCACGGCGGCGGTGGTTATTCCAACGGGTTTTGCAAAAGACCTGTCCCGCGGAACGGCGGCGCAGGTGCAGGTAATTGTAGACGGAAGCGACCCCAACACTGCCACAACGGCGCTGGGATACATGCAGGCCATCTTCCGCAGCTATTCAGAGAACATAATCATAAAGAGATTCGGGCGTCCGCCGCCGTCCGGGGTGGATGCCAGGATTCGCGTATGGTATAACCCAACGCTTGAAAGCAAAAACTATATGGTCCCGGGGATTATAGCATTTGTACTTATGCAGATAACCATGATACTTACTGCATTCTCCATTGTAAGAGAAAAGGAACTGGGCACCATTGAGCAGCTTATTGTAACCCCCATACGGAAGCATGAACTTATTCTTGGAAAGGTGCTCCCCTATGTTGCAATAGGCTACCTGGATATATTCCTTATTCTTCTGGTTGGCACAAGAGCCTTCAGGGTGCCCGTTACAGGCAGCATAGTCCTGCTTCTGCTGCTCTCAGGGCTCTTTCTGCTCTCTGCGCTTGGCATAGGTCTATTTATCTCTACAGTCTCCAGAAACCAGCAGCAGGCAATGATGGCAATCTCTTTTATTATGATGCCAAGTTTTCTGCTCTCCGGGTTCTTCTTCCCAATTGCAAACATGCCGCCCGTAATTCAGGCATTAACCTACACTATACCGCTGCGTTACTACCTGGACATAGTAAGAGGGATATTTCTTAAGGGGACGGGGGTTACTCTTCTCTGGAATCAGATTGCGCCCTTAACGGCACTGGGGATTATAATACTTGTTCTTAGCGTGGTATGGTTCAGAAAGAAGCTGGAATAAAGGGGGAGCGCAAGATTTACACTCCCCCATGCCTCTGTTACTTACCCTTTGCGGCAGAAAGACGTTCCGCCACATTATCCCAGTTTACCAGGTGCTCAATAAAGGCCTTTGTCCATTCCGGCCGCTTGTTCTGATATTTAAGATAATAGGCGTGCTCCCACACATCCAGCACAAGCACCGGCTCTACCCCCCACTGCGTAAGGTTCTCATGCTTCTCCGCCTGCAGAACCACAAGGCCATCATCCATCTTGCGGTATGCAAGCACCGCCCAGCCGGAACCTTCAACAGCATTTGCCGTAGCAATGAAGAGTCCCTTAAACGCATCAAAGCTGCCGAATGTCCGGGCTATGGCATCGGCAAGAGCTCCGGAGGGTTCGCCGCCTCCTCCCGGCTTCATGTTTGTCCAGAAGATTGTGTGCAGAATGTCGCCGGAACCATGGAATGCCAGCTCCTTTGCCGCTGACTTTGCGCCTTTAAAATCACCGGATTTCAGCATGGCAGAGACTTTATCCTCTGCTGCATTCCAGCCGGCGACGTATGCCGCATGGTGCTTATCATGATGCAGACGCAAAGTCTCTTCATCATAGTAGGGTTCCAGAGCGTTGTACTCATAGGGAAGCGGCGGTAACTCATGTGTCATTATGTTTCCTCCTGTATGTTGTGCCGGGGTATGAGCCCGGTCATTTCAATCTTTTTACCGGTATTCAAATTTGTAAAACTATCCGGCAGAACCGGGCGCTAACTTTGTTATACCCGCTATCTGCTGAGCTAAACATGCCCAAATATTGAAAATGGATAAGGGATGATGTAGGATATTACTATCTGCATGCAAATTGGGCGGAGGTAGAACAATCTATGGGTAAAAGCAGATGGACACCGGTATTCACGGGCATTATATCCCTGGCGGTATTGTGCTTTCTATTCAAGTTCAACAAGGGTGGCCACGCCTATGATGCATACCTTGTAACAAATATTGCAGCGCTTTTGTGGCTTCCAATGGTATTCCTGTTCTTTGCGCTGCGGCACGAACCCGCCGGCTACGGGTTTACACTGGGGGATTTCCGCACGGGTATGACTCTCTCCGGCATAAGTTTTGTTATGCTCCTCCCGCTGCTTGTTATTGCATCCCGTTGGCCGCAGTTTCAGAGTTACTACCCAATATACAAACAGGCGGAGTTCAGTTTAGCGGCCTTCGGTTACTTTGAGCTTACATACGGAATGTACCTCTTCTGCTGGGAATTCTTCTTTAGAGGCTTCATGCTCTTTGGACTGCAGAGGCTTATGGGATGGTGGACTATCATCCCGCAGGCATTGGCATTTGGAATAATGCACGCCGGAAAACCCGGCCCGGAATTTTTATCATCCTTTGGCGCGGGGTTGATTTTGGGTATAATCGCACTTAGAGCGAAGTCGTTTGTTCCGTGCTTTGCATTGCATTGGGCAGCAGCGTTCACCTTCGATATACTCATAATCCTTGCCAAGCGCGGAGTGCTTTTTTAGTCTCCAACAGATATGAAAGGTGGTAGATGCTTTGCAGCCTGATAATGCCAAACTTGAAACTGTTGTAAGCGAAGTCTCTGGAGTGCCGGTAATAAAGGCTGAAGGAGAGATAGATGCCTGTTCCGCAAATGAACTGAAACTAGCCATAGATATGGCTATGGAAACCGGAGCAAGGGATCTTATTATAGACCTGGGTAACGTAAGCTACATGGATAGTAACGGGTTTACGGCACTCTTTGCGGCAACAAAGCAAATAAAATCCAGAGGCGGAGCCGTTAACCTGGTGGCCTGCAACGATTCTATAAAAAGGTTGATTAAGCTAACGTGCCTGGACAGCGCCATGCAAACCTTAGAGACTATGGATGCAGCGCTTCAATTGAGTGCAGAATAGCCCCGTCCAAGCTGTTTAGATTAAAAAAGCCGCCTCAAGGCATAGGCGGCCGCCTAAAAAAAGCAAGCACCAGCCCGGCATGCCGTAAAATATTTATGACACTCAAGAATACCCATCTGGCATAAATTGGTACTGTGTGGTATCATTTATTTATGTTCATAAGGGGATTGCGGCAACATTGAATAATAACATTCCCGAAGATGACCAGTCAGGCAAAAAAAATTGCAGGTTCAAAGGAAGACGGCACTGGATAGTTCTTCCCATACTGCTGCTTGCCGTATTTGCAGGGATATATACGGGCAACCGCCTCTCCGACCGCTTATCAGCAAAAAACAATCAGCTATATGTAGATGAATATACAGGGCTCGGCGCCCGCACAGGCCTTACCGGCGAACTCAAACTCTCCGTAACCCCCATGAAGCTGTCTGCACGTCTGGGAGAACCCGCCCAGGTTGAAATCACCATTACAAACAGGGGCAAAAAAAGCATCCGCCTGAACGGGTGGATGAAGCCGCTCCCATCCAGTTTCAACAGCAACCAATTCCCGGTCAGAGTCTTAATGAAGTACGAAGGGCGGCCCATGGAGCATAAGGGGAGCTTAAAGGTTATGCCCGCACATCTCAAAAAAGATTTCCTTACTCTTAAGCCCTATGAAAGCCACTCCTTCACCGTTGATCTAACCAAACTTGGCTGGAATCTTTCCAAACCGGGGGCTTATTCCGCCGAATTCTGGTATGAAACATACCTCTCGGGAAGGTACGCCGGGGTTAAGGCCTGGACAGGAATGACAAACCATGCTATAGTTCAATTAACGGTTAGACATTGATACTGCTATTATTCAAACCTATCTGTTTTCATTTGATATCTTAATTTTAATAGAATTGGCAGGTGGCAGGAATTGAGCAGCGCAGAAATAGTCTGGCAGATTAACATACCGGAAGCACTAGATCTTGCATTTATCGAAGCCAACGATATAGCTATTGACCCCAATGGAAATATCTTTGTAAGCGATATTGCAAACTCCGGGGTGTATAAGTTTGACTCGTCCCCGCAACCTGTAGGAATCTTCCAAGTAGATTTTAGCGACCAGGACGATATGCGGATGCCCCCAAGCATTGCAGTAGCCCCGGATTCCACCTTCTCCATAGCCGACCCTAAAAATGAAGGCGTCACCATGTATAATGAGGACGGCAAGTATGCCGGCGAATACGGTGTACCGGGCGTTGTGTGCCTGTGCCAGGGCCCCAATTACTCCACCCTGGCCATGACAAGCATAGACGGATGCGAGCATATAAATATCTACGATGAGTTCGGCAGCCTTGTAGAGATCATCCCCGCCCCATCCAGGCACCGCGGCATGATAGACCCGGCCTTTGTGAACATGGATTGCGATTCCCAGGGAAACATGTACGTAAGCTACGGCATGCCGCCCTACAGAATATGGAAAATAGCTCCCAAGGGGATGAACACCCATACGTGGACCCGGGAATTTGACTACCCGGAGGATGCCGTCCTTATATCAGATATTGCAGTGGACCCCGGTACCGGAGTGGTCTGGGCGCTCCTTGCATGCCGCAACTACGGGAGGCAGATGATAGACGCCTTCAGCCCCGATGGCGACTTCCTTGGCACCGTATACATACCGCAGGCCGATAAACTCTTTGGGCTGATCTCAGCAGACTCCAACTCCAACCTGTACCTTGTAGACACCGGCACCGGCCCGGGAGCCAGCGACCTTCTAAAGCTTGCCGTATCGTTTTAGCACTCCACCAGGCAGAGATGATATGTGCAGCCCGGAAAGGGGGCGCATAGCAACCCCTGGACGCCCCGGACAGGCTATATAAAATACCAGCATCCGGCCTTTCACGCCCTGCGGTAGGTTCCCCCGGCTCCGCCCGCCGCAGAATGGGTAGATGCAAGTGCGATACTTCCCAAAGCAAG
>CALNCU010000182.1 GCA_937875395.1 uncultured Armatimonadota bacterium | reverse complement strand
TAGAATGGCTCAAGAGATAATGAAGATTCAGGCAGCGCTAAAATAAATTCAGCCTGCTCTGTGCCACTGTAATTCTATGGTGGATTTGTGGTAGACTTTTACAGCAGCCGTCTCTTGTTGCAAGGATGGCTGCTGTAAAAGTATGAACGGAGAACAGTTAAAGCATGATTAATAGTAGCTTTTGAGGATTCCACCACGGCGGCAAATCATGTTGCCATGGGTGTTTGCAATATCGACTTCCAAAAATCACCCCCTCTGTACGATTTTGGCAGCCCAAAACGCAATCTTCCCTAAGTTATATGCTATAATACATAAAATCCGTATACTGGCAATAGTAACAGCGGAGGCAGATTGGTGACAGCATCATCGCGGCATAGGGAAAAACTGTTATTCAAAGACAATATTCCGGTTATTGCCTACACAAGAATGAATGTGCCCAATACCTCATATCAACCCTACTATCATTCAGAAGTGGAATTCCATCTTATCTGCCAGGGGAACTATCAGTATACCATTAACAATGTCAGCTATAATCTTCAAGATAATTCCCTTGCTGTCATCCATGCCAATGAGGTTCATAGCTACCAGCGCATCCAACCGCCAAGATGTAAAAAGATGTCGCTCATTTTTTCTCCCAAAATGATTGAGGACAAGCCTACTTCTGTAGAGATTATGAAACGCTTAAAACCTACGCATCACCTGAAGCTTTCCGAAAAACAGGCCGGAATGGTTGGGCTGTCCATAATGGAGATTGCGGAAGAATGCAGGCTTAAACATCCACATTGGAAGAGTGTTGTTGTAGATGCCTTAGAAAAATTCCTGGTTATTGTGGATAGGGCACGGTTGAATGTGGGGGAGAAGCACGCTGTAGGCGATCCGCTTATAAAAGATATTCTGGCCTATCTGGATAACACTTTTACAGAGAATATTTCTCTGTCTGATATAGCAAACCACTTTGGTCTGTCACCTTACTCGCTATCCCGGATGTTCAAACAGTATGTTGGACTAGGCTTCCAGAAATATTTGATTCGCCTAAGAATCACGGAAGCCAAACGCCTGCTGGAACAGACCGATCTTAAAGTCATGGCAGTGGCAGATACCGTGGGATTTGGCGACCTCTCTGCATTTAACCGTGCATTTAAGCTTCTCACAGAAGTCACCCCCTCACTTTACCGCAAGATTTCCTTATAAAAGGCAAGATTTCCTAAGACCGCATAAGGCAGATGTTGTATAAAATTCAAGATTCTCCGAGACTTTATCCGGCATCTGTTATATTATGATATTGGAATTCTCTAAGTTACCAAGGTGTCAGATAGCCCAATCATAGTGGAGGATATTATGAAGCATCATACCAGGTTGGTAAAAGACGGCTTTACCCTGATTGAACTGTTAGTTGTTATAGCAATAATAGCTATTTTAGCAGCCATACTCTTTCCCGTATTTGCAAAGGCAAGGGAGAAGGCCAGGCAGACCAGATGTATGAGTAACCTGAAGCAGATAGGGATGGCTTTTAAGATGTATTCTCAGGATTATGACGGTCTTATAGTAAAAAGAGTTAATGATATAGCCTGGGGACAAATTCTGTTTGCTAACAAGTATGTTTCAAGCGCTCAGATCTTTTTCTGTCCATCCATTGTGCCGGGTAATACCAAGATCACAAATCTAAATGTGAGATATACCCGAGCAGATGGAGCAAGGAGCTGGCTATATGAGCATACTTATGCCATATATGGCCGTACATCTCGCGAGCCGTATGAAGAGAGACTAGACGGTGGCGCAACAGTTATTATGCACTATGAAAAGGTGGACACACCTGCAAACTATGTGTTTATAACCGAAGCCACTAATTACGTTCCTAATTCAGGTTTGCCTGTATGGTATTTTAATAGCAGTGCAATAACTTCCGGGAATCCTCCGTACAGTGCAATAAGCTTGAAAAGGCATAACGCGGTTGCAAATGCTCTGTTTGTAGATGGACATGTAGAAGCGTGCACAAAAACAAGATTCGCTAATTCTAATCTTAAAGGTTCAGGTTCCTATATAGTAGATGAGTCCGGGGTTGGATGGTCGCAATTATAGACTCAACCGTATTTGAGAATTTTAAAAAGGCAATAAGGTGATGCTTCAATAAACTTCAATAAAGGAGAAGGAATGAAAAAGCTAACGCTTCTGTTCTGCTATGCCACATTATCCCTCTGTATGATGACTGCAGGATTTGGTGCTAATAAAGAGAATTTCCTGCTAACAGAAAACGGGGTAAACAATCCCACTTACTCGGAGTATAAGAAAGCGCCTATGCTTAAAACGGGTGGAACGTACTATGCCGTGCCGGCATTTGATTCTGGTTTTGCCAAAAATCATAATGAAAAAGGAACGGTTACTACACCTACGCCTTTTACTGAAGGTATCCTCTGCAACGGCGATACATCTTATGATTATAAAAGAAAAACCCCTTTCCCATATGTTTACTGGCCTAAACACCAATCCTATGCTTCCCTGTTTTTTGATTTAAAGAAAGAATACTTTATATCAAAAGTACGGGTTAAAATTTTGCTGGCACCAAAGATACACGGCATATCAAAGATAAGCATCTATACCTGGGACGAAATGTTTGAAGCAAGTTCGCAACCGCTAAAAGAGATTAATCAACCGATACGCGGATGGAACGAATTTATTATAGGTAAGCCAAGCGATAAGATAAAGCTGGATTTTACCGCCGCTCCGGGCTGCCCTTATATGACGGTAACAGAAGTCGAAATCTGGGGCAAAGAATCATCACCACAGGCAGGTGCTACCCGTAAAGCGGAGAGCATAAGTAAGAGATTGCTTTCGGCAGCAGAGGCCGCTGAAAAAAGAGGTTATTTTGCATTTGATTTCGGCATGGAAAACTCACCAGTATGGAAAGATTTTACGCCGGTCAATGAAAAAATAGTGTATACAAAAGAAAGAGGTTACGGTTGGATTCCGTTTAAGGGCGGAACGTCGTATAGAGAGAAAGGGTGGCCTGGTGCAGGCATTGTGCCGGGTCTTTTTTCCCAAGACCGTGGCATACGTATTGAGGTATGCGATGATTTTCACAGAGACATCTGCGCTTCACAAAAGGTATATCACAGCCAGTTAGATCAAGAGTTTGCCGTTGATATAAAAAACGGGAAGTACCTTGTATACCTTTGTTCCGGCGATATTATGTACGGGAAACCCGGCATAAGAAAAATGACAGTAGATGCCGAGGGCAAACAAGTTGTAAAAGGCATAAGTTGCGATTTCAGCTTATGCGGGCATGCACAGTTTGAAACAGAAGTTAGGGATGGGCAATTAAACCTTCGTTTTGGCTGCTATGCTGAAAATGATTATGAACAGCACTGGAGTGCAAACGGCGTACTTGTTTTCCCTTGCAATAATGATAAAGAGAAAGCCGTGGCACAAAAAACGATATCAGAGTTTGAAAAAGAGATATCCGTTGCCAGGGATGCAGCCTTTGCAAAAGCATTCAAAGAAGTAAAATATGAAGAGACCACCAAACTCTTTCCACTTTCAAAACAGGATACGGACAGGGGGTATATCCTCTTTGTTCGCGAGTGGATGAAGATGATATATCCCAACACCGTCCCCCAAAAAACAGAAGCAGATAAAGCCGAACTCTCCATCTGGTGCTCACCGGGAGAATACGAACCGGCAACATTTGGCATCTATCCACTTGCAAAGAATCTTGAAGGCCAGATTACAGTGAGCGATCTGGTAAGCCCGTCAAAAGATAAAATTGCAAAGAACAACATAAGCATAAGAGTAACCGGCTACCTGCCGGAGAGAATGAAGAAGGTAGAAATACCCGCAGGGGATTACATCTATTATCGTTCTGATGGAGGCCAAAGAGCTACATATATGGCAAAAGTTCCTAAAATCCTTTGGCCATACAAAGATAAAATAAACATAGATGAAACAAAGCAGATATGGCTTACAGTGCACGTGCCAAAGACAGCAAAGCCAGGCAAATATGAGGGAACGGTGGCATTCAAACCAGTAGGAAAGCCACAGCAATCACTAAAGCTTAATGTAGAAGTGTATCCAATAGCCCTGCAAAAATCCGATAGGGTACAGGGCATGTATTGGATGCAGGAAGGCCTGTATTTTGATTCTGAAACCAGAAGGAAAGAACTCTTGGATATGGCAGAACATGGAATCCGGTCGATATCTCATAGAGGGGTCATTCCGGGCCTTCTGAACGCAAAAAATGGAAACCTTACTCTAGATTTCACGCAACAGGATGCACTTGTACAAGATTTAAAAGCTGCCGGCCTAACCAAATATATGCCCTTCCGCACATCCGAACTAGTAAACAGGCTTAAATATCTATGCAGAACAGATGCTATTAATATGTCATTTGATGATGCGTACGCCTATGCAATCGGCGAAATCTATAAACATGCGCAGAAGAATGGCTGGCCGGAAGTGCTCTTTTACCCTGTAGATGAAATAGGCAATGGTGTAGCTCGTATGAATGAACTCAAGCACCTTGTTCCACTGATAAGGAGAACTCCGGGCACAAAGATATATTGTACCGCCAACAACTATGCTTCCGGTGTAGAATGCGCAGATTACATTGATTATTGGTGCGCCAATATTCAGATGCCTAAAGAGCAGATGCAGGATGTATTGAATAGGGGCAAGGTATTCATGCGTTACGGCAATGCTAACAACTATAACCCGCGTATATCAAGAACGGTGAGCGGGTTCGGTTTCTGGAGGATTCCTGCATCTGCCATGTACTATTGGCACTATCAATATGTAAAAGGTGATCCATTTAACACTTTAGATACCGAGCGCAGGGACTATATAGCCTCCTATCCAACCCCGGAAGGCCCAGTCAACTCCATAGACATTGAAGCTATCCGTGAAGGGATAGATGACCTGAATTACATCTACACCCTTCAGCA
>CALNCU010000181.1 GCA_937875395.1 uncultured Armatimonadota bacterium | reverse complement strand
AATCTGCACAGTAGAACTTCCATTCCCCGTTCTGAAGTTGGAACAGGGGGGATGCTTCACGCCCGCCTTCAAGAGCGTTATCTCTGTTTTTATAATGAGTAAAATACGTTCTCTCCGGCAGACGGTTTTTATGCAGCAAGGATGGGTTTTCCCACGCTTTCATACTAAAGACCTCCAGATGGTTTGTAACCAGTAAATACGCATGCAGCCCATGCGCCTACAGTATACCCCACCTTCCGCCGATTGTACAGGCATAACAGTTAGCACTTCCGCCGATTGTATTGAGTATATAAACGGCATAACGCTTAAAACTCTTTGCGTGGAGGATTTATAGCGCCGCCGGTAGAATGAAGCTAGAGGTAGATTCCATAAAACCAGCATCTGCCAAATTAATCATGGGTGCGATACTTCATTCGCAGAGCAAAGCACGCCGCTGCCGAAGCAAGGTGCATTAATCCCCTAGGGCGATACTTCGGTCGCAGAGCCGAAGGCGCCGCTGCCGAAGCACTTGCTGGCCCACTAAAATTTTGTTGAAACACCACAGATTAAAGGAGTTTAATTTTGAAAGAGAGCATTACTAAGGGCAGGATTGAAGCCGCAGTAAAAAACAACCTTGCCTGGTTCATGAATTCCGGCATTATGGACCCGTGTGACGGAACATGGGGCGTAGGGGAGCGCGTACTGCTTACAAAGGGTAATTCTGCAGTAGAGATAGCCTACAAGTCATTTTCCAGTTATACTCCCTTTGATGGGTACAGCATACTAGAACACCGCCGCCCTGATTGCAACTTTGAAACGGCTGTGCTCTTTCTTGCTGCAGGCATTTACTTTGGGGAAGAGGAGTATACAAACATTGGGCGAAACATTCTACGCTACCTGTTCAGGCGGAGCGGAACATGGAGGGTGGATGAGAAGGACCCTGCCCGTTGGCTGTGGCGCTGGGCCAACCCGCAGTGGTCCGGTATCTGCTGGGTGGATGATAATTCCTGGAACTGCACCATGGCGCTGGCTGCTGCCAGGCTTGACCCTGTAATTGATAAAGAACTGGGCCTGCGCGCCGCCGGTTTGCGCACGGGCGAATCCCTTCTTGCGCTGGCACAGGATGTTCTTGATGGCACAAGCAACTATGACGTAAATGTAACGGGTGGCAGAAACATGGCCCCCCATTTTATGGGTCTTGCCGCCATGGCCATGGCCTTCATATATAAAGAGACGGGCAACGAGGCATGCAGACAGGCTGTGCGCAAGTACATGGAATGCATATCAAAGGAGCAGAGCACAAGCAACCATGCCTATCTTGTAATGGCCTTTTCAGTCTGCGCCACCCTGTTTGATGATGCAGAAATGGCGGATATTGCCCGCGCCTCTGCAGATTACCTTATCAGCCGGATGGGCGCCAAGGGTGATATCCCAAGCGAGCATTCAGAGGCCCCGGAAGGCACGGAACTTGTAGATACCATCTACACCCAAAACTGGGCGCTGCTTGGGTTCCAGTCGCTGTGGATGCTTACAGGGCTCCCGCAGTATAAGTCGGCCCTGGATAAGACGATAGAGCTTATTGCGAGCATACAGGATACATCCCCGCAGAAGCATCTCTTTGGCTGCTGGCGGGGGATGTTTGATATTAAGACCAACTCCTGGGGCGGCGGAGACAGGTACGAAGGCGGGGCAAACAGCATCTACAGCGGATGGACCAACGCGCCCATATCCCTTGCCTTGCTCTTTGAGCTTAACGGCAAATCTTTGCAGCACCTTATGCTGTAACATCTGCAACAGCAGCCGCTCTGCTCCGGCCCCGGGTTTGCGTAAGACCTGGGGCCGGTTTTTATATGGGCCTTCGCAAATGCCTCCGCAGGCTGCTAAGATTCCGCGGATAATGGGTATGCCCAGGATTGAACTGGCCCTCCT
>CALNCU010000180.1 GCA_937875395.1 uncultured Armatimonadota bacterium | reverse complement strand
TGATGACTTTGTAAAAGCGATGCAGGAGGTGTGTAATGCCTAAGACTGTTTTTGAATATTCATCTGCCGGGCGCAAGGGCGTGAGCCTGCCATCTCGCGAGATCGATACACCCTTGGACAGCCTGATTCCCACCAAATTTCACCGGGCAAAAACAGCCCGTTTGCCGGAACTGAGCGAATTGGACGTGATGCGTCACTACATAAAGCTATCGCAGCAAAACCACTTCATTGAAAAAGGCTTGTATCCACTGGGTAGCTGCACAATGAAGTACAATCCCAAGATACACGAAAGTCTGGCGCGTCACACTTGTTTTGCAAACATCCATCCCTATCAGCATGAGAGCACTTTGCAGGGTGCTTTGGAATTGCTGTATGAATTGCAGGAAGATCTGGCAGAGATATCCGGTATGGCAAAAGTGACTTTGCAACCCGTTGCCGGTGCGCAGGGTGAATTTACCGGAATCAAGATAATTGCTGCTTACCACAAGGCCAAAGGCAACACTCACAAAACCAAAATCATTATCCCGGATAGCGCGCATGGCACCAATCCCGCCACCTGTCATATGGTTGGCTTTGATGTGGTAGAGCTGAAGTCCAATGCCGAGGGCCGTTGCGATATAGCCCGTTTACGAGAATTGGTAGATGAAAACACTGCCGGATTTATGCTAACCAATCCCAATACTTTGGGTCTGTTTGAGACTCAGATCGAAGAGATTGCCGAGATTATGCACAGCGTGGACGCGCTGATCTATATGGACGGTGCGAATCTGAATGCGCTACTGGGCATAGTCCAGCCCGGTAAGATCGGTTTTGACATCATGCATTTCAATCTGCACAAGACCTTTTCCACTCCTCATGGTGGGGGGGGGCCCGGTGCCGGCCCGGTGGGCGTAGTGGAAAGATTGATTCCCTATCTGCCGGTTCCCACTATTAGTAAGGATGACGCCGGTTATCATCTGGATTACGCCCACGAAAGCACGTCGATAGGGAAAGTGCACACTTTCTACGGGAATTTTGCCGTATTGCTTCGTGCCTACATCTACATCAAGATGTTGGGAGCGGAAGGTTTGCGCAGAGTAAGTGAAAATGCCATCATCAATGCCAACTATCTGATGGCGATCTTAAAAGATTATTACCACATTCAACATCAGGAATACTGCATGCATGAGTTTGTGGCATCTGCTTCAAGGCAGAAGTCACATGGTATAAAGGCCCTTGATATTGCAAAAAGGCTTATGGATTACGGCTACCATCCGCCAACCATCTACTTCCCGCTTATTGTGCCGGAAGCCCTTATGATAGAGCCTACGGAGACAGAATCTCAGGAAACGCTGGACGCATTTGCAGACGCAATGCTTGCCATTGCCCGGGAATCTGAAGAAGACCCGGAACTGGTGCATAGCGCTCCGCATGATACTCCGCTTTACAGGCTTGATGAGGCTGCGGCAGCAAGAAATCTGGAGCTTAAATGGACCAGCCCTGGAGAGTAATTCTGGATAAAGACAGAAGCGCCGCAATGAACATGGCGCTGGATGAGGCGCTGCACCTAAGCTGTGCGGAACCCGGCGGGAGTCCCACGCTCAGGCTGTACGGATGGAATAAACCCTCGCTATCCATAGGATATTCCCAGCGGATGGGCGATGTATGCATGGAATACTGCAAATCTGCAGGCATGGAGATTGTGCGCAGGCCTACAGGCGGCCGGGCGGTACTGCACGGCCATGACGTAACGTTTGGCATCTCCATAAAGGAAGACCGGATTCCAGAGGGATGCACCGGTGTGCGGACAAGCCACAAATGGTTGATGGCCGGAATTGTGGAGGGGCTTAAAAGCCTTAATCTGCAGGCGGATCTTGGCGCAAACCCCGGTGACAAAGTCTTGCGCCATGCACACACGGGCAACTGTTTTGCCCACACAGCCGAATGCGATGTAAGAGTGGGCGCTGTAAAAGCCGTGGGCGCGGCCCAGGTAAGAAGATTCGGAGCGCTCCTTCAGCAAGGGTCTGTGCCGGTTAACCGTCCAACTGTTGATATCGGCCGAATATTTACCGGGCGGGCAGAAGAAATGCAGCTGCCCATCCCGTCCGGCATCTCAAAAGAGGCCATTCAGAAGGCTATTGTGGAAGGTTTCCGGCAGGCGCTTGGTATACAAATACTGGCAGGTGGCTTAACCGAGCGGGAAATTGAGACGGCAAAATCTCTTGCATCAAATAAATACAGCACGGATGAATGGACCTTCCGCCTTCTCTAACGTTGATTGACAAGGCAAAACAGACTTGTTATACTCATATCAAAGCCACTGAAGGGATAAGCAATATGTCCAATACGCCCAAGAAAAAGATACTGGTAGTAGACGATGAAAAGAATATATTAAGGCTGTTACAGGTTACCCTGCAGCAGAAGGGATACACTGTGATTACGGCTTCAAACGGCCATGAGGCCCTGTATAAGCTGAAAACACAAGCCCCCGATCTTGTCATTCTGGATGTGATGATGCCCCATGTAGACGGCTTTGAAGTATTGCGCGCAATGAAAGAAGATGCATGCATGAGCATCATCCCGGTTATTATGTTAACTGCAAAGGCTCAGGATGAAGATGTATTCAAGGGCTGGCAGTCTGGTGTAGATTGCTACCTTACCAAGCCATTTAATCCAACTGAATTGCTTACTTTTGTAAAACGCATCTTTACGGCGGTAGATAAGCATGTGGAAGATGATGCCAAAGTCTACGATCTCTCCTGAAAACTAAAATTTATCCCCTGGAGGATTTTATGGATAGAAACGATAAAAGCTGGCCGATCATAGCAGGTATTACCGCTGGAGTTGTAGGCGGTATAGTGGCAGGCATATACCTTATGTATAAGAGCCAGAATCAACCGGAAGATAAGCTAAGAAACGCCGCAGAGATAATTGCGGAATGCCAGTCAAAAATAAAAGAGATTGAAACCGGATTGGATACGTTAAGGGCCAAGAGCGCCCGCGCAGCGCAAGCTTCCTAAACAGAATACAATCTAACACAAAAAAACAGGAGGAGAAGAGTTCTCTTCCTGTTTTTTTGTATGTTAGCCCCCCCGAGCTAAAAATGCATCCCCTTACAATGTCTGATAATATATCTTATGTTAAGTAACGTGCCGCAATCCGCCCTCTTCATTTTATACGCTGCTCAACTTTGGTTTTGGAGGGTGTGAGGAAGTGGAATTATTTAATATTGCTGTTACCCGACCCGGGATGGTGAACATATGAGGTTTATTATGTACGGAATTACCCTTGCTGTGGCGGCGTTGCTTATCTATGACACAAATATCGGCTCCCCGCTTGGCAAACGGCAAAACAGAGAGATTGGCGCGGCAATAACCCATCTAAATAAGAGCCGCCTGCATATGGATACCGCACATGCAAGGAAGATTAAGTTAAATAACGGTTTCAGGCGTTCCAGGTTCTATGACTGGTTAACCTGCCTGGCCGTCCGCAACAGGTGGGATTTTGCATTTTACGCCTATACGCCAACGCTCTCCCACTTGCATATATTCCTTGGACAGAGCTTTTGGGAGGTTGGAACTATAGGAAAGGCCTCTGTATTATCCCATGAACTGGAGCATACACGAAGGCATGAGGCGCGCATATTTGGAGGATTTCCGCGCAGTATGGATGAAGCCCTTGCATACCGGCATCAGTATGAAACTTATGCTCAAACTGGCCTGAGCCCTTTTGAGCTGGACAGCAGCCTTGTCTTTTGGGATATGATGATAGGGGTGCATGGCTATGTTCTGCCAAGATTTCCCCGGTATGCAGGCAAAAGTGATATTTTATGGGCCATTGATGTTTTGGAAAACGGCAATATGAAGGGAGGATTTTATGATAATGCTTATTTATTGCTGCCTACTGATAGCTCTGCTTGTAGTTGGTGACAGGATGGGTGTCTTTGCCGGAAGAAGATTTAGACGCAGCCATTCCCAGCATAGTATCTGTGCAATGCCGGCATGGTCGCACCTGTCTATTGCGGTACTGCTGCCGGGCATGATTTTTGCGCTTTTTATGATTGTCGCAATGTGTGGTTTTGAAAGAAGCGGCTTGGAGGTTCTTGCTGATAATATGGAGCTGATATTCCTGTTTCTTATATATGTGGTGGGATTTGCCGGAGGATTCTTTGCAGCAACCAGGGATAGGCGGGGCTAAATATCCCCTACTGCCGCCTGCTCCAACACGGATTCCGCCATGTAGATAGGTGCTTTTGCGCGCAGAGCAAGGGCAATTGCATCACTTGGACGGGCGTCAATCTCCTGGGCGTTTGCACCATTCTTTACACTAACGGTAATCTTGGCGTAGTAGGTATCCTGCCAGAGATCATCAATTATAATCTTCTCCACGCTGCCGCCAAGGCGGTCAACCATAAGCTTAAGCAAGTCATGCGTCATCGGCCTGTCATACTGCGCACCTTCCAGCACTGCCGATATGGCGTAAGCCTCAAAGCGCCCTATCCATATAACTATCTGGCGGCCAAGAGCATCGGAAAGAAGCACGAAGGCTGCCGGGGGTATCCCCTCTTCCTGGTGTTCAAAGACGCCTATTACGGTGACTTCTTTTTCATCCAGCTGTCTTGGGCGGCGGTTCTCCGGTTCTGGAAGATTCCCGCCGCTCTCTGCAAACATATCTTCATAGTCTCCGTCAAACGGGCTGTTAAACTCTTCCCGGCCTGACAATATTGTCCCCTCCCGGTGAAAATTTGCGGTTGCCTACATACCTGTCGGTACCCAGTGTGGCGGGAACTTTAATCTATGCCGCTGCTTTTCATTGTCTTATCTACAATCTTAAGAAACTCCAGGTTGGATTTGGTGTGTTTCAGCCTGTCTATAAGGAGTTCCGTGCCTTCAACAATATCTAATGCAGCAAGCAGCCGGTGCAACTGCCATACCTTGTTAAGAGTATCATGCTCGTATAGCAGTTCATCATGGCGGGTGCCGGAACGTTTAATATCCACCGCCGGGTAGAGCCTGCGTTCTGCAAGTCCCCTATCAAGTACAAGTTCCGTGTTGCCGGTAGCCTTAAATTCTTCAAAAATGGCGTCATCCATTCGGCTGCCGGTCTCTACCAACGCGGTGGCCAGAACGGTAAGGCTTCCGCCCTCTTCTATGTTTCTGGCAGCCCCGAAGAATCTCTTTGGCCTGTACAGCGCAGACGGATCTAATCCGCCGGAGAGTGTTCTGCCGCTGGGGTTCACTGTAAGGTTTGATGCCCTTGCAAGCCTTGTGATACTGTCCAAAAGTACTACTACATCTTTGCCAGATTCAACCAGCCGTTTTGCTTTCTCCAGCACCATCTCGGAGACCCGCATGTGGTTCTCGGGCATTTCGTCAAAAGTGGAGCTTATAACTTCTCCCTTAACGGATCTTCTAATATCCGTAACCTCTTCCGGGCGCTCATCAATAAGCAGTACCATCAGCACAATCTCTGGATGGTTGGTACTTATACTGTTTGCTATGGTTTTAAGGAGTGTAGTCTTTCCGGCTTTGGGAGGGGCTACTATCAATCCACGCTGGCCTTTGCCGACGGGAGCTATAAGGTCTATAAGCCTGGCTGCTATGTTTTCTGCGTTTGCTTCCAGAACAATGCGTTCGTTTGGGTAGATGGGGGTAAGATCGTCAAAGTTTGTACGCCTGCGTGCAGATTCCGGCTCGGTGCCGTTTACTCCTTCTACCCGGAGCAGCCCAAAGTATTTTTCGCTCTCTTTGGGGGGGCGCACCTGCCCGGAAACAGTGTCTCCGGTCTTTAGTCCAAACCTTTTTATCTGTGACTGGGAGACGTATATGTCTTCTGCAGCGGGCGAGAAATTTCTGCTTCGCCGCAGAAAGCCCCATCCGTCCGGCAGAATTTCCAAAACTCCCTGGCCAAAGAGCATTCCGCTCTGTTCCGTCTGCGCCTGCAGAATCTTGTAGACCATATCCTGTCTTGGGAGTTCTGCATCTACGCCTAATTCTTTTGCGATTCCTTGAATTTCCTCGATACTCTTGCTATCGAGCTCTGCTAGTTCCAATCCTTCCATGAAGGCTGCACCTCTTTTGATAATTATTTGAGGACCCTAAAGGGTAATATGAAGTAACCCGGCACACAGCTATACCTAAAACTTTGGGAGTTAAATCAGGTGTCAGGAGGAAAGAATTCTGCAATATTATAACACAAAATAAATTACTATATCTACTAAAAACAATTTGGCTTACTTACTGTAGAATTTATCCTCTAGAATACCAATATACGGCAGGTTCCGGTAAAGGCCATTGTAATCCAATCCGTAGCCCACTACAAACTTATCCGGGATATCAAACCCTGTGTAATCCGGGCGAATATCTGTACAACGTCTATCCGGCTTGTTAAGCAAGCTGCATATTCGGATATCAACGGCTCCCGCCTGGCGGATTTTACCCGCAAGATTGCTTAGTTTAAGGGTGAGGCCGGTGTCTACAATGTCTTCTACAATAATCACATGCCTGCCGGAGACGCACTCGTCCGGCTCTTTGGATATTTTAACGCAGCCGGATGATTTGGTGGCGCCGCCGTAGCTGGATATAACCGCAAAGTCTATCATCACCGGGATGTTTATGCGCTTTGCAAGGTCGGATAGAAAGATGAATGCGCCTTTGAGCACGCCCACCAGAACCAGCTCTTTGCCGGAGTAGTCAAGGGATATCTGGTTGGCCAGTCTTTGCACACCTTGCGCTATCTCTTCTTCAGAGATTAGTATTTTGCTTATCCCGTCAGGAAGCACTCCCCTACTCCCACTCAATTGTGGATGGCGGCTTTGAGCTGATATCGTACAGAACACGGTTTACCCCGGCAACCTCATTTATTACACGGCGGCTGATCTGCTCTAATAATTCATAGGGAAGTTTCGCCCAGTCCGCCGTCATGGCATCTTCGCTTGTAACCGCCCGGAGTACCATGGGGTTTGCATAGGTACGCTGATCCCCCATCACACCAACGCTGCGTACGGGAAGCAGCACCGCAAAGGACTGCCATATCTCCCGGTAAAGGCCGGCTTTTTTAATCTCTTCTACAACAATGGAGTCTGCTTCCCTAAGCATATCCAGCCGCTCTTTGGTAATTTCGCCCACCAGCCGGACTGCAAGCCCCGGCCCGGGGAAGGGTTGCCGCCAGGTTATATCATCCGGTAATCCAAGCTCCTGGCAGACTACGCGGACTTCATCTTTAAAGAGTTGGCGTAACGGCTCAACAAGCTTAAGTTTCATGTTTTCCGGCAGACCGCCAACGTTATGGTGTGATTTTATAGTGGCTGCCGAACCTATGCCGCTCTCTACTACATCAGGGTATATTGTACCCTGCGCCAGAAAATCTACCTTTCCCAGCTTTAACGCTTCTTCTTCAAAGATTCTAACAAACTCTTCGCCTATAATTTTGCGCTTCTTTTCCGGTTCTATTACGCCGCTAAGCCGGGTAAGGAAACGCTCTTCGGCATTTACGTACACCAGCTTCATGTGGAAGTTATCGCCAAAGGTCTTTTGCACAACTTCGGCTTCACCCTTCCTCAAAAGGCCGTTGTTTACAAAGATGCAGGTGAGCTGGCTGCCTACCGCGCGGTGGATTAGTGCTGCAACTGCAGAAGAATCTACTCCGCCGCTCAGGCCGCAGACCACCCTGCCATCCCCTACCTGTTTCTTAATACCCTCTACGGCTTCATCTATAAACGACTTCATTGTCCACAAGCCCTTACATTTGCACACGCCGAAGAGGAAGTTTCTTATAACTTCTTTTCCTTTGGGGGTATGCACCACTTCCGGGTGGAACTGTACGGCGTAGAAACCCTTTTCCGGGCAGGACATGGCAGCTACCGGGGTATTTGCTGTTTTGGCAAGTATTTTAAACCCATCCGGCACCTGGGATACGGTATCTCCATGGCTCATCCAGGCAACCATCCGGTCATCAAGGCCGGCAAAAAGGTCTGATGTATTCAGTACCTGGATATCCGTTTTGCCGTACTCTCGTTTATTGCCGGGGTGTACCACTCCCTGAAGAGCCTGCGCCATTAGTTGCATTCCATAGCAAATTCCAAAAATTGGGATGCCCAGATCAAAGATGCGGTTATCTAATTTGGGCGCGCCGCCCTGATAAACGCTGGATGGGCCGCCGGATAGAACTATCCCAAGCGGCCGGCGTGCTGCAATATCTTCTGGCGTAACGGTGTGTGGAAGAATCTCGCAGTAGACGTTACATTCTCTGATTCGCCTGGCAATGAGATGGCTGTATTGCGCGCCGAAGTCAATTACTACTACCTGTTCCTGAGTCATACCAACCTATCCACGGAGATTTAATTATTTGGCAAGAATTATCTGCGAGTGATCTTGCTGGATGAATTTACAACACAGAAGAGCGCTCTATTGGAAAGGGTTAAAAAACTGAATGCGATGTGGGATTGAATCCATGCTGATGAAACCCGCCGTTGAATACAGCAGTTTCTTACCTCAACATTCTGTATTGTACCAGATGCGTAAAAGCTTGTCAACTTAAGCTTTCTCAATTTTTTTGCTCTACGGCGGATATTTTATAAAGATTTATACCGTTATCATGCTATCGTTACCAGATCAGCCAACATGCCAACCATCCGCCATATGTGCTTGCGCCACAGACGTGCCTGGCAAAGAATATAAGATGCTTGCTTAGCATCAGATTATTGCAAATATTGTTTGACAATACCAAACAGTGTATGATATAGTCGTACAACATGGCAACTAACCAGTAGGCAGATCTTTACAAAGGAGGTTTATATATGATCCAATCGGTGTCACGTGCAATAGATGTGCTGCATATTGTGGCTGCCGCCGGCGACTGGATTGGCGTAAGAGAGATAGCGCGCCAGCTAGATTTAAAACCATCTACAGTACAGGGGCTTCTTAAAACTCTACAGGCAAAAGGCCTGCTGGATTTTGGGCATGAACGCCGGCAGTACCGGCTGGGGTTTGGGGCATTATTACTGGCAGCCGCTGTTGATCCCATGAAAAAACTTACAGACTTATCTACTCCATTCATCAATAAACTATCAGAGGAATTTGGTGAAACTGTAGTAGTGATGACTTTTGAGGGTGGGCATTGCGTAGTTGTGCAAAGCCGGGCATCTCAACATGAATTAACCGTTAAGCCGCCGCCGAATCTCTTGCCGGTTCCAAATCCGGCAGATATGGCAACAGGGCGTATGCTGCTTGCATGGCTGCCCAAAAACGAGCGTGCAAAGTTTGCGCTTGATGCATCCACTATTGCCGATATAGACAAAGCGCGGCTGCAAGGATACTGCTGGACAGAGAACATAAATAATTCCGGCATTGCAGCCGTAGCGGTGCCGGTATGCGCTCCATCCGGGCAGATTGTGATTACAGTTGGATGCAGTGCGCCCCTGCACAGGCTGACAGATTCCAGGCGCGCCTGTATGCTGGAGCACCTGCGTGCTGTAGCCTGCAACATGGAACACGCGCTCTCCGGCACCGGAGACCCCTGCATCTGACAACTATTATATCTTAAGAGGAAGAACCCATGATGCTCCAAAACATTACGCTGGAAATAAGCCTGAAACCCTTCTATGATTCATCGCCGGATGCCGTTAGAGAGGTATGCCGCAAAGTGTTTCAACAATGGCTGCCGCTATGCCGGGTTGCAGAACAGGTATCCATACTTATATGGGCCAGCGACGGCTCGGAGATTCTAGATTACAGTGGAGATCTGCAGGACACATTTGAATGGGCAAAATACATAGGCGGAGCAAACCCCAGAAGCACCATCCCCGGCGACCCGGATAAGCTATGTTTACACAGCAGATATTACCTCTACCGTGATGATGCGCCGGAATTTACATACGAGCGATTGAAGTTTATTGTAGAAACCCTTAAATTCATCGGAAGAGAGATAACAGAAAAACCCATCCGTGTGGGAGCAACATTTGATCCCGGCCCCGAGTTTGCAAAATCTGAATTCAAATACGCAAACCATAATGAAATATGTCTGGGCAATACCATGGGCCGGACTAGTTTTGTCTCCTGCTACGGGGTGCTTCACGGTGACAGCAGACAGTATGCCGGTTTTCCGGACGGCATACCGGAAGGAACTCCGTTTGGAAAGTTCCTTGGCAGACAGTCAGAGCATTTTCTAAGCGACCTTGGATTTGATTACATATGGCTGTCAAACGGCTTTGGTTTTGGTACGGAGGCATGGGGGGTCACCGGCGCCGTCTTTGACGGACAGACCTTCCGCCCAGACCTGTGCCCGGATATACGAAGCAAAATTCTAGAGTTCTGGAACCTGTTTCGCAGCGAATGCCCCAAATTTCCAATAGAAACACGTGGAACCAATCTATCCACTGGCATGGATCTTTCATCTGATGCCGTACCGCTGAAAGATATTTACGCAGGAGGATTCAACCTGAAGCCTCCGGTCAAT
>CALNCU010000179.1 GCA_937875395.1 uncultured Armatimonadota bacterium | reverse complement strand
ACACCAGCCTGCAAAACATCATAGGCAAGCTCACCTCCGCAATCCAGCAGAACGTCATGGGGATCAAGGTAGTAAAGGCATTCGCCCGCGAAGACTTTGAGATAAGCAAGTTTGAGGAGATAGGCAGGGAACGGTTCCGCCTGCAATTAAAGATTGCAAAGCTGGGCGCCTTTTACGGCCCGCTTATGGATTTTGCGGCGGCCACCGGCACCACATTTGTGCTCTGGTACGGAGGAATGCAGGTGTTAAACGGCACCCTCACCCTGGGGGAGCTGGTGGCATTCAACACGTACCTGACCATTCTGGTAGGCCCCGTAAGCCTTATAGGATGGACTATATCCATGCTTCAAAACGCCATTGCAGCGGCCGATAGAATAAATGAAATACTGCTCACCAGGCAGGAAACCCATCTGCGCGACGGAAAAAAAGAGCTTAATCACACCAGGGGGCACGTAGAATTTAAACATGTCTCCCTTGCATACAAGAGTGGCAGAAATGCGCTCATGGATATCAGCTTTGAAGCCCTGCCCGGAGAGATGGTGGCAATAATGGGGCCCACCGGATCCGGCAAATCCTCCATAGTCAACCTTATCTCCCGTTTCTATGATGCCACGGAAGGCAAGGTGCTTATAGATGAAACAGACATAAGAGATTACCGCGCCGCCAGCCTTAGAAGACATATAGGGTTGGTGGCGCAGGAGACATTCCTCTTTAACGCCACCATCCGGGAGAACATAGCCTTTGCCCATCCGGGAGCCACATTGACAGAGGTACAGAACGCCGCAAAGATAGCAAATATTCACAATTACATAATGTCCCTGCCGGAAAACTACGAAACGGTTGTAGGGGAACGCGGCGTAAACCTTTCCGGCGGGCAGAAGCAGCGCATATCCATTGCAAGGGCGCTCTTAAAAGACCCCGCCATCCTTATTCTGGACGATTCCACCAGTGCGCTGGATACGGAAACAGAGCTTATGATTCACAAAGAGCTGAAATCCGTTGCAAAAGCCCGCACAGTCTTTATAATAGCCCACAGAATATCCACGGTAAAGCACGCAGACCGGATAGTGGTTTTAGACGGCGGCAGGATAGTAGAAACGGGCAGGCATGATGATCTTGCAAATGCAGGCGGGCTCTACTCACAGATATACCATATTCAGTTATCCGGGCAGGATGCAGAGGGCGCCGCGCCGGTTATGGAAGGCCGCACACATGGCAGGTAAAACGCACGATGATGAAGTAGCAACAAAGGCGTTTGATTCCCAGCTTACAAAACGCGCGATGGAGTTTATGCTGCCCTACAGGCAGTTGTTTCTCTTTGCGCTTGTAATGCTTGTAATTACGGCCGCCACAAACGTGGCAAAGCCCTTTCTCTTTAAGATAGCCATAGATGATGGAATCACCCAGGGGAACGTAACGGTTCTTACGGGCACAGCCGCAGCCTACATACTCCTCTATGTATTCAGGTGGGGCATCCAGTACATGCAGGCCGTCTCCCTTGCCGCCCTCTCCCAGAACGTAACAAACAACATAAGAAACAGCCTCTTCCGGCACATACAAAGCCTCTCCCTGGACTTCTTCAACAAACGGGAGATAGGGCGAATTATATCCCGGCTTATGGGCGATGTAGCCTCCCTGGACGCCTTAATAACTTCCGGCGCCATAGCCCTTATAACAAACATCTTCACTACCATAGGCGTAGCGTTTGTAATGCTTAAAATGAACTGGTCGCTCACCCTGCTCACTTTTACCCTGCTCCCCGTAATAGGATTCATCACCGTGGTGCTTAGGGCAAAGGTAAGAAAGATGCACAGGGAGGTAAGGGCAAAGGCGGCAACGGTAACCGCTGCAGTGGCAGAAAACGTCTCCGGCGTAAGGGTGGTAAAAAGCTTCGCCCGGGAACGCGACACCCTGCTCAAGTTTAAACGAAAGAACAGAAGTAGCAGCAACGCCGTGATGAGATCCATAATACTGTCATCCACGTTCAGTTCTCTTATAGAGTTTGCAACAATCATAGGCCTGGCAATAGTCTTTTGGTACGGAGGCATGCAGGTTGCCCGGGGCCAATTAACTATTGGAGGATTTGTGGCCTTCCTGGCCTACATAGGACTCTTCTACACCCCCGTCACAGCCATGGGGGAGTTCTACGCAGTGCTTCAGGCGGCAATGGCTGGTGCAGAGCGCATATTTGAAATTCTGGATACCAAGCCGGATATTATAGATAGAAAGAACGCCTTAAACCTCCCCCCTCTCCACGGAAAGGTAGAGTTTAAAGACGTGCATTTCGGCTACGATGAAACGCCTATACTAAAAGGCATAAACTTCACCGCCAACGCCGGAGAGACAGTGGCAATTGTAGGCCCCACGGGCGCCGGCAAAACAACCATAGTAAGCCTTATTGCCCGCCAATACGATGTAACAGGCGGCGCCATACTTACAGACGATATAGATATAAGGAACGTCACCATAAAATCTCTGCGAAGCCAGATGGGAGTAGTATTGCAAGAGTGCTTCCTCTTCCCCGGCACAATAAGGGAGAATATACGGTACGGGCGCCTTAATGCCACGGATGCAGAAGTAGAGGCCGCCGCCAAAGCAGTTGGCGCACATAATTTTATTATTAATATGCAGAAGGGCTATGACACGCAGATAAATGAAGGCGGATGGGAACTATCCACCGGCCAAAAACAGATACTCTCCTTTACCCGTGCCCTTTTAGCCGATCCGCGGATACTGGTGCTTGATGAGGCAACCTCCAGCGTAGACACCAAAACGGAGCAGGAGGTACAGGCGGCACTGGGGAAGCTGCTGGAGGGCAGAACCGCATTTGTAGTGGCCCACCGGCTCTCCACAATTACGGAAGCCGACAAGATTATCCTTATGAGAGACGGGGTTATTGCAGAGAGCGGCAATCACAACGAGCTGCTTAAAAAAGGCGGCCTCTACAGCAACCTCTTCCATGCACAGTTTGAAGGCTGGACATAGGCAGCCGCCGCACCTTTCCACCGGCCGCATAAGATTGACAGGCCGGGCATTTCATGCTAGACTAGGATTGAACCAGTTAGCCACAATTGCGGGCTGGTTCGTTTTTTATGTATAACGCAAATAAAAGGGATTAGGAGCAGGCCTGACATGCTTTTCGGGACTCAGACCATCAATTCAAAAGGGCATCTGGAGATAGGCGGATGCGACACGGCGGAGCTTGCCGCCCAGTTCGGCACGCCGCTCTATGTTATGGATGAAGACCTTATCCGCAGCAACTGCCGGGATTATATTAAAAGCTTCAGGTCTAAGTACCCTAATTCTAAAATAGCGTTTGCAGGCAAGGCCTTCCTCACCGCCGCCATGACAAGCATCCTGCGGCAGGAAGGGATGTACCTTGATGTTGTATCTGCAGGGGAGATACATACCGCCGTGAAGGGTGGCTTCCCCACGGAACGCATCTACTTCCACGGCAACTTCAAGAGCGCATCAGAACTTAAGATAGCGCTTCAGGCGGGAGTAGGCCGCATAGTTGTAGATAACATGCAGGAGCTGGAACTGCTCTCCGCCCTTGCGGCAGAGGCAGGAAAGACGGCGGATATACTCTTCCGCCTGACTCCAGGCATAGACCCGCACACCCATAAACTCATAAGAACAGGCCAGGCAGATACAAAGTTCGGCCTTAACATAAAAGACGGTTCGGCCATGGCAGCCGTCACCCGGGCGCAAGAACTCCCCGGAATCCATCTTACAGGAATCCACTGCCATGTAGGTTCCCAGTGCCTGGAAACAGATGCACATACCACGGCAGTAGGGATAATGGTAGAGTTTGCCGTAGAAGTCTACCGCAAGCTTGGCATAACGTTTGATGAAATAAACACCGGCGGCGGGCTGGGTATATCTTACCCCCATGACCAGGTGCCGCCCACCATAGATGAATTTGCATCCAAAATAGCAGACGCCTACACCCATGCCATGGAGACCCTTGGCCTTCCCAACCGCCCCACCCTTGTTCAGGAGCCGGGCAGAAGCATAATAGGCACTGCGGGCACCACGCTCTACACCGTGGGCACAGTAAAGACCGTCCCAATAACAGAGGCACCCGGCCGCCGCACCTACGTAGCGGTAGACGGCGGAATGAGCGATAACCCCCGCCCCGCGCTCTACGGCGCGGTCTACGAGGCCCACGTTGCAAACAACATGAACCGGGCGGAAGGTGAAGCCGTTACCATCTCCGGCAAACACTGCGAAACGGATATTCTTATTTCAGATGCAACCATGCCAAAACTTATCCCCGGTGACATACTTGCAGTAAAATGCACAGGCGCGTACAATTATTCCATGTCCAGCAACTACAACCGATTCACCAAACCCGCCGTAGTATTGGTATCCGGGGGACGGGCAGAGCTTATTGTAAAGCGGGAGACGCTTGACGATCTTGTCCGCCAGGATGTAGTGCCGGACCATCTTAAAAGATAAGAACGGCTTTCGGTACCATTCATGTTTAGAAGGATGCTTCGGTCGCAGAGTGCGAAGCACGCCGCTGCCAAAGCTTTTTTCTAAAGAATATGTAGCGTACCAGCCGTACAGGTATAATACAATGCTTGCCGGAAAACTCAACCCTGTGGCAATGGCTATCTACGCCCTTGCCTTTCTGCTGGCGTTAACCGTACATGAATATGCTCACGCCAGAGCCGCATTCTCTGCCGGAGATGATACGGCAAAAAAGGCCGGACGCCTCTCCCTTAACCCGCTGGTTCACCTGGATGTTGCGGGCACCATTCTATTTGTAATCACACTTATAGCCGGGTTCGGCATAGCCTGGGGTAAGCCGGTACCGGTAAACCACCTTAAAATGAGAGATCCCAGATGGGATTCATTAAAAATCTCGCTCTGGGGGCCGCTTTCCAATATCCTTCTGGCAATTGCGCTCTCCGTGGCGCTATGGTTTGTCAAGGCATCCATGGCAGGAGCGGTAATCTATATCTGTATTCTCTTTAACCTGACCATAGCCTTTTTCAACCTTATTCCTATTGCTCCGCTGGACGGTTCGCATATTCTGGCGGCCCTGCTGCCCCAAAAAGCGGCGCAGAAATACGCATTCATCATGTCCAAATACGGGCTTATAATTCTGGCGGCGGCGATCTTTGTCCCCCTGGGAGGCCAAACACTGGTAACCAGGCTAATCCGGTTGCCAATAGACGCCCTGTCCAGGCTGGTAATTCAATTACTATAATTGCACTCTAACGGATACGGTAACATATGGCAATAGAACTCATCCAACAATCCGGCTACACCATAAAGCTACCTGCCTTTGAGGGGCCGCTGGACCTTCTGCTGCATCTTATCCGCGAGCGCAAAGTAGATATTTACGATATCCCCATCGCAGAGGTAACGGAGCAGTACATCAGCTACCTGTCCCTTATGGAATCGCTGGACTTAAACATTGCGGGCGAATTCTTTGTGATGGCATCAACACTCCTTGAAATAAAGAGCCGGATGCTCCTCCCCATCCCTCCGTCCGAAGGAGATAATGAAGAAGGAGCAGATCCGCGAGCAGAACTTATAGAACGCCTTCTGGAATACGAACGCTTCAAAAACGCGTCAGAATCCCTCAAAGAGTTTGAGGAGGAGCGGCGGAAGGTGTTCTGGCGCATAGCCGATGATCTGCAAAACTACGATGCACCCGTCATGCCCTTAAATCTGGAGGCCATGGACCTGCTCTTTGCGCTTCAACAAATGCTTGCCGACGTTGGGGAAGGCACGGAAGAAGTTACAAGCATAGAGCGGCAAAAGATATCTCTAAGGATGAAGATGCGCCAGGTATGGGGCCGAATAAAATCCGTGCCGGACGGAATAGGTTTCAGAGAACTTGTAGATGACCCAAAATCGCGCATAGAGATAGTTATGACATTCCTTGCCATACTAGAGCTTTTAAGGCTGGGCAAAATAAAGGCCCGCCAAAAAAAGGCGCTTGGCGAGATAAACATACAGGCAGTTAAGGAACAGTAAAGCACATGGAAGAGAGTACACAGGTTTTTTCCGTAGACAAGCTGAAGGCGGCTATAGAGTGCATGCTCTTTGTAACCCCGCAGCCTCTTGCCATAAAGCAGATTGCAGAAGCCCTGAACCTTGATGAGGCAACCGTAGAGAAGGCCTTGCAGGAACTAAGGATGGACTATGCAGAAGGAAGGGGCCTGCAGATACTCCATATAGCAGGCGGATACCAGATGTGCACAAGGCCGGAGTTTGTAGACTGCATTACGGCGCTCCTTAAACCCACCCGTACCAGAATGTCCCGCGCCGCGCTTGAAACCGTGGCAATTATAGCTTACCGCCAGCCCATAACCCAGCCGGAGATAGACGCCATCCGCGGAGTAAATTCAGACGGCGTGGTAAAGACCCTTACAGAGAGAAACCTGATAACGCAGATGGGGCGAAAAGATTCCCCCGGACGCCCAATACTCTACGGTACCACGGAAGAGTTTCTGAACCACTTTGGCCTGAGCGATCTTTCCCGCCTGCCGGAGCTGACCGATGTCACCCTCCCGGAGCCCGACCAGGCTGTGCTGCCCATGGAACAGCCCGCGGAGGCACCGGAAAAATGAAGATTTGGGGCGCGCTCACCCGGCTGTGGTTTGCAGCCGCAGTATTAGTACTTATAACATATTTCATCCCAGCGGAAGCCGCACCCGCCCCACCCCGGATAACCGCAGAATCCGCCATACTAATTGATGCCGCCACGGGAAAGGTGCTCTACACCAAGCAATGCCGTAAACGCCGC
Organism: uncultured Armatimonadota bacterium; assembly: GCA_937875395.1. Taxonomy (GTDB): domain Bacteria; phylum Armatimonadota; class UBA5829; order DTJY01; family DTJY01; genus CALNCU01. The sequence goes on along the minus strand of CALNCU010000179.1, from coordinate 1,882 downwards.
CCGCCTGCAAGCACCACAAAAATAATGACCGCCATATTGGCGCTTGAAAACGGCAGGCTTGAAGACACCTGCACGGCATCCCCATATGCAACCAGCACGCCCTACGGCTCGCTCAACCTTAAACCCGGTGAAACGCTAACCCTGCAAGACCTTCTTTACGCTATGCTCCTCCGCTCCGCAAACGACGGCGCCGTCTGCGTGGCGGAACATATCTCCGGCACAGAGCCGGACTTTGTAGATTTCATGAATAAAAAGGCTATGGAAATAGGCGCAAAAGATACACGCTTTGCAAACCCGCACGGACTCTATGCGCAGGGGCATTATTCCACCGCCTACGACCTGGCCCTTATAGCCCGCTATGCCATCCGAAACCCAAATTTCAACAGCATGGTTAAGACACGCACAGAACGCATAAATCGTTCCATAAACAAAAAGGACGTACATCTTATAAACACCGCAAAAATCCTCTGGCGCTACCAGGGCTCGGACGGCATAAAAACGGGGTATACAAAAGAGGCCGGACACTGCTTTGTAGGCTCCGCAACCAGGGGCGGCTGGAGACTGATTACTGTTGTATTAAAGAGCAATAATTCCGGCAAAGACACCCAGGAACTCTTTAATTACGGATTCAAATATTTCAAAGGTATCTCCTTTATTCAACCTAACCAGGTGATAGAAACAGTCCCGGTTACAGGCGGGGTTAAGGAGACAGTGGCCCTTGTGGGCGCGGACTGGCTTGGGACGGTAGAAAAGAAAAACACGCCCGCCCATGCAGAATCTAAAATCCGTCTTAAAAAGGCGGTGGCTCCCATAAAAAAGGGAGAAAAGCTGGGCACAATCACCGGATTTGTAAACGGCAGGGAGATAGGAACCGTAGACCTGGTAGCTGCAGAATCTGTGGACAGAACATTTATTGCCGCCGTAAAAAACTTTATCCGGTCTATCTTCCTTGCCTTCTGCATATTCCTGTTGGGGTTTATGGCATATGGAACAACGGTTGCAAAAGCTGCTCGCCGCCGCAGGCGTGGCATCCAGAAGAGAAGCAGAAAAACTAATCTCCGCCGGCCGCGTATCCGTTAACGGCAGAGTAATAATGGAGTTGGGCGCAAAGGCAGACCCGGACAGCACAACCATTGCGGTGGACGGCAAACCCGTAGACCTTCGCCCAAAGACTATCTATGTCCTCCTTAACAAACCCAAAGGCTATACCAGCACCCGCCGGGATCCGCACGCCGCACGCGTAGTTGTAGACCTGGTAAAGGGTATAGAAGCGCCGCTCTACCCCGTGGGCAGGCTGGATGTAGATACGGAAGGCTTAATCATACTCACCAACGATGGCGATTTTTCCTTCAAGATGACGCACCCAAAACATAATATCCCCAAAACCTACCGCGCAGAAGTAAGGGGCAAAGTCACACAGGAAGAGCTTCGCCGGCTAAGCACGGGCATAATGTTGAATGACGGAATAACCGCACCCGCCAGAGCAATCCTCTCCGCACTAAACACCGTACGCCAGGTAAGCATAGTAGAGATAACCATAAGGGAAGGCCGGAAGCGGCAGGTGCGGCGCATGATGGATGCAATAAATCACTCGGTTATAAAACTAACCAGAACCAGGTTCGGCAACCTGTCCATAGGCAGGCTCAAATCCGGCGAATGGCGGTTCCTCACCCAAAAAGAAGTCCACTTCCTACTGGATATGGCCTCTAAAACAAAGTAACCAATCCACCTGCATTATAAGTGGTAATTGATGATCTTTATCCATGTTTATGTTTGAGAAAAAAGAATGCCCGGAACCAGCAAAAACCAGTCCCAGGCATTCCCTTACCTTACCGGGCGCATTGGCTCTCTCACTCCTGTTACAGGATGCTTTCCAAGTATT
>CALNCU010000178.1 GCA_937875395.1 uncultured Armatimonadota bacterium | reverse complement strand
TGACCATTCAGGGCGATGGCAGGCAGACAAGGAGCTTCTGCTACGTATCTGATCTTATTGAAGGCATTTACAGGCTTGCCGTATCCGGTGAACAGGGCCCAATAAACATGGGCAACCCAGAGGAGTTTACCATTCTGGACTTTGCAAAACTGGTTATAAAACTGTCCGGGAGCAGGAGCCGTATAGAGTTTCACCCGGCAGCGGAGGATGATCCGCGCCGCCGCAAGCCGGATATATCAAAGGCCGAGCAGCTTCTGGAGTGGAGGCCAAAGGTTCCTCTTGAGGAGGGGCTTGCCGATACCATTAAATGGTATAAGACTCTCTGCAACAACACCTGACTCTGGCGATCAGGGGATATCTATCATAGCCTTAAGAACGCCGTCCCCGTAACCTGCAACCAGATTGAACGCTGCTTGTGTATCTTTAAATTTGAATCTGTGGGTAACCATAGATGTAACGTCAAAATCTTTCCGGCCTATCATATCCAGCGCGGGCTGAACGCAATGGTTCTGGCGCCTCACGTTCTGAATGCAAATCTCCTTGCGCCGCAGAGAATCTATCATGAAGGAGACCCTCTCAAGCGTGGGAGGTATGCCTATAAGCATAAGCTTGCCTCCGGGTTTAAGCAGCTCCACGGCCTGATCCATTGCCTGCTGTTCCCCGCAGCACTCAAAGACGGCATCAAGCCAGCCCGGCTCCGCGGATTTAATGGAATCTACAACATCCTCTGCGTCCGGATTGCCCGTCCAATCTGCGCCCGCGCCTGATGCAACGGCAAGGCGTTCTGCAATTCTATCCGTCACATATATCTTATCCGCACCCTGGGCCCTTGAGGGCAGAAGCACGGAGAGACCTATTGGCCCGGCGCCCAGAATGCCTATTTTGGCGCCCTTCATGGGGATTGATTGCCGCACGGCGTAGACCCCTATTGCAAGCGGCTCTGAGATGGCCGCCTCATCAAGGCTTACGGAACCCGGGATGGGGAAGCAGCTTGTCTCTGGCATTACTATGTATTCCGACAGGCACCCCTCCGCCTGCCCCGGACACCCAAGAAACCGTAGTTTTCTGCAGGTATGCGGGCGGCCGGACAGGCACTGATCGCACTTAAAGCAGGACATGGCGGGTTCTACGGCAATTCTATCTCCCGGCGCCACACGTGTGACATGGCTGCCCACCGCCTCCACCACGCCCGCGCCCTCATGCCCTACGGTGAAGGGGTACTGCACAACCTGGCTGCCTATCTTGCCATCTACATAGTAGTGGACATCCGAGCCGCACACGCCCACCACGGACATGCGTATAAGTACATCTGTGCCGCTCTTAATCTGCGGGGTGGGAACCTCCATCATCTCCATGCGGCGGATTCCCGTAAGCTTCATAGCCTTCATACCGTATACTCCTTCTGGTCTGCCCTGTGTTTGCAATATTATCTCTCAAAAAGTGTGCCGGGGTTAAGGCGCATATCCGGGTCCAGGAGCCTTTTCACTGCAAGCATCTCCCCTACGCCTTCCCTGCCGTACATAAGCTGAAGAAATGCCGTCTTTATCTTTCCTATTCCGTGCTCTGCAGATACCGATCCGCCCATTTCCACAACGCGCTCTGCCCATAACATATATAACTCCCGCCCCCTTTTGTAATCTTCCATGCAGGCCGGGAGTATGTTTACGTGCAGGTGGTTGTTGCCTATATGGCCAAAGATTACAGATTCCAGCCCGGATTCCAAGAGGCCTGTGTTATACATTGCCATAACCGCCTCAAGGCAGGAATCCGGCACGGACATATCCGTCCCCAGCTTGGTCAGGGATGGGCAGGATTTCTTTCGCTCTGCTACAAGCAGGTTCACGGCCTCCGGGACTGCATGACGGAACGCCTTCGCTCTTTCCATCTCTTTGCTGCCGGTTGCAAACCAGGTATCATCATCGCTTACGCCAAGTTTTGCAAGCGCATCTGATACAAACATTATGCACTCATCCAGTTCATCTTCGTTCTCTTTATGGAACTCCAGGTAGATTGCGGTATTAAACCTGGCAGGCAGCTCCGGAACACCGGCAAAGGATGGATTCCGAGCCTTTATGCAGCGGAGCAGGTTGAGCGCGCTGGGGTTAAAGTACTCCACTGCCGCCGGTTTTATGGAAGAATCCCTTGCCATGCCCACAAGGCATATGGCCGCCTCTTCTGAGGGGAGGAAGATGGTTATGCCGCCTGCCAGGGCGGGCTTTTTTGCAAGGCGCAGTTCAAGCTCTGTTATAACGCCAAGAGTCCCCTCCATGCCTATGAAGAGGTCTATTATATCCATGCCGTCGGCGGCGTAGTACCCGGCGGCGGACTTAACACCCGGGATGCCGTAGCCGGGAAGAATCCCTTCTATAACGCGCCCTTTTTGCGTGGTAAGAGAAAACTTCCGCCCGTCTGCAAAGGTTTCACCGCGCCGGATGGGCAGAACATCTCCATCTGCAAGCACCACGGAGAGAGCGCTGATCCACTCTCTTGCAGGGCCGTAGAGGTACGACCTGGCACCGGAAGCGTTGGTGGCCGCCATTCCTCCAATAGATGCGGAGGATTCCGTTGGGTCCGGCGGAAAGAAGAATCCTTCCGGCTCCACCGCTTTGCATATATCCAAAAGAAGCGCGCCCGGCTGAACCGTTATCCAGGCCTTCCCGGTGGAGGAATCTACCCGGACAGGGCCTATCCCATTCATCCCGCGCAGGTTAAGCACATGCCCGCCGCTGGGGACGGCGCCCGCAACTATACCCGTCCTTGCCCCCTGAACCGTTACGCCGCCCCTTACTTTGGAGAGCACCTCCGCCACTTCCGCACCGGTTTTGGGGAAGGAGATGGTGCCGGCAGCGCCCACGCAGCGCGATTCATCTGTAAGATAATCTGCATGCTCTGCGCAAAACGGAACTATAAGGCCCTCTGCCATTGCATTATCTCCACATCACTAGAATAAATACAGTATAACCCACCCCATTATCTGCCATCAAGCTTAAACAGGGAAAGGTAGCAGAAAGCATTTAATTTCCACCCATGTGTATAAACACCGGCATTCGGTAAAGCTTTACTATAACAGTGAATATGTGTAAAATACAGCGGGAGGCTAATATGAAGGTTATAATTCTGGGGTGCGGCCGCGTAGGCTCCACCCTTGCCAGGTTAATGCTCCGCGATGGGCACCAGGTAACTGTTGTAGATAAAAATATTGATGCTTTCCGCAGGCTGGGCCCGGAATTTAAAGGCACAACAATAATAGGGAACGGCACAGATGAAGAGACTCTTAAAAAAGCCGGGGTTGAATCTGCAGATGTCTTTGTTGCAGTTACAAACGGCGACAATACCAATATTATGTCCGTCCAGATTGCAAAGACCAAGTTTCAGGTGCCCAAACCCCTCGCCCGCATCTACGACCCCATAAGGGCCTGCGCATACCAGGAGCTGGGCGTAGACACTATTTGCACCACGCTCATAGACTCCAGGCTTATACGCGACCACCTTTTGGGCAGGGAACTGGGGCTTGCAGAGGATTACTGTTCTCTTAATGATGAAGAGGCCGTTGTCTAAGCTTCTCCAGCCCTGCAACCAAAGCATTAATTTGGTAAAATACTAATGTAATTTGGAGATAGATGCCATGTATATAATAGTTGCCGGAGGCGGTAAGGTAGGTCATTACCTTACCAGAGCGCTCATAGATGCCGGCCACGAAGTGCTTGTAATAGAAAAAGACCGCGTGCGCGCCGCCTACCTTACCGAAGAGTTTGGCGAGGCTGTAACCTGGGGCGATGCATGCGAGGTGCGCATCATGAAAGAGAGCGGCATGGAGCGCGCAGACGTTGTAGTAGCAATTACCGGGGACGATGAAGACAACCTGATCATCTGCCAGATGTCTAAGCACCGGTTCCAGGTTCCAAGGTCCATCGCCCGCATAAACAATCCCAAGAACGAAGATATCTTCAAACGCCTGGGGATAGACACAACCGTAAGCAGCACAAAGATTATCTTCAACCTTATAGAACAGCAGATAGAGACGGATGAGGTTATTCCGCTTGCCCCGCTCCAGAGGGGAAACATAGAAATTGTAGAGGCAGACCTGGGCCCGGACTCCCCCATTATTGGACAAAGGATACCAAACATAGGCCTTCCCAAGGATGCGCTGGTTATCTCTATTATAAGAGAGGGGCACGCCATATTGCCCAACATAGATGTAGAGTTCCGCCAGGGCGACAGCGTGATAACCCTTGTAAATGCAGATAAGGAAGCCGAACTTCGCAATGTCTTTGAAGCCTTACCAAGATAAACGCAAGCGCCAGTTGCTTGCAATAGTGATAACAGGATTGGCCGTCTCTTTAACGGCTGCGCTGTATCTATCCATCATACGCCCGCCGTCGTATGCCCCAAGAGCCGCCACCATTCCGGGGGATCATGCAGGCAGGCTGGCGGTAGACCTTGATCGCCGGGCCAGGTGGTTTGCAGTAACGGCATCCCGTCCGCTCTCTGCGCCTGTCTCCGTTGAGGTGAGCGCAGAAGAAGCAAACGCCTACGTACAAACATCCTCCGCAGCACAGGCACATCTTGCAGAGAAGGG
>CALNCU010000177.1 GCA_937875395.1 uncultured Armatimonadota bacterium | reverse complement strand
CCAGGGCGCCATCCATAAAGAAGTATTCCTGCCCCATCAGCTTTCCGTTGCGAATGAACATTACGTGCGCGCAGGTGGAGGCGTTCTCCTCTACTATGGCTATTACATCCTGGTCTGCGGGGTCGGTGCTTATTACCTTCTGCTTCTCTGCCATGGTCTTTATGGATTGTATGCTGTCCCGGTAACGCGCGGCACGTTCAAACTCCAGAGATTCCGCGGCCCGGTTCATCTTCTCTGTAAGGCTTGCCGCCAGCGATTCTTCGTGCCCTTCCAGAAACATTATGGTATCATGCACCAGGGCTGCATAATCATCCCGGCATACGGCGCCGGAGCATGGGGAATCGCACTGGCCCAGGTGGTGGTTTAGGCAGGGGCGATCCCTCTCTGTGCCGGTGAGTTTTTTGTTGCAGCTTCTTATGTGGAAGATTTTGCGTATAAGGCGCAGGCTTCTGCGCATAGCGGTTGTATCTGCATACGGGCCGAAGTAACGGTTGCCGTCCTGCCTGCTTCTTCTTACCACAAGGACTCGGGGGAAGGGTTCGCTTGCGGTGACGCAAAGGTACGGATAGTGCTTATCATCACGCAGGCAGATGTTGTAGTGCGGGCGGTACTTTTTTATAAGGTTGCACTCCAGCATGAGCGCTTCCAGCTCTGTATCGGTAATCATCCAGTCTATATCGGCAATCTTTTCTACCATGATTACGGTCTTTGCCGCATGCGCCTGCCCCTTCTGGAAGTACGAACGCACTCTGCTGCGAAGCGAGACAGCCTTCCCTACATAGATGACCTCTCCCTTTGCATCCTTCATAAGGTATACGCCCGGCTTATCCGGCAGATGCCTAAGTTTTTCTGTTACAGTCTGCGTCATGCGGGTTATTTCCCTTTCAGGAGCGGGGCAATAAACCGTCCGGTGTATGATGCCTCTGCACGCGCAACCTCTTCCGGGGTGCCTTCCGCAACCACGTATCCCCCGGCATCTCCGCCTTCAGGCCCCATGTCTATTATATAGTCTGCAGTCTTAATTACATCCAGATTATGCTCTATTACAAGCACGGTGTTCCCGGTATCCGTAAGACGGTTGAGCACCTGCAGCAGCTTCTCTATATCTGCAAAGTGCAGGCCCGTGGTGGGTTCGTCCAGTATGTAGAGCGTGCGGCCGGTGCTCCGCTTTGCAAGCTCTGATGCCAGCTTTACCCTTTGCGCCTCTCCGCCGGAGAGCGTGGTTGCCGGCTGGCCCATGCGTATGTAATCTAACCCTACATCATGGATGGTCTGCAGGCGGCGGGTTATTGTTGGTATGTTTTTGAAGAACTCCAGCGCGGTTCCCACCGTCATGTTAAGCACGTCAGAGATGTTCTTGCCCTTGTATTTTATCTCAAGGGTCTCTCGATTATACCGTTTGCCCTTGCATACCTCGCAGGGCACGTATACATCCGGCAGAAAGTGCATCTCTATCTTTATAATGCCGTCGCCCTTGCATGCCTCACAGCGCCCGCCTTTTACGTTGAAGCTGAACCGGCCGGGGGTATATCCCCGCACCCTTGCATCCTCCGTGCTGGCAAAGAGTTCGCGGATGATATCAAAGGTGCCCGTGTAGGTGGCGGGGTTGGACCTTGGCGTGCGTCCGATGGGCGACTGATTTATATCTATCACCTTGTCTATGTGCTCTATGCCCTTAATCTCATCATGCTCGCCCCATACGCCGTGGGTGCCGTGCAGGCGGTACATAAGCCGCGGGAAGAGAGTCTCCTGCAGAAGCGTGCTCTTTCCGGAGCCGGAGACGCCCGTAACGCAGACAAACTTTCCAAGCGGAAACTTTACATTTACATTCTTCAGGTTGTGCGCCCTGGCGCCCTTAATCTCTATATGGTGGCCGTTCCCTTTTCGCCTCTTTTTGGGAATGGCGATAAAACGTTTGCCGCTCATAAATTGCCCTGTAAGGGACTTTTCCACCGCCATTATATCTTCCAGCGTCCCCTGAGCCACCAGGCGGCCGCCGTGCTCGCCCGCGCCGGGCCCTATATCTATAATATGGTCTGCGGCCTGGATTGTCTCTTCATCATGCTCCACCACAACTATGGTGTTGCCAAGGTCTCTTAAGCGGAGGAGGGTATCTATAAGCTTTTTATTATCACGCTGGTGAAGCCCTATGCTGGGTTCGTCAAGTATGTAGATTACCCCCATCAGCCCGGAACCTATCTGTGTGGCAAGCCTTATCCTCTGCGCCTCTCCGCCGGCAAGGGTTGATGCAGTGCGGTTCAGCGTAAGATAGCCCAGCCCCACATTCATAAGGAACCCCAGGCGGGTGTTAATCTCTTTTATAATCTGGCGGGCTATGGTGCGTTCTCTTTCTGAAAGGTCCATGTTCTGGAAGAGATGGTATGCCTCTGCTATGGAACGGCTGCTCACCTCTGATATATTCTCGCCGTTTATGGTTATTGCAAGACTCTCCGGCCTTAAGCGCATCCCGTTGCAGGATTGGCACTTCCGCTCAGACATATACTTCATAATCTCATCTTTGATCATCTGCGAATGAGTCTCATTGAACCTGTCGTTAAGCATGTCTATTATGCCGTCAAAGCTTGTTTCAAAACGGCGCATGCGGCCATAGCGATTCTTAAAGGTAACAAGCACCTTGCCGTCTATGCCATTTAGTATTGCATCCCTTTGCGCATCCGT
>CALNCU010000176.1 GCA_937875395.1 uncultured Armatimonadota bacterium | reverse complement strand
CATGTTAAGCCTATCCCCACTCCTCCATAATTGTACTAACCGGCCAGACCGTTTATTACGGAAGCCAATTCTCCTACTGTCTTTGGTTGTGCTTTATCTGCCGCGTTGCCGCCGGATGCAGAAGCGTTTCTTTTAATCTCCACCATCTCCACCCAGGGTACGGGGCGGGCGTTTATTTGCCTGCACAGCTCTATGAAGTCTATGCAGTCTATGTGCGGGCAGTCTTCCATTTTGTATGCCGGGAACCGCTCGCATATCTGGGCAAAGATGGCGCCCCAGTCTACTTCTTTTTGGCCTTCCTGGAGGCCGGCTCCGGGGGGATTGCCGCCTGTACCTCCTCTTCAAAGCCGTTGATAACATTCATAATGGCGGGGATATCCGTTACGTCCCAGTCTTCCATTATTTGTTCTTGCGTAATATCCGGGGAGTGGCGTTTGAGCCATTTTTCCATGAACTCTACAAAGGTTTTAAGAAACTCCCGCATGGTCTCCGGGTTCTCGCCGGCATCTCCTTCAAACCTGCCGGCAAGCTCTACAAACTTTACTGCATCAAACCTTAGTGCTATAGAGGGCCGGGGGAGCTGGTATTTTACTCCGCTTCTGGTGGTTACTGTTATGCATCTTTTTGCCATCTGTTCTAGTGTTGCCAATGTATCCTCCTTATTGTTTGCTTATCCTGCTCTGCATTGTGCGGGCTACTGTTTCCATTGAAAACAGTCGTTTTATTGTCTCCCGGGCCTCTTTGCCTTTTGCAAGCCGCCCTTCTCTGTCTTCGTATGCCTGGCGCATGCGGCAGGCCAGGTCGTCTACGTAGGCTACGTTCCAGGTGGTGGCATCCCTGTCAGGGTCTGTAGAATCTTCTGCGGATTCCGTGCGGCACATTACCAGGTAGCCGTTGTCTTCATCTACGTAGTCCATAAAGGCTGTGCAGTCTGTTACTATTGCCGGCAGCCCGCAAGCCATGGCCTCTGCGCAGGGCATGCAGAACCCTTCTCCCCTGGATGGGAGTACAAAGGCGTCTGCGTTGCCGTAGAGTGCGGGCATGAAGTTGTATGGGACGTATTCCAGCGGCAGAATCTCCAGGCGGGGTTTGCCCGGCTGGTTAAAGTGTTCTGCCATCTGTTTTGCTTCTGCCCGATGTTCTTCTGTTCTAAAGTTGGTCAGGATGCGCAGGATTACCGGGTCGCTTGATGTAAAGGCTCGTTCGTATGCCGCCATGAGTTCCGGCCATCCTTTTCTCAGGCCCCACCTAAAGACGGAGATGAAGGTGTATGTGCCGTTCAGCCGTATGTTTGGGGGGGTAAATCTTTCTGTGTCTATGGCGTGCGGGACTATGTATATGGGTTTGGTTACGCCGCTTTCTCTTAGCGCTTCCAGGTTGTGCCGGCAGGGGATCCATACTTCATCTACCAGGTTGCACCCGTCTACCCAGTGGGCGGGCATCCGCGCCGTCTCCCATGCCGTGTAGCCTATAACTTTTCGCATGCCGCCTATGTAGTTGCCGTAGACTGTGCTGGGGGCATGCACTATAAGGGGGGCGTTCTCTGCCACATGCGCGTATCTGAGCTCTGTTATAAGTTCTTTCATGGAATGGGGGAAATCCAGCGCAGGGTTTGCCACGTGACGTTTTACGCTTATTTTCCCGGGGTGCACAGAGACGGTGCTGTGGGAGAATCCTGTTGGGTCTGCTTTTACCTTTATCCCGGCTTTGTGCAGGGCAAGCACGGCGTTTCTGGCTGCTTCTGCGTATCCCGTTCCGGCCCATATGGCTCCGTGGTATTCTACTTGTAAGGTTTGGGTGTTCGTGGCTTTACCTCCTTTTATGGTATGAATAGCTAGCACATTGAACAAAACTGTGCTATTATTTACGCATGGTTATCGGTGACTGCTCATATGTATTCGTAGACGAATCCGGAGATTCGGGATTTAAGATTGAAAAGGGTTCCTCTCCTATTTTCTGCATAGCTGCCGTAATTTTCCAAAGCGCTGAGGCAATATCAGCAACGCAAGCTGTAATTCAGCAGGTAAGATCTAGTCTCAAAACCAAGCAGACCCACGAATTTCATTTCAATAGCGAATCATCAAAATTTCGTAGAACCTTCTGTGAGGCAGTCCGTACATGTCCGTTTACTGTGAGAGCAATAGTTGTAGATAAGAGCCTGATATACGAGGGTACCATGCTCCGCAAATCCCCAAGTTACTTTTATAACTTCACTACCAAGATGCTGCTAAAACATAGCTTTGGCTCCATAATTAATGCAAAGGTTAGAATAGATGGAAGAATGAATAGAAAACTGAAGTCATACCTTCGGAGAGAGTTAAATCAGGAATCCAAAATTATATGTGATACTAAGTTCTCAGATTCAAAGATAGACAGCATGATTCAACTGGCAGATATGATAGCTGGCAGTATAGCCAGATCATATAAACCAGAGAAAAAGAATTACCAGGAGTTGAGGGAGATGCTGCGTCCCTGCATAGAAGATGTATGGGACTTTGGGAAGGGATAATAAAAGGCCGGTTCCTCAAAGAAACCGGCCTAAATATTCGACTTAGTTCCTATTCCACCAACGGTGGACACGCACACCCTCACGGTGACAGTTCGGAAACCAAGTCATTTTCAATATCATTATACCCCGCATAGGCATAATCCGTCAATAAAATTTTGCTTCCAGATTAAAAACTCCCTATCCCATAACTACCATGGAAACAAGGGCCGCCTGCGTGTGTGCAGTACGGCCCTTCATTGCCGGCGGTGTGCTAAGAAACAGACTGGTAGCCGGGCAGGATTATATCAAATACCTTATCCGTGGCTTCATCTACCATTACGTTGAACTCTGCGTTGGGCTTTGTGAATTCTTTAAGCTGCAGGGGCAGAGTGAAGTTGGCCGGGCGCACCTTGTGTAGAATTATCTCTATATCGCTCCCATCCGATGGGGTGGAGAGTTTCATCTTGAAGGTGGCGGGCATGGAGTCTTTGCCTACGGAGATGGTGGTTTTGTCATCTGCGTAGGTTATCTCTCCGCCGGTGAGCTTTGCCAGCCCCTGGGCCTTTACCCTTAGCCATGATGCACGTACGCTTACCGCACGTTCCGCCAACTCTACGGCCAGGGAGAAGAGCCCCCGTCCTTTGGCTTCTTTTACGGTATCGCGAACTTCAAAGGAGATGTCCTGTATTTCTCCCAGTTCTATGTTATCTCCATCCGGGTCCATGTATAGAACACCTTTTGCGAAGATTAATCCGCTTTCGTTTGCCATTTATCTTTCCTCCTGTTCTAACGGCTTGCTACCAGCTTGTACCGGTAGAGGCCGAAATGTAGTTTTAGCTTGTCATCGTACTGATCCGGAATCTGAGCCACCCGCGCACAGTCGTAAATCTTGCCTTCAGATGTGGAGAGGGCCTTGTTGTGCAGAAGGGTGTCTATCTGCTCTGCTATGCGCGGCACGGTTAGGGCGGAATCCGTCTTTGCCCATATTTCTATGTTGAAGTATTCTGCATCTACCGTCTCTTCCCGTATGCCGCCGTATGCGCTGCCGTCCGCCTCCCGGAAGGTGATGCACGGGAAGACGGCGGGGTTGGCCCGGTTGAAGTTGGCGTTGAATACAGCCGGGTTCCCGCCGGAGTCTCTGCCTACAAGGGATGAAAGTTCCGCATCCCCGGAGAGTGTGCTCCAGATTGCTTTTTTGGTTGTTACGCTCATAGATTACGCCTCAATTATGGAATCCAGCTTCCGTTTTATCTCATCCATGTTCGCTTCCACGGCGGGCCACAGCCAGGCCCACCTGCCGTCCTTTGCCAGCTCAAGAAAGACGTCATACCCGGCTCCGGCAGAGATGGTGGCCTTGATTACGCCCGGCCCGGCCTCTTCTACAAACCCGCGGATGGAACCTTGAGACTCCCCGGTTTGGCTCTCCCACGGGTGGTTTGCCTTTGCATACTCTGCAAGATGGTTTGCTATCTCTTCCATTACACGCCTGGCCCTGTCAAGCGTCTGGGCCTGCCATTTTTCCAGGTTGCGCATAACTTCATCAAGGCCGCTCACTGTACCACCGCCTCTACATCTGCCTGAAGGCTTCTGCTGTAGCCACGCACAAAGCGCACCCGCCAATCGTATCTACCCACGGTGCAGATATCCTCTGCCCGGATGTCTGCATTGGGCGGAAAGACAAGCACCAGCCGCTCAAATATCATATCTGCGGCAACACTGTTCACCTGTATGGGGTCCTTCTTACGCAACAGCCTGCCTGCGTATGGAGAGCCGGTAACTTCCTGCATCTCCACGGTGAATCCTCCGGCGCCGTCCGGGGTTCTTTGCGGTCGCTTAACGGCTATAGATACTTGATTCTTCTTAGTGTTCATGAGTAAAAATACTCCCGCCTATCTCTGGTGCCTTGCGGGTGACCACGCCCACAGAAGGCGTACAGGCTATTGGTTTGCGCTCTATAAATGCAGCCTGAGCGCGCAAAGCCCCGGAATTAAACTGCGCATATAAAGCATCCGCCTCTGCCCTAAGCTGTGCCTGGGGATCGCCGGGATATTCTTCAATATCGCCTTCTATGTACCGGTAGCACCGCGCAGCATCATGTGCCAGCATCTCAAGGCACCGGGCCTTTGCATACATCACAATAAGAGGCTCGTCCATTGAGCTGTAAGTGCTTGATTCAGCTGTATCACCCGGAATGATATGGCATGCACGGTATCTTATAGTAGCCAGGCGGTTTCCCGCAGGCATGGGATTAATGGTAAAGGTATTGCCGAAAACCTGTTTTACCTGGTAGCCTGCACCCCCCACGCGCACAGAGACAATCTGCAGACAGTCATTCGGCAGAGTGTACTCTGCCGTGCCCGCAATAAGGGGGAGTTCTGCCGATACTTCTCTTGGCACGTAGCTGGAGTAAGCGCAAATAGCATCTGCAATGCACGCCGCCACTTCATCATCTGTAAATATAGGCGGGCTGCCCGTATCACGCACTTCCAGCCGCACGCGGGCAATAAGGTTTGAAAGCGTCTCAGCCGCCATCTTTTCACCCCTTTATAGAAAGAGGCCCGGCAGACCCGGGCCCCTTGTATGTGTTTACTATGTAGCATCTTTCACATTTGCGGAAAGAATCCAGTTGGGATGGTAGATTCTGGGAAAGGCATGGATGCCTGCACCTATGTAGGTAGCCCAGGGGTCTTCCTCTTCCTTTACCCAGCCGTAGAGGCCGGTTTGGTAGTTGTTGGCCTTTGCGGGGCCTGTCATAACGTCGCCAAGGACTTCTCCATCCGGCTGCTTTGGTTCGCACATCATCACTATGTAGTCATCTGGAAGGAATGTGGCATCGCTGCCGGCATCGCTCTGGTAGGAGATATCATAGCGCATGATCTTTATGCCCATGAGCATGCCAAGGAAGTCCAGTACTCCGGCGGGGCTGAGCATCTGTGCAACAAGCTCGCTGCCGGAGAGTAGCTGGCGGATCTTTTCGTTCTGCACCAGGTAGGACTGTATGTTTCCGCCCACGTACATCCGGGTGACGGGCCGCCGGGCGGCTTTGCGGATGATTTCCATCCACTCTGCAATATCGCCAAGAGGGTCTGCGGTAGATGTTTCAGACCATCTATCCGTGGTGTGCAGGGTAATCTTCTGGCCGGACGGGATGCCAAAATCCACCGAGAAATTTACGTCTTTGGTTTTGTAGTCTATCTTTCCTTTTGCAAGGGCTTCCCAGCGCATCCATTCTACGCGGGAGTTTACTCTTGCCGACATGCGTTCTGCCGTGGTGCGAAGGTATCTTTCCGCAACGGCGGCTCTGGTGGCGGCAAGGCCGTCTATTCCCAGTTCCGGCTGTCCCGGCTCCCTGAGGGAGAGGATCTCTTCTTCATTCAGGAGTTCTTTAATCCTTACTGCAGCCAGCTCCTGGGTGATACGCTTGAAGTTAGCTTTGTCTGCAAGAGTGGATTCTGCATTCATTGCAATAAAGGGCGCAAGCTTGGCGTCCTTCTTTATAACATCGTACACCACCTCCATAGACGCAACTCCCTCAAGCGGAAGGATTTCGTTGCCAAGAAACCCTTCTACCGGAAACTCGCGAATAACACCGGTGATGAACTTTTGTGTAAGAAATTCGGGTAGCATTTATACTTCCTCCGTTTTATGTAAAAGCTCTGTTAGGAGCCCACCTTAAACTGCACGCTGCAAATCTGTGAGCGAAGGGCATCCTTCACCGTGTCGGATATTGCTGTACCATCGGCCAATGTAACTTTGCCTGCATTTGCCAGGCCTTCTAACAGCACAGCTGCCTCACGGTCACTTTTGACCTCTCCGTTGTCCAGCGTAACGTAGTCATGCAAAATGAGCACATTGTTGGTTTCCGTCTGCCGGCCGTCTACTGCTTCAGCATCGTACGGCCCCCAAAGGTCTGATTCTGAGGGTTTGGCAAGCACCGTTCCCGGCTCCAGATGTACGTGGCCGTTTGAATCTCTGGTAAACAGGGATTCATCCAGCATCACCGTCCCAAGCCGGCCCGGTGCCGCCGCCAGATACTCCCGGCAGCCGTTATGTTCCGTCTCTATTCTAAGAGGCATTTCTTTCACCTTTCCTTTCGTTCTTCTTTGTTGGGGGTAAAAGCTTACCCCTGTTTGGTGCGTTCCAGGAACGCCCTTATCTGCCTATCTTGTTCGGTTTTGGGCAGATCATCAAACCGCTGCCCGGGCAGATTTACCTGTGCCAGGCCCGGCGGTGTTATCTTCCGCCCGCCCCGGCCGAATTTTTCTCTGGATTCTGCCTTAAATTGAGTGCAAAATCCTTTAATATCGTCTATGCCAAGGCCGGGTTCATGGAACATGCGTTCCCAGAGGGGTTTATTAAAGGCTTTCCCTCTTGCCCTAATCCCCTCTGCAAGTGCTGTCTCTATAAGCTCTTTGCGATAGAGGTCTCCCAGTTTGGCCCTCTCTGATAGGTCTTTCAGCTGATCAAGGCTCTCTATCCCCAGTGATCTTGCCTCGCATCCCAGGCGGATATCTTGCGCAGTGCTGCTTGATGCCAGCTCCTTTGCCTTCTCCTGTTTGTTGCGCTTGCAGGGGAAGTTGAAGAGGCTCCGGCCTGCAATACGCACTCTCCATGTATCTTCCAGGAATCCTATATCAGCCTTTGTAAGCATGCCGGAGGCGGCAAGGCTTCTGGCCTTTCTTATCACGGCCCCGGGGGTGGCGCCGGAAAAGACTATGCTGTGCTCTATCATGTGGGCATCTTCTACCCAGGCAAAAGCCCGCTCCTCCCCGTATACTACTCCGGGGCAGTGGGGGCAGTTTTCGTCAAAGAGGTTAAGGCCGCAAATTCCGCAGCGATACCAATGGTCCGGCCCGCCAAAGGAGATGCTCATGTCCCGGTTTACGCCTGCTTCTATGCCGCGGGCTATATCATCCGTGCTGTTGCCGTCTACGTGGTGGTCTCTAAGCATGTAATCTCTAAGGCGTACGCAGAGTGCTCCGTCTACTTCTTCCAGCCTGCCTGCAAAGCTTCGCCCTATGGCCAGGCGCATGGTATCATGCCCTGTCATAAGGGGGTTGCCTTGCGCGGCATCCTTTACATAATTTAGGATAGAGCTTTCTGCCATGCGGGTGAAATAGGCATCAAGCGCATTGCTTGTTACAACCGGCTCCAGTATGTATATCTGATCCGGGGTGAGTCGGGCGCCTGTCACGGCGCTTATAATTGCTATATCTTCTTCAGTGGCCTCCAGAAGCCCGGAGACCATTACAGGCGCTTCGGAAGATTCCCCTTCTGCGCTAATATTTCCTGTGCCAAAACGAATCATCTGGTATTTACTCCTTCCGTGGCTCGCACATGTCCGCAGTGCGGGCATGCAACTTTTATGCGGCCCCTGTCAATAGAAAATCTGCGGGCGCACGCTTTGCAGGTGGCGAGTATCTTGCCGCCGTTCTTCATATATCTTCATCCTCCAACTCATCTAAGGGTTCATCCGAAGGTTTGAAGTTATCCGGCCTCTTTGCATCTTCTGGAGGAGCGCTCCCCGTTACCTCTATGGCGGATTCTTCCCAGGTTTGCCAGCCTGCC
This sequence comes from uncultured Armatimonadota bacterium, assembly GCA_937875395.1. Taxonomy (GTDB): domain Bacteria; phylum Armatimonadota; class UBA5829; order DTJY01; family DTJY01; genus CALNCU01. Next base: position 310 of record CALNCU010000176.1, on the reverse strand, counting down.
TGGTATTTGGCAATGGCATTTCTTATCTCTACTTCTTCTGCCTGGGCATCTGCCAGGCGGTCTGTTGTGCGGATGGGGTTGAACCAGCATTTTACCGTGCCCTCCCGCCCATATATTCTGAGCGCAAGTGAGAGCATGCGGGAGAGAATAAACTCTACCGGCTTCTGAAGGGAGCGCAGCCCGGCTACAAAGATTTGCCACTGAACTGTGCCGTGGGTCTCTGTGGTGCCTTCGTTAGAGGCCATAAGAATGGGAAGCTGCTTTAGGGCCTTGATCATTCGGCGTTCTATGCTTCTCATCACGGCCTCTG
>CALNCU010000175.1 GCA_937875395.1 uncultured Armatimonadota bacterium | reverse complement strand
GCGGAGCGGAGTTGAAGAGCATCACATTATGATATGCCCCACGGAGTATGATTGTATCTCCGCCCAGTTAGAGGCGGTGGAGCACGCCTACAAAAGCGCCCTTTCCTCCGCCGGACTAAGCGCCGGGACATGCCTGTTCAGGCGCTTCTTCTGCAGTGATCTGCTGGGCCAATCATCTGCGCTTAAATCCCGCCCATTCTCAAATCCAACACAGCCGGATGAAGATTGCGCCGTATCCTGGGTATGCCAGCCGCCCGCCCCTCCGGCAAAGGTGGCTCTCTGGGCCTATCACGTAAGCCCTCCCGGCGGCATGCCGGATAAGAATCTTAAGGGACAATCTCTGCTTTTCAAACGAGGAGAGCTTACGCATATCTGGACAACCGGGGTCATCTGCACGGATAAGGAAGATTCCTGCAGCCAGACAGATGGCATCTTAAAAAGCTATGAGAACACCCTTCATGCGCAGGGGATATCTTTGGCAGACAATGTAATCCGCACATGGCTCTTTGTGCAGAACGTAGACGCCGACTACCATGGGCTGGTGGCTGCCCGCAGAGAGATATTTGCGGCACGTGGGCTCACGCCGGAGACGCACTATATAGCCAGCACGGGGATTCAGGGCGCATCTGCAAATGTCTCCGCCAGGGTAATGATGGATGCTTATGCAATAAAGGGCGTGCAGAAGAGCCAGATACGGTTTCTTTCCGCCCCGGAATATCTTAGCCCAACCCATATCTACGGAGTCACCTTTGAACGCGGTGTCTCTGTGGATTACAGGGATAGACGCCACATCTTAATCTCCGGCACCGCCAGCATAGACCGGGAAGGAAAAATAGTCTACCCCGGCAGCGTGCTTCAACAGCTTGACCGCACCCTGCTAAACATAGACGCCCTGCTAAAACAGGCCGGCGCCGCGCTTGATGATGCGTGCATGTTTATTGCCTACGTGCGAGACCCAAGCGACCTTGCCCTTGTGCAGAATGTGCTGCAAAACCGGCTGGGAGAGGCCCCCTTCCAGGTAACCCTGGCCCCCGTCTGCCGCCCGGGATGGCTGGTAGAGATAGAGTGCCAGGCTGTTATCCCCGCCTCAAACCCCGCCCTTCCGGCATTTTAAGGCGCACCCGCCATTGGTGGCGGGTTTGGTTTGCGCCAATTATTTTAGATACACAGAGGATGCAAGCATCTCATGTGTTATGCGGACAAACAGATAGTTTAGTCTGCGTTCCAGCAATAAGGCTGATATTGAATCCCAGATACCCATAATTATCGCTTTTTCGCAGTAATGCGGGAAGCCCGTCACACTCAATCCTGTATTTAGTCATAGGCCTAAGTACGGCGCTTATGCCTGTAGTCACATCTTCAAACGGCGAGCAAAGACTGGCTGAAAACTGGGCGCTATCTTCCGCCATATTCACATCTGCTACCACATCCTGGCCAAACTGCACCCGGCCGGGAGTACGCCTTGCAGCTTTAAGCGAGAGGACAGGCATACTTAAACCTGCAAAGCGGCTGTTTCCGGCACCTTTTCCGGTTTTTATCTGAAACTTCTCCCAACAGCAGAGAGATTCGGCGTGATTACGCTCCCATAGACGCATCACCCTATCTGATAACATGCGTGCACTCTGCATCCGTCCAATATTGTAGAAAGCCTTCCAAATAAACCATTGCGGCGGAATCCAGATTGCACCATTCCAGTATCCCTTAGCCCGATAAAGAGAGCTGTTACGGGGCACCATGGTTACACCATACTTAGTCCACATTTCTTCAGGGTTCAATACGTGTTCCAAAACCCGCCGGTACCGGTCGTCGGAAACTGAGCCTGAAAGCAATGGATAGCAGCCATCCAGTCCCGGCATTGGGATAAGGCCGTCTTCATCTGTTCGCCAAACATACTGCCCCAGCTCATCGCTCCAAAGCAGGTTGTTCAACGCAGCCTGAGATCTATCAATCAGTACCTTCCAACGCTTAATCTCTTCTGTCTGCCCAAGTACGTAGGCGGCAAGGCAGAGTATTTTGGCAAAACGAATACTAAATGCCGTTAAGCCCGGTTGTGCCGCAAGCCTGAACTGCCTATCAGAGTTTAAGGGCAACATCTCTGCATAATCCCATGAATACTCCCACCCTGAGCAGTAGACTTTGGGAGGATAATCATCTATACCATTGCTGTTTCCCGGTGACCTTACCAAACCATCATGCCCTTTATCAGGCATCAGCTTGGGCCAGGAATAGCATGCAAGGAATAAGGCGGCCATATGATGGTAATGGCGTTTCAGCAGGTGCTTATCCCCGGTTTTACAGTACAGTTCCCACCATGCAAATATGCACGTTGGAATAGGTGAACCGCCTGAGCTGAACACGCCCTCTCCCTGCACCTCCGGGTCCGGCATTTCAGAGAGCTGATCATCAACAAACCCAGGGCTCTCCTCAACTGCACCAATAAGCGCCATTCCTGCATCCCACATGAAGAATTTGCCCCATTGATGGGCAGGAATAGTATGGAGCGCCATCCTATCACCGCGGAATGATTTGGAGTAACTGAGCATGCTTTGCATCTCCCACCAAGCATGCTTGTAAGGCAGATCATCCTCCGGCGGCAGGGCCGGCGACGGCCATACATGCTGCGCAGGCGGATGAGCTCTTCCCAACGGATCAATTATAATAGTGGCAGCATCCGAATCATGCGCACAAAGCGTTACTGGTAAAAATCGGATTCTCAGCCTCTGTTTCATATTGGAGAGCGGATTATCACTGGTGCTGCTAATCTCTACGTTGGGACGAAAATTAGGGAATCCGTGCCCATCTATAACCTTATCAATAGACCTTGGAATCAGCTGACCGCTATCTATCCTCCATTGAAGCCCGCACAGCCCAAACTCTGCACTATCTGCCGTAACTTGCGGATTACATAGCCGGGGAAGCTCCTCGGTTTGTGTTGGAGCGGCATAAAGCGTTAGAACCCATTCACGCTCGCACGATGTGTTGTTGATCATCTGAACGCGCAACTCCAAGCATCCGTCATCCACAGATATAAACTCGGCCAACAATCTACAATCAGCGCTATTCTCAGGAAGATATAGGAATGACCAGTAATTATCCTCCGGCAGTGCCTGCCAGGATAGCACACGCATATCCCAGATACCGCTAAACCTCTCGGGGCCGCATATATACCCATGCCAAATATCTAATGCAGGGTGAGTTTTAAAGTGTGGGGAAGTCTGAGTAAGCGTCAACACAAATTCCACTGCTCCCGGGGCGGCAGGATTAGGGATATACACGGCATTTGCGCCATAGGCATGAGCAGAGTACGGACCCCATTTTGCATGAACAGTACCATGCTTTGGCATGATAGCCTGCTGATGTATGCTTTTCACATTATCTGATGCGTTATTCTGTAAATTCATCTTATCCGCTCCCCTACGCAGCCGGCATTTATTTGCCATTATTAAACCTAAAGCCTTCTCTTTGCAACAGAACGGTGTTTTGGACTCCATTCCAGCACAGGTACTTTATTTTTTTGCTTGACAAATTACATTATAGCACATAAGATATATATGTTAGATCTTTTCCTGGCAAGGTGAAGTAATGCAGCGTTTTCAAATAGGATTGAAATATAGGGATTTGGGACTGCCCAAGTATATGCAGGTAAAGTATTCACTCAAATCTGCTATTGATAAAGGAATGTTTGGCCTTGGCGATAAGCTGCCTTCCATTCAGCAAATGGCAGGGGAGTTTAAAGTCTCTTACATAACCATGCGCCAGGCTATTCATGCGCTGGAAGAAGACGGACATGTAAAAAGCATCCACGGGCACGGCACGTTTGTTGCAGATTCGCTTCCGGAATCCGCCCAGACAGGAATAAAAAAAGTTAAGGTGGTAATACCGGGGAGGCATAGCTCCTTGCCCCTCTCCGAGCTATACAAGAGCGGTTCAAACCATACAACTGAAATCCTTCATTGCATCGGCGATAGAATGTGCGGAAGCGGCATAGAGGTTACGCTGGAATCTTCCGTTGATATTTCAGATGTGCTGGATGATGAGACGGATGGCTACTGCCTGATTTCTATTAGAAGAAGTTTCCTGCCAAAGTTAACGGAACTGGCTCACAGCGGCTGCAGGTTTGTAGTCATAAACTCATCATGGCCGGGACAAAAAGATTTTGTCTGCGTAGACAGCAACAACTATGAATCTGCGCGCAAGGCCGTTGAATTTGCTTACAAACTGGGCCACCGCAAGATAGGTTTTGTCAGTAATTTTCAGCTTCCATGCGATATAAATAACAGCAATGATCGCTTTCAAGGCTACAAAGATGCCCTTGCAGATTTGGGCATCCCATATTCTGATAAATGGGTAATAATGCCTGACTATATTCCATCCAACCCCAGCGAGCCAACCAATTTATATGAAACCGTGCTTGAACATCTAAAGCGTACAGATAGTGCAACCGCATTGTTTGCGGGCGGTTTGTTTGAGGCCGGCTATGTTTACCAGGCAGCCGGCAGCCTGGGGATAAAAATACCGGAACAGCTCTCAGTGATAGGGTTTGATGATTTTGCATCTGCTGCTTTTTATCAGCCGCCGCTAACCACATTCAGGCAGCCGCTCTATGAGATGGTAAAGGTTGCTCATGATTACCTAACAAAGATGACAGCAGGAGAAAAGGTTAAGAAAGGCAATATTTTTATCCCCTGCACACTTGTACAAAGGAATTCTGCGGGGGAATTTAGGGTAACATAGCGCTTATTTGCATATAAGAAAAACATAAAACGGGTCAGGAGGAAAGTGTAATGCAAAAATCCAAAGGATTCACACTTATAGAGTTGTTAGTTGTCATAGCTATCATAGCAATCCTGGCGGCCATACTCTTCCCTGTCTTTGCCAAGGCACGGGAGAAAGCCCGTCAGACCGCCTGCCTTAACAGCCTGAAACAGATAGGCTCGGCCGTATTAATATACGTACATGATTATGACGGCTATCTGCCTCCCTCTTACAATGGTGCTGCAACCTATAAATATTTTGGCCAATTGCTATATAATTGTAAATATGTCGACTTAAAGACGCTTACAAAAGGCTGTCCCAGCTATCCCCCCACCGTAAGCAAAAGCGGTAACTTGGGATATTGTTATGCCTATAACGTTTACCTGGGATCTTTTGATTCCAACGGCGACCCCTATAAGATAGGTTGGTTTACCCAGTACTACATCAGGTTGTTAGAATCTGTCAAGGATCCGGCAGAGAAGTTTATGATAGGTGACACAAAGAACAACCCTTATATGGGATATATTACCGAAACCGGTGGTTTCTGGCATAATGACGGCGCAAACTTTGTTTGCTTTGACGGGCATGCAGTATGGAAACCCAAGACTGCATTCGGTACGCTGTGGTCAACTGAAAGTACCACAACATTGATTGATAAGTACCTCAAGCCTGATAAATAGGCTGTTCCACCGCTTTTACATACGTTCCCAGACACCTTCGGCAAATACAAAGATACATATTAAAACAGAGGAAAAGGAGCTTTACCATGAAGATGAGCAGGTTGACTTTACCAATACTAGTGCTATTGGCGTTTGCTCTTATGACGGCATGCACGGCGGTCTATTCTTCGCCATCTGCATATACAGAGATGAAAAGCGATGGGGATACTGTTTTGCTGATGAAGTTTGACGAAGGCCAGGGCGCCCCCGCAGATAGCAGCGGCAATGAGAATAAAATACAGCTATACGGCGGCAAGTTTAATCCGGTATGGGCTGCAGGAGCCTCCGGCAAGACGGGCACAGCTTTGGAGTTTGCCACAACTGCCAATAATGCCAGGCTTATAAGAGTGCGTAACAGCCCTTCTTTGAATGATATGAAGGAAATCACCATGGAGGCCCGGATATGCCCGCAAAAGCCTGTAAGAGAGGGTTGGATTTTAACAAAAGGGACTACCACTAAGCCCCACGTCTATGCCCTCTACATTACGCAAGCCGGGGATCTTATCATGTCTTTAAGAGGCCTGGGAAACATTAAGGCGCAGGGTGCTATCCGTTTTGGGGAATGGCAGCACGTGGCCGGGACGTTCGATGGCAGCGCCATGAGTATATTCGTAGACGGGGAACTTAAGGCATCCGTACCGGTCGGCTCCAGAAAGTGGGAAGCTAACGATTCCGATCTGGTGATAGGCATTTACGGTGGCGCAGGCGCATCTTATGCATATGCCGGTTTAATTGATGAATTGCGCATATCCGGCAAATCCCGCTACACCCCAGTTCAAAAAAAAACTCTAAGTAATCTTCCCGGCCCCAGATTAATCTGCGGAAAGACAAGCCTGCCGCCTGTTATAGACGGCAGGCTTTCTGATGACTGCTGGAAGGAGTGCGTTGAGGCCGGTAACTTTCTGCTGATGGGGGGCCGCGGCCTGGCCAGAGAACAGACCAAGTGCCGCCTTGCCTATGATGACAAATATCTGTATATATCCTTTCTGTGCCTGGAGAGGGTGCTGGACCCGGTATTAAATCTGATGGATATGTTTAAGGCCCAGGTTAAAATCCGTGATTCATCCAAGATTTTCAGGGATGATTGCGTAGAGTTCTTTTTATCCCCCGGAGAGGGCGGGGCAGACTACTACCATATAGCCGTAAACAGCCTTGGAACCATCTATGATTGCCGCGGAATGGGCAATCCATCAACCTGGAGCGCCGCCGGAATAAAAGCGCAGGGTGCGCTCTCTAAAGGGCAGTGGACGGCCGAGATAGCAGTGCCTTTTACAGAAATAGGCGCTCCGGCTCCCCGGCCGGGTGATATATGGCGGATGAACCTTTGCCGCACAGAGCAGCCTGCAAATGAATACAGTTCATGGTCTCCTGTTTCGGCTAAGGGCTTCCACAGCCCGGAACATTTTGGCTACATCCAGTTTGCAGATAAGGCACCTGCCATATCCGGGCCGGATTTAGCTGCCTGCAAAGACGGGCAGTATAAGCTTTCCGTGAATGCAAGGAATACCCATTCACAGCCAAAATCAGCCGCCTTGAACGTGGTTGTTACCTGCGGCGAAGAGAAAATTAATTATGCGGACGAGCAGAAAATACCGGCATCTGCCCAGAGCGATCTAAACCTTAATTTTACCATCAATTCAAATAACCGATGTCTTAAATTAGAGGCCCTGAATGATGCCACCTATGTGGCCAGAACCGGAGACATACAGATAAAGCCCGGTGCGGAATACCAGTTCTCCGCCATGGTTAAAACCATAGGCTATAAATTTCAATCTCCGGCATACGGCCTTTTCAATATCCTGCCTCGTGATGCCGCCGGAGTAAACGTGAATAAAGGAGGCTATACCGTCATAGCAAGCGTCCAGGGATATAAGGAAGGCTGGCAGAGAGTCTCCGGCACGTGGAAGGCTCCGGAGAATGCTGCAAGCGCACAGTTCTGGATAATCGCCTGGAAAGGGCACGGTTCCGGCAAGTTTCTGATAGATGATGTAAGGCTGGTAGAAAAATCGACCGGAGAAAACATCATCCCCAACCCGGATTTCCCCAAAGGATCAGAGTTTTTTAAATGGCCTACCCTAAGCAAAACCGTCAGCGCAAGCGATAGTTACGGCGCCGGATGCTATGAAATCAGCTATTTCTACCAGATCTCCATGGGCTCGGATTTAGTATACCAGTCCCCGCAATTCACAGATAAGCTTGAGGCAAACATTGCCGATATCAGGAGTAGTTTTCTAAGCTTTGTTGCATCTCCCTCCATGCAAGTGTTTAATGTAAAAGACGTGTATATAGCAGAAGGCAGCGCAGAAAGATTACTCCTGGCCCTGAAAAGTCCTTTTTATGATAAACTTGATAAGGTAAATTTTCAGCTTGAAATGCCGCGCTACTGCCAACTGGTAGATGATTTTGCAGACCGGGACTACATAAGCCCTCTCGCGTGCCGTGAAGAATTGGTAGACAGAGACGGTGTGCCGTACCGCAGATACACCATGGTCTTTGGCCGGGATGCCGTAACCAGGGCAGATTGCTACAATCATGAGATACTGCCCATTCCCTTTGTAATAAAACTTACCGGCGCACTGGCGGAAACCAGCCGGAACAACATATATTACAGAGCCTGGATAGATGAAAAAATGGCAGAGACACGGCCGAATATCCTGAAGGTTGTCAACCTGCCACCGCTTGCAGATAAATCCCCCAAACGCCTGCCTGTGTTTGTCTGGGGGCCTTCCGAACCCATCTACAGGCACGGCTCGCCAGCGCGCGAAGAGTTAATCTCTACGTGGGGACAGTCCGGATTCAATTACGTAAATACATTTCCGCGGCTGAATAAAGACTTCCTGGCACACGGCATCCGCCCGTTTGATCTGCTGCCCACAATAACCCTGGGCTGGCATTTTCCATCAGCAAAAGCTTACCTGGAAAAGCACCCGGAGCATTGTGAGAAGGATGCCCAGGGCAACAAACTTAATGCCATAAGCCTGGCTCATCTTCTGGATGAGAGCTGCACGTACAGAGATACAATAAAAGAGGTTATTACCAGATGTGTAAGCGCCTACCCGTATCAGCTAAACTGGGACTATGAGTTTGGTGTGGCTAGAGATAACTCCCTGGGTTTCTCTGATGCCAATATAAAAGCTTTCCGTAAGCGTGCCGGCATACCGGATAGCGCAACCCTGACACCGGCAAACATTCTTAAAGACTATCGCAGCCAGTGGATAGATTTCCGCTGCTGGCAGAACGGCGAATTTGCCAAGCTGTACCGCCGTTATATTAAGGAGGCTAATCCAAACTGTCTCTTCAGCATCTACAGCGGATACCAGTCTCCCTCTACTGCGGAACAGTACGGCGTGGACTGGCGATATATGGGCACAGCGGCAGACCTTGTTATGTGCGGCTACGGCCGCGGCCCATACAAAGAGACTGCACAGGCCATAGGCGGCAGATACTTTAACGGCGGGGAACTTATATGGGGCGGATACTATGATCAGGACCCTCTTGAAAACACCGTCTTTCAGCGTCTTACTGATTGCGGCAGCGTTATGGCCTATATAGACTGGATTACAGACGGACGATTTTCTACGGCATACTCAAGGGCAGCCGCCGTATCTGCAGATTTTGAAGACTTCTTCCTTAATCTTAAGCGTGAGGACAACCTGGTTAATGGAGTAGATGGCAGCAGTCGCGCAGATATTGCCGTGTTGACATACCAGGGTGAAAGGCTTCTCTTCCTGTTTAATTCTTCCCCTGCAGAAAAGAAGATGGAGTTTATCAACTGCTCATTGCCGGGCGGCATTATAGGAATAGATTATGATACCAAAAATATAATAAAGAACCCGTCAAAAATAAGCACCTCCATCCAGCCCTGGCGCGTAAAGGTTATATACCTTAAAAAACCGGGAAGCAGTAATGTTTCGTCTGTATCCAATCCAAGCGCACAAATAGATAGTTCGCTGAAACCTGTATTCAGGTGGAAGGATGCGCAGGGTGGTGCCAACAAATACTGCCTGCAATACGGTGAGGATAAGGATTTCCATTCTGCAGTAAAAATAGAGAACAT
>CALNCU010000174.1 GCA_937875395.1 uncultured Armatimonadota bacterium | reverse complement strand
TATACCCCGGGATTATCTCCAGATAGTCTTTGGGGAACGGAAAAATAGCATGATTATACATTATGTTGTAATGCTCCATCCCCCTTATCTCTTTATAAGCATGCACCACGTCTCCGTGAAGTATGTAAATATCCCCCGGGCTTATGAGGGATTCCTGATCGTTCACTATATGGACGCCCGTACCGTGCGCAACTACAACAATCTCCGTAAAGTTATGGGAGTGATAATCATAATTAATCAGGTTATCAATATGCTTGACCCATACGGGCAGATTGGGATCATATATGCTCTTGCCGTCTATATTATGCACCATACGCCTCCTTGTTTTGAAAACATAGTACTAAAAGTTGACTATATCGTCAAGGCAAGGCAGCAAACGGCATGATATAAAGATATATAGCTTTACTACTCCACCAAAAAAGTGTTATTGGGCCAACAGTGCTTCGGCAGCGGCGTGCTAAAGCACTCTGCGACCGAAGCATCATCCAGGGAGTTGATGCCCCTTCGGCAACGGTGCTTCGCTCTGCGACCGAAGTATCACCCCCATAATTAATTTGGTGAGGTACTACACTCAGGAGGAATTGAACATGTCGGATGGAATCAACAATGCAGTGAAGCCGGTAATTGATTTGCCATTCTATCCATACGGGCTCCAATACTACAGGCAGCCTACGCCTCTTCCTGCCGAGTGGGAAGCAGATCTATCTGATATAGTACGTGCAGGGTATACGCATATCCAGCTCAGGCCGCAGTGGCGATGGCATGAGCGAGTACGGGGTGCTTTTGACTGGGACGATATTGATAAGCTGTTTGAGTTAGCATCAAAATACAGTTTGAGAGTAATCCTTAAACCCATGCTGGAGACGGCGCCGGACTGGGTCTATACGGAACTGAATGGAACACGCATAGGCTTCCACGGAATACCCGTCAGCCCTATTGCGCACGGGGCATTCTATGTGGGAGGATGGCTCCCCTGCTTTGATAATCCCATGGTTATGGATGCGGCGTGCAATTTTGTGGAAAACCTTGTTGAGAGATACAAATCACAAAACTCGCTATGGCTCTATAACGCCTGGAACGAACCGCGCAGCAGACCCCTGGGCCAGTGCATGTGCCGGCATTCGGTTGAATCCTACCAAAAGTGGCTCTCAAAACGCTATGGTTGCATAAAAGCGCTCAACCATGAATTCGGCAAAGCATGGACATCCTTCTCAAGCATATCCCCCCCGCATTCCGGCTGCGATTACGCAGAGATGTACCTCTGGCGGCAATGGGCAGCAGAGAGCGTCGCCGGACATGTAGGAAGGGTAGCAGATACTATTAGAATGGCGGATGACGGCCGCAGGATTATGGCCCATGTTGGAGCATGCTCAGTGATTCAGGATGCAGCCTGCGATTCCAGCGATGATTTGCTCACAGCGCATAACGTTGATTTTTATGGAACATCCCTGCCCGTAAACCTGCATCCCCACGGGCCGATTGAATGGGCAGGCCCGGAGTTTATAGCAGACTGGCTGCGCCGGGTGGACGGCAACTGGTGGTGTCATGAGTTCTACCCCAACCACGGAAACTGGTGCCCGCCGCCAGAGCCAAACAAACTTAGGCAGATGATCTGGATGGCCATATCCGGCGGCGCCAGGGGGTTCACTTACTGGCAATACAGATCAGAACGCCTGGGCAACGAGACCAACGGATACGGGCTGCGTGAGATAGATGGAACATCCAATGAGCGAAGCATGGTAGCCGATGAGATTGCAGATATCTTGAGGGATAAAAGCATAGCCTTCTCCCAGGCCCGTCGGCTAAACTCGCCCATAGCCATGTTATACAGCCGTGAATCAGATATCCTCTCTCGCATAGAGCTGATGCAAAATCTAAATGCCATGCAAGAAGATATAAACACCAGCTATCCCTATAAAACAGCCCTCCGCAATGCACATGCTCTCTATCTTCAATCCGGGTTCACCACCGATTTTGTAGTACCGGGCGATGACATTTCATGCTACAAAGTCCTGCATATAGCGGGCGCAGAGATGCTTCAGCCGGAATATCTGGAATGGTTGCATAATTTTGTATCCGGCGGAGGCGTGCTGGTTATAGAGTACCCCTTTGCCTGCCGGGATAAGAACACATGGGTATCACCGCAAAGGCCATCCGGCAGCTATGCGCACCTGCTTGGTTGCCGTGAAGCAAGCCGTACAACTATTGATACTGAATCCCTGCAGGTAAGCTTCTATAACAGCACAGATGTTAAGGCGAAAGGCTGGAAGGTAGTTCTGCAACCCATGGATTGCAAGGTTATAGCCCGTTGGACGGATGGTTCTGCAGCCGCCGTGCACCGCAGGCTTGGACAGGGACATGTATATACTCTGGGATGCGGCATTTCACTGAGTCATGACGGCACCTGGAACTACCCCGGAGCGGATGCCCTTACAAAAATACTTGCAGATTCGGCAGGACTATCTCCGTTAGCCCAGAAGGGTGTCTGGCACCGAAGGCTGATTACGCCCGATGGAGAAGAGGTTTTATTTGTATACAACCTTAATGATTTCCCCGCATACTGTAATCTTGATTGCAATATCCAAGATACATGGGCAAGCCACAAGGCTCAACTAAAAGATAATCTTATAACCTTACAAGCAAATGGCATATGGATAGGCAGAATATAGGATAAAACCAAGGTGCTATAGCTGCATTTGGAAATCTAAATGCGCCATTTGGTCTAACAGTAGCAAAAATCAAAAAGCCCATTCGGGGAGATTAAAGAAAAAGCCCGGAAATACCACATATAGTGTTATTCCGGGCTTATTCTGTACCATATATTTTGGTGGAGCTGATGGGAGTCGAACCCACGGCCTCTTCCATGCCAAGGAAGCGCTCTCCCACTGAGCTACAGCCCCATTTCTTACGCGCCGTTATTATACTACATTTCATTTTGATATGCAATGCCTAATATTCATTGTGTTTTGAGAAATGTGCGTGTATAATATGCTTGAAAGGCAGGCTGCAGGTTGATATATCTAATTCTTTCCATAGTATTTGGTTCTATCTTTGCCTCCTGCTACAAGCTGGCTGCAGTTAAAAAATGTACCCCCGGCGTAGTGAATGTATGGCTTTACACAGGCTCTCTTATCACCGTTATCATCATTGTACTCACCAAACGCCATCTTGCTTTTAGCCCCCTTGCCATTGGACTTGGGTTTGCCGCCGGCCTTCTATTCTTCTTTGCCACGCTAGCCTTCTTTCAGCATATGAAATACGGCCAACTCTCTGCATCCTGGACTATTATCAGCCTCTCCGTGGCCTTTCCCATACTGGCATCCATCTTCATCTGGAAAGAGATGCCCAGCATAAAGCAAGGCATAGGGCTTATACTTATTGTTGCAGCGCTTCTCCTTTTTGGCAAACATGAGACTAAAAAAGCGAGGAACCAATGAGCCTTCTATTGCTTGTAATTGCCTTTGTATTAAGCGGTTTTGTTGCAATAGCAAGCAAGACTCTTGTTGAGTGGAACCTTGGGCAGTATAGAGATATCTACTTGCTTAGTTTTTATACTGCGCCCCTTATTCTTGGCGCCTGCGCAATGTTTTTGAGGGGCGAACGCAGTTCCGTATCTGATGCAAAAGTTGGTTTGCTTATGGGGATTGCGGGCGCATCGGCTTCTTTATGTATGCTTCTTGCCCTTGCCTCCCTGCCGGGGATTGTGGCCTTTCCCGTAAAGAATCTGGGAAACCTTGTGCTGACCGGGATGATATCTATCCTTGCCTGGAGAGAGAGGCTCTCCAAAACGCAGTGGGCAGGAATAATCCTCTCTCTGGCAGCAATCTGTCTTATATATTGATTAAATCGCTGGCGCCCCGCAACCAGGGTATCAGGCTTTAAAGATTACGCTTCCGCCGGAAATAGTATACTTAAGATCAAGCTCCGGCCCCAGAATGATGATGTCTCCGTCCATCCCCTTCTCAATCCGCCCCTTGTTCAACCCCAGGAGTTTTGCCGGTGTCTCTGAGCATACACTGCTTGCCGTGCCCATATCCTTCCCAAAGAGCTGGATGGCGTTTCTAAAGGAATCTATGGGGGTAAGCGCGCTGCCGGAGAGCCCCATATCTCTGTCTACAAGGCGCACGCCGTCGTTTGGCCCTGCAATCATAACATCGCCCCAGCCGCCCGGGAGCGTGTACCTGTCGGGCGCAAGGCCGGCGCCAAGATTGCTGTCTGTAACAAATACCGTGCGCGCATCCGTCTTGCATCTGAAGGTCTTTTCTACAAGGATGGGGTCTACGTGGGTGCCGTCCCCTATTATCTCGCAGGTCACTCGGTCTTCTACCAGAAGATAATCTGTGAGCGCCACCGGATAGACACCTCCCTTAACATGCGGCGGGCTCTGGAAGGTATCAAAGAGGTGGGTTACAAGACGGGCGCCGGAATCTACCGCCGCCCTTGCCTGCTCTATTGTGGCAAAGGTATGCGCAATACTGCAGATTATGTTTTTGGAGGAGATGTAGGCAACCTCATCCGCCGCGCCCGGCAGATCCGGGGAGATATCCCATATCTTTATGTGTCCTCCGCCGGCATCAAGAAGCATCTCCGTGATATTACGATTGATCTCCGTGGTATCGCCGGAGAGGCCTCCGCCGGCATGATCCAGATACGGGGATTCCAGCCTGAACCCCACAACTTGCGGGAGCAGGCCAAGCTCATCCGTCTCGCGCCTGTGCCGCCGCATTTGCTCTGCAATAGTTGCAGGAGGGGCAAAGAAGGTGGGAACAAATGCCGTGGCCCCCTTCTTTGCTTCAAACTCTGCATAATCCTTAAGGTTGCCGTCGCTTGTAGAGTTATGGCCTATTCCATGCGTATGTATATCTACAATTCCAGGAAGAACAAACGCGCCCTTTGCATCTATCTCTTTTCCGGCTGATACTTCTGGTTCAAAGCCGGAGATGATGCCGTCGGTTATCTCCAAATCGCATTCAACTATATTTCCGCCGGGCATAAGCACCCGTCCGCCTCTTATAATAAGCCTGTCCTTCATCTCTCACCCCGGTACAAATCATGTGCGGCAAAATAGCATCTGCCGCGTACGCCTGATGCGTCACAAGCATAGTATTAGTGCCCGGGGCGCCTATTTCCTCTTGATTCTGCCAAGATTGCTAGAATTCAAGCAGATGATTGTTAATGTCCGTTGCAGCTATTGCAGCATGGGCCATACCCACGCAGAGCTGGCCGACATCCGGGCCTGCCACATCCCCCACTGCGTAAACTCCGCGCATGTTGGTGCACTGCTTGCGGTCTACCTTTATGAACCCCCGCTCATCAACGTTTACACCCATGGCCGCCGCCACCTCAGAGTTGGGATGCAGGCCCATGGCACTGTATCCGCGAAAGATATCCTTTAGCCTGCTGCCGTCTTCAAACACTATATCGCCGAGCTCATCTCCGTGCTCCTCAATTGCCGCCACCCGGCTCTGGTAGAGCGGGATGCCTATTCTGTCCATAACCTCCAGATCCCATGAGTGTATATCAGCACGTGAGGCATGTCCCGTTGTTAAAAGCGAGATATCCTTGCTGTACTTTGAAAGCCACAGTGTAATCTTTACTGCATGCGCATCCCATCCAAAGACTGCCAGGCGCCTGCCGCGCGACTCATAGGCATCGCACACGGGGCAGTGGCGTATGGTGGCGCCTTTGTAATGAGGCGCATTTGGCACATCGGGCGGTATATCGTAGACGCCGGTGGCAAAGACAATCTTTTTGGCGGTTATTGTGGATTTATTTGTTTTAACAGCGAAGGCCCCATCTTCCCCGGTAACTTCAACAGCACGTTCATCCCTCATAATTGAGCCGTACTCAAGAGATTGAAGCCGCAGAAGTTCCAGCAACTCAAACCCTGTCACCCCCTCAGGAAACCCTGGGAAATTGTGGGTTACGGGTATCCATGATGCCCGGGGACGCGCGCCGTTCAGCACAATAGCTTTGCATAGAAACCGGCCAAGATACGTCCCTGTATGAAGCCCCGATGGGCCGGCACCAATAATAATGCAATCTGCATCCATTAGGCTCCCCCCATATAGTGTTATGTTTAAATCATCTTACCCAAAGCATAACATTGCCGGAGTTTGGATACGCAAAACAGCAGGTAAGATGAAGTGAAAGACTTCGGCTCAATTGAGGGTGCAGCCATGATTCTAGGAGAAAAGGTGATTCTTAGAGCGGTGGAACCGCAGGATATCCGGCAGCTCTGGGAGTGGATGCAGGACGAAGAGATTATGCGTTACAGAGACTACCCCGCCCCTCCCAGGTGCTTTGCAGAAGCCGTAAAGGCATATGAAGAATCTCTGGGCAAAGAGACCAATGATCTAAGGCTTGCCATAACAACCAGAGAAGGCGTGCTGATAGGTGAAACAGGGCTTAGAAATGTAGACCTTAGAACAGACTCCGCAGATTTTTTGATAGCCATAGGAAACAAGGCGTACTGGGGGCAGGGCTTCGGCACGGATGCAACACTGGCGTTGGTAAAATATGCCTTCCACCAGATCAACCTGCACCGGATAACCCTGTACGTCCACTCCTTTAACGCACGAGCCATACGCGTATATGAAAAATGCGGTTTTAAGCATGAGGGTGTACTTAGAGAAGCGCAGTACATGGACGGCCGCCACTCGGACGTTCTTATGATGGGCCTGCTCCGCAGCGATTTTGAATCTGCCATGCAAAGCGAATCCCAAGCCGCCTGACAACCGCTTATGTTTGACACGGTTCTTACCCGGATGCTATATTGTACTCTGTATCCGCATAGTACCGTATAAAAATCCAGGGATAAGAATGAACAGGTATTTTATCTACGTTATAGCAACCCTTATGCTCCTCTCGCCGTTAACGCTCTTTGCGGAATCCCCGGCCCCCGGATTGCGTCCAGTAGAGATACGCGCGGTCTGGATGGATAGAAAGAGCATCCCCAAAACAGAGGAAGGTATTAGGGACCTTATCCGCCAGTATGCAGATGCCGGGATAAACGTAGTGCACCCGGAAGTTATATATTACGGCTACAGCGCCTATCCAAGCGCATATCTTAAGCAGAATGACCTCTGGAACGGGATAGACATGCTTGGAATTCTCCTCTCAGAAGCGCATAAAAGAGGGATAGAGGTTCATCCCTGGGTATGGGTATTCCGCACCGGCAACACTGCCGATCTGGGCGGCATCCTTAAAGATCATCCTGAATGGATGGCGCTGGGAAAGAACGGCAAGGGGCTCTCAAATAACGGAGGGTATTGGCTCTGCCCTTCTATCCCGGAGGTGCGAACCCTTCTTCTAAACGCCATTGTTGAACTTGCCCAAAAATACCCCGTAGACGGTGTTCAACTGGATTACGTACGTTTTGAGGAACAGTACCCCGTATCTTATTGCTACAACGATAACTGCAGAAACGCCTTTAAGGCGCAATACCTGCTGGACCCTGTAGATATACGTCCCTTTACAAAGGGAGTGCTTGACTGGCAGTTGTGGCGAGAAGACCTTATAAACACATTTGTGGCCCAGGTCTCTGATATGCTAAAGAAGGTTAGGCCGGAGATAAAGGTCTCTGCCGCAGTAGGCTCCATACCAGACAGGGCAAGGGTTAATCTAATGCAAAACTGGCCGCACTGGGCAGAAAACAGATGGGTGGATTACCTCTCCCCAATGGATTACACCGCCAACACGGCAGATTTTATTCGCAGGCAGAATGCATCTACGGAAGCCATAGGCACAAAGACTCTCCTTGCGCCGGGCGTGGGGCTCTACACCATGAAGGGCGAGGAACCCATGCTGGAACAAGTGAGCATCACCAACATAAAACCTGTTGACGGCGTTACGCTCTTTGCCACCGCATACCTGGACGGCAACAGAATAAAGGCGCTTGAAGATGGGCCGTTCAAGGGGAAGGCCTCCCTCCCATTCAGAAACCCCGTTGAAGGCGCCAGGGCGTTTATAGCGCAAGCGGAGAGCCGTATTACGCAGGGCACAACACCAGAGGAACTTAAACTAGCCGTCCAAAGCCTTGACAGCGCAAAGAGATTGCTGGAGTACGCCAGGCATACATCCGCCGCCGGCGAATACGTCCCCCCCGCCCCTCCTCCCATATTTATCCCGGAGACAATACTCCCGCTGCCCCAGGCCGATGCCGTATCTATAACCGGCGCACCCAAAATAGACGGCAGGCTTGATGACCCGGCATGGCAGAAGGCTAAAAAGATTGCAATACAATATACCAATCTGGGGTTTGATACGCCGCACTCCACCGATGTCTACCTTATGCACAGCAAGGATACCCTCTATATGGGGTTCCGGTGCCGCGAATCTAAGCTTAACATGTTAAAGTTTAATGCTACAGAACATGACGGCCCCGTCTTTAATGACGACTCAATAGAACTGTTCATAAGCACGCAAAGCACGGATGCTGGCGCAGCCGCATACTTCCACTTTGCCCTTAACGTGCTCGGCACCAAGTATGAGCGCAAGAGCAGCGGCGCATGGAACGGCAAATGGGAGTGCGCCACCGGCAGAGAACCCGGCGCCTGGATTGCAGAAGCAGCCATCCCATTCTCAAGCCTGGGGATCAAAACCCTTGCGCCCGGCACCACATGGAGGGTAAATTTCTGCCGGAACCGAACCGTATCCGGCGTTATGGAAAACCTTACATGGTCACCCACCTACGGCCCGTACCACACCCCAAGCCGTTTCGGACTGCTTACCCTGCGCTGAACAGCATGCAGCATCATCTGCTATTGACATAAGCGCACCGGAGGGATAGAATAATCTTGCGGGCGCCGGGATTTATTCCGCCGCCGGCATTCACACAGAACCGACCGCAAGGCTTGTTTATCACCCAAGCGGGAGGGCGCCATGCGCGTGCAGTATAATTTGCACACACGCCTTCCTGCATCTCTTTGCAGGGAGGCTTTTTGTTTAAGGAGGGTTCCGGCATGCAAAAGCGGCTGGGAGTTATAGGAATAGTAGTTGACGACCTATCTGCAGCAGAGGACGTTAACGCTGTGCTGCATGAATTTTCGCGGATAATTGTAGGCAGAATGGGCATCCCGCATAGAAACAGGGGCGTATCTGTAATCTCCGTTATTGTAGATGGCACCGGGGACGAAATAAGCGCCCTCACCGGACGGCTGGGGCGCATCCGCAACATATCCGTAAAGGCGGCTCTTACAAAACAGGAGGCAACGGAATAATGTACAACCCAAAATCTATGGATTCCAATCAGTTTATATCTCATAAAGAAATAGAAGAGACGCTTGCTTTTGCAGAAGAAGAGGCTAAAGATGCCGGAAGAATAAAAGAGATTCTATCCAAGGCGGCAGAGTTTAGAGGGCTTACCCACCGTGAGGCCGCCGTTCTGCTTAACATCACATCCCCCAAGATACTGGAAGAGGTATACTCCCTTGCCCGCAAAATCAAGGAACACATATACGGGCGTAGAATTGTTATGTTTGCCCCGCTCTACCTGTCTGATTACTGCATAAACCGATGCTCATACTGCGGATACAACACGGAACACCGCATGAAAAGGCGCCGGTTAAGCCAGCAAGAACTTACAGATGAAGTGCGGGTGCTGGAGAGCATGGGACATAAGCGTCTGGCCCTTGAAGCCGGAGAAGATCCGGTAAACTGCCCGCTGGATTATATTCTGGAGTGCATAAAGACCATCTACTCCCTCAAGTTTAATAACGGCGCCATCCGCAGAGTGAACATAAATATTGCGGCAACCACTGTAGATGATTACCGCAAGCTTAAAGATGCAGCGGTTGGGACTTATGTGCTCTTTCAGGAGACCTACCACAAGCCAACCTATTTGGCCGTACATAAGGGAGGCCCCAAGCAGAATTACGAATGGCATACAGAGGCTCACGACAGGGCCATGATGGGCGGTATTGATGATGTGGGCTTGGGGGTTTTGTACGGGCTTGCAGATTGGAAGTACGATACGGTTGCAATGCTTATGCATGCAGAGCACCTGGAAGCCGCCTTTGGTGTTGGGCCGCACACGCTCTCCGCCCCCCGGATACGCGCAGCAGAGGGAGTAGATGAGCACGACTTCCCGCACATAGTCCGTGATGATGATTTTAAGAAGATTGTAGCGGTTCTAAGATTGGCTGTTCCGTATACGGGGATGATACTCTCTACCCGAGAGTCGCAGGGATACAGAGAGGAGGTGATAGCCCTGGGTATCTCACAGGTAAGCGCCGGTTCCTGCACGGGCGTGGGCGGATATGCGCACACCGGCAAACTTGGCTGCCAGGAGCAGACTCCCCAGTTTCAGCCAGAGGATCACCGGTCGCCTAACGAGATACTAAAAGACCTTATCCGTGACGGCTACATCCCAAGCTACTGCACCGCCTGCTACCGGGAAGGGCGTACAGGAGACCGGTTCATGCGTCTTGCAAAAACCGGGGAGATAGGCAACGTCTGCCAGCCCAACGCCATACTCACGCTCTCTGAATACCTTG
>CALNCU010000173.1 GCA_937875395.1 uncultured Armatimonadota bacterium | reverse complement strand
GATGCCCCTGGCTTCGGCAGCGGCGCCTCTGGGGTGATGCCCCAGCTCCCCTGGATTAGTCTGGCGGCTCACCAAATTAATTATGGTTATTGGTACTTCGGTTGCAGAGCACTTTAGTGCATCGCTGCCGAAGCCTTGTTTGAACTTGCAGGTCCAGGTTTACAGAGTACTGGCTGCAGTGCCTGCTGAACGCCGCATATTATGCAGCGCGTTCTCCATTGCACTTTGCGCATCAGGTTTTGGGACTATCTCTGCAGAGATGTATCCGCCGTACTTGAGCGCCTGCAGAATCCCCGCAACCTGGGCAAAATCTATGTGCCCTGCTCCCGGCGACAGTCTGTTGGAATCTGCAAAGTGTACATGCCAGAGCCGTTCTTTGCATTTTATCAGGCTTGCCGCCGGGTTTGATTCTTCTATATTCATATGGAAGGTATCCAGCAGCAGGCCCAGATTAGCGGCTCCAACCTGATCTATTAGTTCCATGGCCGACTCTGCGGTGTTTACCAGTTCTGTTTCATACCGGTTTATGGGTTCTATAACAAGCCTTACCCCCACCTCTTCTGCCAATATGCAGACCCGGCGCAAACATTCAACCAAATTGCGTTGTTTGCCACTCCTTCCGCGGATGAGGCCCACTATTACCAGCGGGCAGCCTATGCGCGATGCCAGGCGGCAGTGAGATGCAAGCCGCTCCATAGCACTTCTTCTAACGGAGGCACTGCCGTCTGTGAAGGAGAGCCCGTCTGTGAGGAATGCCTGCCCGGTTCCCATGGCGCTTACCGGCATTCCGTTAAGGCAGCGCAACAGGCTCTCTGCATCAACAGCATCCGGGTTGCAGACGGCAAGCTCTACGGCATCGTATCCCAGAGATTTTGCATGGTCTATCAGCGCCGGCGCATCGCCTTTTGCAATGGCCCCAAATTTTGTCTCCTGCCAGGAGATGGCTATGGATAGCTTCATTCTATATACCGTTTCAAAAGTTATAGTTTATCTGCTAAGGCTTCGGCAGCAGAGCCTACCCTATGTGGGGTAGGCCAGGGTGTAGATGCTTCTTCCGCCTTTGAGGGGGCCTTTTACTACTGCTTCTATGTCTTCGGCCTTCCGTCCGGTTATCTCGCTTACCGGGGGCAATACTCCCGCCGGGAACTTTTCCATTATGTCGTTGTGTAGTTTTTCCATGTAGTCCATGAAGGCTGATATGCCGGGTTTGGCTTTTTCTGCGCTGGCTGCGGTGGCCTTTCCTACTACGCCTTCAGGGTATGCAGATATTTCTATTGGGCCGCATCCTACCTGCCCGTACCAGCAGATGGGACGGTGGAGCAGGTTGCCGGCTTTGTCTACGTGCCCTTCCGGGAGGTATCCGGTGGGGGTGGTATCTACTACTGCTTCCATGTCCATAAACTCTGGGAAGAGGGCCAGAGACCAGCTTGTTTCTACTTCGTCTGCATGGATGAACGGGGTGTCATATACGCCGCCGTCTTCTTTTGTCTTAAAGTGTTCCGGCACTGCGTGGTACCAGTTGAGGTTTATAAAGACTCCGGGTACCTGGTACCTTTTTGCAAACTGGTGGATGGCTGTTGGGATGACGTATTCCTGACCGTGTCCGTTTAGGAGTATCTGTTTGCGGAAGCCCATGTTCCATAGTCCGGCCATGACTGCTCTTATCTGGCCGCAGAATATCTCTTCCGGCACTACTATTGTTCCGGGCATGCCTACATGGTGGTATGGGTGAGAGCCGTACCAGATGGGTTGCGCTACGGTGCATCCGCACCTCTGCGCTACCTGTTCTGCCATGCGGGTTACCAGGAAGGTATCTTCCCCTATGCAGGCGTGGGGCCCGTGCGCCTCTGTTGCCCCTATGGGGATTATAATTGTATCATTTGTGGCAAGCCTCTCCTCAATCTGCTTCCATGTCATGTTCTGCAGATAGATGCCGTCGCTTGATTCCATGTGCCCGCCTTTAGGCGGTAGTTGCCAGCTGTTTGTAACCATTTTTTGTTATCCCTTTCTTATATTTGATTGGCGGCCTGCCAGGACGCCGCTGTGCCAACATAACTCTAACTGCCCGGTATTAATTTTGGCAGTAGATAAAGAGATGGCTTATATAATCTGATTCTCCAATATCTCATACCAGCTCCCTGCTTTTATTGTGTTAATTGCAATACTGGTTGCAGCGGCACATGCAGCCGTTACAACGGATGGAAACAGAGCATCTGCAAAACTATATGTTAGTCTTTTCTGCGCCTGCGGATTCTCTTACAATCAGTTTTGTAGGCAAAACTATTTTCTGAATATGGCTGCTGCTGCGTTCAATTTTATCTATGAGTATTTGAGCAGCGTTTTCGCCTATCTCCCGTTTTGGCTGGCGCACCGTAGTTAGCGGGACATCCAGCGTGCTGCAGAATTTTAGATCATCAAATCCCACTATGGATATATCATCCGGGATACGCAGACCTTCTTCTTTTATGGCTTTTATTGCACCCAACGCTATGTAGTCGTTGCAGGCGAATATTGCCGTGGGTCTTGGATTGATCTTTAATATTGCGTGCATTGCATTATAGCCGCCGGTATCATCCGGCTCAAACCTTATGCTGCCTGCCGTATCTACCGTAGAGATATGCTGAACCAAATCGGGATTATAGGGGATTCCGGCATCTCCCAGGGCTCTTCTGTACCCCTCTGCCCGGTCAAGGTTGGCGGTGCACGGAACGCCGGCAATAAAACCTATGCGCCTGTGCCCTAAATCTACCAGATGCTTTGCGGCGGAGTATGCGCCATTTATATTATCAACAGTAACTGTATCTGTTTCTATCTCCGGGAAGTATCTATCAATTAAAACAAACGGATACCCGTTCTTCTTTAGTTTGAGTATGTGGCCTGCGTTGAACTGGCCCCAATATGTAAAGAGGATTGCGCCAATCTCGCTTCCGCCCATAAGCAGATTTAAATTGCTGCTCTCTCCCTCTATAGACCTTGCAGAGCTGTATGTGGCAATCTGATACCCTCTTTGGCGCGCAACGTCTTCTATGCCTTTGTATATTTGAGCAATAAAGAGGTCTTCTATGTCCGGCACAATTAAGGCTATTCTTTTTTGTTTTACTTGTTTGTTGTTTTTTTCAAAGGCTACAAATGTGCCTTTGCCTTTTATCCTTACCAGGCAGCCTTCTTTAGCCAGGTCTTTTAATGCGCGCCTTACCGTTATCTGGCTGATATCATATTTTTGGCACAGCTCAGTTTCTGCGGGCAAAACATCGCCGGGATTCCATATGCCGTTATTTATGTTATGGCTGATTATATTTTTCAGCTGGATGTATAAAGGAAGCGAATCATTCTTACCTATTTTCATTCTGCCGCCCCGTCTATATACTTTAGCCATACTTTAGCTAAGGTATTTATATAATATATGTACTTTCGGCATTTGTCAAGCCATCGGTTGCAATTGTTTTTGGTGGAATCCGCAGCCAAGCGTGGAATTGGATGGATATGTAAGTTAACCTATATCCTTTGTGGCTTTGGTTAGTTCTATTTTGCGGATATACAGGATTCCCGGCAGTTGCGCAATTAATATGGTTGCCAGAACGCCCAGTATTGCAATCCAGTAGGTTCCGGGGAAGATAACCGCCTGCATATTAAAGGATTCGCTCTCATAAAGCCCTACAAACCGGCCGGCCAGCCACGACCCAAACGGGACTCCTGCCATAATTCCCACAACATACGCCATTATACTCTCTGCTGTGATCAACAATGATGCAGACCTTACACTAACGCCCATTGTGCGGAGTGTGGCTATCTCTCTTGTGCGCTCAATTACGTTCATGAGCGTTGAGTTAAACATTATTACTGCCGCCAGCACTATAGAAAAAGCCAGCATGGCGTTAAAAAATACGCTGCTCTGGCTTAGTAACCGCTGAATCTCCTCCCGGATATACCTTACTACCTCTGCGGATGCCACTCCATCCAGGCCGTATAGCTTCCGTTCTACGGTTTGCAGGTACTTGGGCTCTACCTTTATTGCCACGGCATTAATAGCCTTGGGAGGAAGATCCAGCGGGCGGCCGTACCACAGCCTTACTTGCTCTATAGATGCATACGCCGTGCTCCCGACGGGCTGGTAGGTTACTGCGCTTACTTGCACAGGACGATCCATTTTAGTCTCCAGAAGCGCCCGGCTTGAGCCCAGTATGCTCTGGCGCGGCGATGGGCCGTGGATTCCTGCTGCTCTTAGAAGCGGATTTAGAGTTTGCGTTGCGCCCGCATCCGGAGTCTCCGGTATTGTCTGCTTGGGCAGGGTAATACGGACTCTTCCGCCGCTCCTTAACTTAAGTTTTTTGGCGGTTAATTCCGGAACCATTAATCCCACCTTGGCAATATCTACCTTTCTGCCGTCCGGCTCAACCAGCAACATCAACCGGTCGCCGGGCCGCAATCCGTATACCAGGATATTCTGGCTCCTGCCCGCATGCACCAGCTTTGCGGGCAACACCAGCACCGGTTCTGCGCGGATGACCCCCTTCCACCGCTCTATCCTCTCCATTGCTACCTGATCCTGGGGATGAAGGTACGCCGCAAGTATGTCATAATGGATGCTGTAAGTCAGGTAGAAATCTATGGAGGCTTTCATTGAATCCAGCAAACCATAGGAGACAAGCATAAGCGTAACGGCCGATACCACGCCAGCTATCATAGACACCGTTCGCCGAATATTGCGCAGGAAGTTCCTGAGCGGCAATCTGGATAACAGCGTGAATTTGTCTAAAAACGGAAGGTATCTCTCTATAATTGGAACTCTGCCCACTATAGGGGCTTCGGCTCTTATTGCTTGCGCCGGCACAAGCCTTGCCGCGGAGAGCGCAGGGAACGCGCCCGAGACCACTATTACCAGCAGCGCGCTGATTATGCCCACCGCAATTACGCCCCATCTGGGAGTAATGTTATAATATGGAATCTGTACCAGGGTGGTGCCAAGTTTAGTAACCCATATGCCTATGTAGTATCCTGCAACTCCCCCTATCACCCCGCCCGCCACGCCTACCAGGATAGAGAACTCCAAATAATGCACGCCTATAGCCAATCTTGAAAACCCCACCGCCCGCATAAACCCTATCTGGCTGCGCTGCGAGTAGACCATTCTGCCAAGCAGATTGTATATGCTCAGGCTTGATATGGTGAAGAAGAGTATGGGAAAAAAGATTGCCAGCCTTCTATGGCCGGCCAGATCCAGCCGCAGAAGCTCTACGCTGGCCTGGTTTTCCGATGCCACCGGTTCATCTGCACCGTACGGGCTTAATATTTTTGATGCCAGGCGCATGGCTGTTCTGCGGTTACCACCGGGCGCCATCCCAACCTCAACATCGTTCACGGAGCCTGATGTGCCGAACATTTCATCAACCATGCCTTTGCGCATCCACATAACGCCGAAGGTTCTGGGGTTAGGCAGGGGGTATCCCCGCCCGCGCACAACATAGATATATTCGGGGCTTTGCACTATGCCTGCAATCCTGAATTTCACTTTATCGTCCAGGATGACAATGTTTAAGCTATCCCCCGGCCTGTAGCCGTAGTACCCGGCAAAGCTTGATTCCAGCAGCAGCTCGCGCGCCGAATCCTGCCGCGGATATGCGCCGGAGAGCAGTTTTAGTTGATTGAGTTTGGGCTCGCCGATATCCGGGAGACTTATAATGCGGCCTTCCACCTTTCTGCTAATCATCTCCGGCTGCTCCATCTCCACCTCTTCTATGGTCCTTCCCTCAACTTCGCCCACACCCGGAATTTGGCGCAGTGTTGACAGCACTTCCTGCGGGGCGCTTTGCACCTGAACAGAGAAATCGGCCAGATTGAGACGGCTGTAAGAGGTTGCGTAAGAGCTTTGCAGATTGAGATATAGCGAGTAGGCGGCAACAAAGAGCATCACCCCAACGGCTACCAGCAGCACAATTCCGCCAAACATGAGCGGTGAGAATCTAAGGTCGCGGATAAGCTTTAGATTAAGTTTGGATGTTACCACTGCACTTCCTCCGGATCTAACGGATTGGGATTGGCTGCAAGTGAAACAATCTCTCCGCTTCTCATATGGATGATCCGGTGCGCAATAGATGCTATTGGCGTATTGTGCGTAACCATGAGTACGGCAATGCCGCTTGTAACCGCTTGATCGTGCAGAATTTTAAGGACTCTGATTCCCGTCTCAAAATCAAGATTGCCGGTTGGTTCATCGGCCAGGATAAGCTCGGGCCGTTTTACAAGCGCCCTTGCAATAGCCACACGCTGCTGCTCCCCGCCCGAAAGCTCGCTGGGAAAACGGTTTAATTTATCGCCCAGGCCAACGGAATCTAACATATCCTGTGCGTTTAGCGGATTTGGCACCAACTCTGCCACAAGCTGGACATTTTCTAATGCAGTGAGTGTTGGCACCAGGTTGAAGAATTGAAATACAAACCCAACACTGTAGCGCCGGTACTGGGTGAGTTCTGCATCGTTCATGCACGCCAGGTCTTTTTCTTTGAAGAATATGTGCCCGTCTGTGGGGGTGTCTATGCCGCCTATCAAATTCAGCAGGGTGGTCTTGCCGGAACCGCTTGGGCCAAGCACCACCAAAAGATCTCCCTGCAAAACCGAAAATGTGGTGGGTTTTAACGCAGGAACCACTATCTTGCCCATGGTATAAGATTTGGCGGCGCCCTCCAGCCTGACCAGGGTTTCATTGGGCGGGGTATGCTCCATTGATGCCTCACTTATTAACGCGCACCCTTGTGCCGTCCCTAAGATTATCCAGCCCGGTGACAGCTACAAGATCGCCTTTATGCAAGCCAGATAGAACCTGGGTGAAATCAAAATTAGACTGGCCTGCCACTATCTTTCTGCTTCTGACTCTTCCGTCCTGCACCAGAAAGACCCGGTCTGTGTTTCCTACGCTGACTACAGCATCATTTGGTATAAGAAGCGTGCGTCTCTTCTCTGGCAAAATGCCGTTGATATTTACCTCCAGCCCCGGACGCAGAGGTATGGCCACTTTCTCCAACTTGATCTTTGCCCGCACAATCTTAGCCCGGACACGCCCAACTTCCTTTGGTTCCGCTATCCGGGATACTTTCACCACAAAGCCCCTTATAACTTGCCCGGGATAAGCGTCCAGGGTTATCTGCACGGCCTGTCCCAGCGCTACTGCCGCAACATCCTCCTCATCCACCTCTGCGGTAACCCATATGTTATCCAGATTGGCAACCGTATAAATGGTATCAAACGGGGATGCAAGCTCGCCTATCTCTTTATATTTTCTGGCCGCTACGCCGCGCACCGGACTGCTGATCAGGCTGTAACCTAATTGGGCCTGCGCGTTTCTGAGCGCTGCGCGCGCCTCTTCTACTCTTGCTCCGGCTGATGCAATCTCCTGCTTTTTTGAAAGGATAAGGTAGAGCGCAGATTCTGCTTCTTTTAAGGCGGCTTCTGCAGCTTTGACATCGGCTTTGGCCGCTTGCACCACCTCTGTACGGGGGCCTATGATAAGTTTTTGCAAGAGCTGCTCTTGCGCGGCTACATCTGCTCTTGCGGCATCATAGTTGGCTTTTGCGGTATCCCGTTCCTGGGCAGGTATGGCGCCGGCCTTTAAAAGCTGCTCTGCGCGGACGTACCGCCGCCTTGCATCCTCCGCGCCTGCTCTTGCCCTTTCAAGGGCGGCCCGCTGGACGGCAATATCTTCCCTGCTGCTCCCTAGTTCCAGATCTCTCAGCCTATCTCTGGATGCCTGCAAATTTGCCTTTGCACGATCCCTGGCAGAACGCAACTGCCCGTTTTGAGCCAGTGCAGATTCCCTAAGCGCCATCTCATCATCTTTTGCCGCCTGCATAGCTGCCTGCATGCGGCGCACCTCTGCCTGCAGGTCTGCATCTTCCAGGCGCGCAAGCACCTGCCCGGCGCCAACCATCTCCCCTTCCTGCAGGTAGAGTCCGGTTATCCGGGCTGTAATTCTTGAGCTGATATCAATTAACTGGCTCTCAACAATGCCCGTGCTGGAAAGGCTTAACTCAAGCGTACCTTCGCTCACTTCGGCCGTTTTTATCTCAACCGGCCTGGGTGAGGCCATGTATAATATGATGATTACGGCAATTACCAGTATTAACAGCCACAATATATACTTTCTGGCGGTTTGTCCCATCTTAAAGACTACCTTAAAATTTTTGTATTAGCAGATAAAATGGACATAGCATTAGCTTTATCATACCAACATAGCTTAGCTTTCTACTCACTGGTCTTTTAATAAGCTTGTGAATTTTGCATAGCTGATTTTATTGCCCGCTGCAAACCTGGCAAACTACCACTTGGCAAATCTCTCCAGGGCCGGTGTCAGAAACCTCATCTTAAGCTGGATTGCTGGCGCAGAGCTCTTCATCAACTGCGCTGGCTAAAGGCTCACTTTGCAAATATGCTGATTTAGGATAATCTGCTTTACCCAGCATTTAAGCTCTCCAGGCATAAAAAAAGGCAGGGCGCGTTGTAAACGCCCTGCCCGCATAGCCAGTTAAATACTACCAGTCCTCCGCCTTGTTGAAATCCAGCGGGGTATCGTATATGCGCATCTCATCTATAACCGCATGCGCCGAACCTATATTCCATGAGACACTGCCCACCAGGAACTTTTCCGGCAATTTGCACATGCCGCCGTCATATTTACTGGTGACGGCAAGCTTGCCGTCAATATAAATGGTTACTGCGCCGTTCCCCCAGGTAAACGCCACGTGGTGCCATTCCCCCGCCTTCCAGGATATGCGGGACTGCGTATATGAACGCTTGGTGCCGTCTTCTGTAGAAAAGATAGGGGCGACTATGGTCTTGTTATCCACATTGTACTGCAGGGCGGCGTAGTTGCCGTCACCGTTAAACACGTGGAAGAAGTACGGAGGCGGATCATCCGGAAACTTTAGTTCATTGTAGTTTATTGTTGGTTTAATAAACATCTCCACCGTCCCCTGTTTCATGTTAAATGCGCCTTTGGCGGGGAACGTTATCTTATCGCCCTTGACTTCAAACAGGGCGCCGTTTCCAAACTTGCCGGTAACAAATTTAACTCCATCGCTAATAATGCCGCCCAGCGCTTTAACTTCGTCGGCCGAGTTAAAGTGGCACAGAAACAGAGTATGGGCATCCTTTGAATACTCTGCCTTTGGTACGTCCGCGGCCAATGAGGCGCCGCAGATACAAACAGCCAGCAGAGCCGTCATACAGTGCTTTATCATTTTTTTACCCCTTTCTTTTGGATAACGTAGACATGAACTGCGTATGGACCGAACGAATCTGTAAAGGCTCCGCCCGTCATCTTGAGGCTTCTGTATTCTGAGAACACCTCTACCTGCCCGTCCGGTATAGCCAATCTATTTTGCTGGGAGAAGGTTACATCCTTGCTCTTTGCATCTGTATTTGCGGCTATCAGGTACCAGGCGTTATCATCTTCCTTAAGTATAAACTCCAGCCCTCCTGCCGGCTTTGCCTGGAAGTGCTGTGCCGGCGTGGGGGCGCAGATTGCCGGGTAGAGCCGGCACATCTCGCTGTTCAGCAGTTTGAAGCAGCTTTTAATCTTGGCAGCCTGGGGCACGTGAAGACCGTAACCTATTCCTGCCTTCTCAAACCCATCCTCACGGTAGGAATACCAGGCAAGTCCCTTTGTTCCGTTGATTACAGCCAGGTAAGTCACCAGCCGCAGTTCATCCGGCTTAGGCATGCGGTATGTGGGGAGCCACTCAAAGCATGGGCCTATGTATATGATGCTTTTGCTCCACCCGGCCCGCTTTGCGCTGTTTACGCAGACCCTGACGGCCTCTGAAACCGCCGTTACCGGGTAGCAATCGAACGGGTAGTAATCCGGGGCAAAGATATCTCTTGTGCGCCCGGCTGCATCTATGGTGAAATCAGGATGCCCAAGGAAGTTGAACATTGAGCAATACTGCAGGTGATCCGGGTCAAGCTCTTTTACGTAATTGTATCCCTTTTCAAGCGTAGGGTAGTAAGAGACGGCCGGCTCATCAACCAGATGGTAGAACAACAGCGCCGGGTGATCCTTAACCCCTTTTACCTTGGCCGTAACGTTCTCCCTCTTCCCCAGACGCTCGGCGCAGCCCCTATCCGGCAGGCCCAGATTGCAGAGCAGCCCAGCATTTCGGGCGGCATCCAGCTCTTTTTTGATGACCTCAAGATTGTGCCACCCGGATTCCACACTGTTGAATCCCAGGTATGACATATCCTGATAATCTTCTACGTTGACGTGATACATGGTTATTGGGAAAT
Source organism: uncultured Armatimonadota bacterium (assembly GCA_937875395.1). GTDB lineage: Bacteria > Armatimonadota > UBA5829 > DTJY01 > DTJY01 > CALNCU01. The sequence goes on along the minus strand of CALNCU010000173.1, from coordinate 50,335 downwards.
ACGGGCTGCCGTTAACTAGAATGGTGCCCTCTTTACCCAGAGTAACCTTCTTTACATCTACCTTGGGCCATTTGGCCGGGACAACTATTCCAAACTCGCAGGTCTCCTTCTTTGCTGCGCCGGAACCCGTAAGCATGCCGGTAACTATATAATCCCCTTCATCCTTAAGCCCGCCGCCGCTTAGTTTTATATCTGCGGTGCCGGGCTTAACATAAGCCGATTTTCTTAAGACTGCACCCTTTGAGTTCTTTTTGGTGATTAGAAGTTCCAGCTTGCCGGCAACCTTGGATTCAATTTTGATAACCGGATCTTCGCCCGGATAGTAGTAGAGTTGCTCTACATCCAGCACCAGGTCTTTCTTCACGCCCTTGGCCATAAACGGCACTGATGCAAAGTAGATGTTCTTCCCGTTTGTAGATTTTAAAATCAGCTGTACGGCCCGGTCACTGGGGTCGCCCGGAGCGGGGATGGAAATCTCCACGGGGACCAGTTTGCGGCTTAGCATGTTTACTCTCTTTGCCGCCAGCCTGACGCCGGCATTCCGCGCTTCCAACTCCGCCCAGTCAGATTTGGAAGGGTTCAGCAGATTAAACTTGGCGGTGAGAGTGCCGTCCTTCTCATCCTCTGCCCAGGCCAACCCCTGAATTCCGGGGGATGTCTTTGCCAGCTTAATAACTACCTTGTTGTTTATATTCTGGAACCCGCCGGCCGGATATAAAGAGGAATTCTCCACTACCGGTTGCCGGGCGCGCCCAAAGTTTCCCTCTAAAATCCCTTCCTTGGGAGGGCCGGAAAGTCCCAGCGACGACCATGGAATCTCTACCGTAACAGACCAGCTATCCGCATCGGCGCTTACAGCGGATTTCCAGGGCGCGCTCCATGAGGGGTCAACAACCCTGGGATACTCTATTGTTTCGCTATACGTGCTTCCGCTGGCGTTTATTATAAAATGGTACCCTAGAGGTTTAGTGCTGCCGGGGATTGGGATAAGGAAGAAATCTATGGAATCGTCCTTCCAGACGGTCCCGTTACGCGGGCGGACCTGCGTCTTTAAATCCTTCATTTTGGGTTCAAAGCAGCGGTACAAAACGTAGAAGTTCTTCTCATCATAGAGGAGCTTCAGGGTTGTGGGCGCCGCCGGTTTGCTTCCGTCAAACAGGACAAAGTTGTTGTAGTAGTCTGCCGCGCCCGCCCATGCCGGGCCCATCTTACCATCCATGGCCGGCGGAGTGCCTGCGTAGTTGGCGCATACCAGCGGCATCTGCCTGCCCCAGGATGCAGCACAACTTGCAATCAGCGCGGCACACACTGCCACCGCTGGAACAATTCTCTTCAGCATTAATTTCTTCCCTTTCTTACAATTTAATCTGCAAAACCGGTATGGGCCTACTGCCATCTGGTAACATAATTCCAGGTAAAGGAAGTTATGGATTGCGGAACATTTACGTTGGCAGTATTTTTAGGGATGTTATTCATGCCTCTGGGCACCCACTTTACATGCCCGCCCAGGTACAGTATGTTCTGCCCCTCTGCATGGTTGGCAGCTGCAGTACCATCGCCATAGTGATCTGCCATAACCCAGAATCCGGCATCGTTTCCGGTATTCAGCACCCTCCAGGTGGTGGAACGGCCGGGATTAAAACCAACGGTGCATAGATAATAGTGCGAGTAGATCCATGTAGAGACGGTTGCAGTCTTAGACGGCCGCGGGAGCTGGGAACTTGGGCACTGCCAGATAGCCAGCGAATCCGTCATGTACGGCGCCACAGCCGTGCGAAATGCCGGCCAACTGCCCAGCGGACGGTCTGATGCTGGACAGGCATTGTTTGATGAGTTGTCCCAGTTAAGCAATGCGCACGGCAGCTTCTCTTCGCCGCTATCAGAATAATCCTGGGCGTACATATGCATAGCCATCCCAATCTGCTTCAGGTTACTGGCGCAGGTTGTCTGCCGGGCCTTCTCCCGCGCCTTTGCAAAGACAGGGAAAAGGATTGCCGCCAATATAGCTATGATAGCTATAACAACTAACAGTTCTATTAATGTGAATCCTTTGGTTTTTTGTATACTTTGCATTTCATCCTCCTGTTCTGTGTATATGAAATAACAGCGGCTCATTTTGGGAACCGCAAGAAAATCCTATTTAGTAAGATTGGCTACGGAGCCTCTTTCAATTAGTTGATATTTTAGTTTTAGAATCTTTTTTTCTTCGTAATTTCCGTTTTCCATTATGTCCAGGAGTATTTCGCAGGCTTTTTTTGCCATGGCCTTTCCGGAAACCTTCATTACTGTAAGCGGCGGGGTCATCATCTCCAGCCCCGGCCAGTCCGCCAGGCACACAAACGAAAGGTCTTTTGGCAGAGACTTCCCCTCCTGCATTACCTGCTTTACCGTTGCTACGCAAGGCGAAATGTTTTCAAAGATGATTGCGGTTAGCTCTGGGTTTCTTGCCAGGTATTCGGCACCCATGTCTTTTTCCGGGAACCCCTGCCATATTTCCGGCGGGCCACAGAAGTTTACCTGCATAAGCCACCGCTCCTTAAATCCGCCCCGTTCAGCGTAGAACTTTAGATATTCGCATTCTATTTCTGAACCGTTCTCAAAGTAGACCAATCCTATATTCCTGTGCCCGCACTGCCACAGGTAGTCAGCGGCCTGTCTAACCCTATCGGCATCATCGCCAGTAACAAGGGGGGCGTGCAGTTCGCCTGAGAACATGGAGTTGCCAAGCCGGACATGAGGGTAACCGGCTGCTTCCAGCTTGTAGAAGGATTGGCGGCATGCGTTGGTATCTACAGCAACTATAATAGCGCCCTTTAAATCGCGTTTTTGCAGCTCTTCGTACAGATCTACTTTATCATAATAGTCTCTATCAAAGCTTATAGTTTTAAGATCATAATTGTGGCGGGCGCAGCAGCGCTGTATGTGCTCGGCGACAAGGGCCATGAAGAGTTCTGATTCATGCAGATAGAAGAAGCCTATTGTAGAGACGGAATCACCTTGCACCGGCTCCTTTACAAAGGTTCCTATATGGCGCCTGCGGACAATCAACTCCTCCTTGCTAAGGATGCTTAGGGCATTGACCACCGTTTTGTTACTGATGCCTAAAGAACCTATGAACTCTGTGCTATCCGGCAGCTTATCTCCCGGCTTAAGAGAACCGCTGGATATTAGTTCTCTTATCTGGCGCTCAAGTTGATTATACAGTGGAGTGGAATCGGCTCTATCTAATTTTATGCGTTGCAATATATCGGAGCCCATGCTGTTACCCTTATCCTGATGCCAACGTAAATCACCTATACAATACCTTGGCCTCACTATATAATACCTCTATATCCCCTTTATACCATGCTTTTACCTGTTTGTCAATCAGTTTTTTGATATGCCAAGCCGCCTGATTTGCTGCTTATACCAGGGCACTCATGGTTTAATGCACCTGGTACCTTGCTTGAAGAATGATGTGAGATATTTAGTGGTAACAGCAGCCAAAATCCTACCGGCGGGCAGTTGCTCTTAGAAAATCTATAATGCTTAGGCCGGTATGGTAGCAGGGATCGGCATCCGGCGTGGCGGGAGGTATATCTGCAACTTTGCCCTGCGCATCTCTTGTCTGGTATGCCATGCAGCCTACCGATGGATTGATATACCTATCCAGATAGGCATCTGCGCAATCTTTTAGAATTTGCAGTATTTGGCCCTTCCGAGGGTCTTCCGGCACAAACGCCAGCACTTCTGAAGCGGCCCTTATTGTTTCCGGCAGGCTCCACCAGGGCATGTTACTATCTACAGGCTGCCTTGAAATTAAATCAAAGGTTTTGCATATGCCGCCGCTGCGGCGGTTGAAACCGTTGTTGAAATTATGCACCAGTATCCCGGGGAGCTGCTTGCGGCAAAGTTTAAGCAGATTGTCATGTTCTGCATATGCGCCGGATTCTATAAGACGCAACGCTTTGGTTGCCAGGCCAACAAATTCAAGGCAGTGCCCGGGGTCTGATAGCACCCTGCCCTGGTTGCGCTGCGGGGTGCCGTCACCGGCTAAAAACTCGATAAAATCGAACTCCTGCAGGGCAGAGAACCGGCCGGTGTTTACGTGCTTCTCTATTATGTGCTGGATGAATCCGGCGGCAGTATCTAGATAGAATCTATCTCCGCTTAACTTGGCAAAGAGCGAGAGTCCACCCAACGCTATCATGCGCGAAGCATGACTTTGCCCTGTTGGTGAGGCGTTCTCTTTGCCCCAAAAAAATTGGTCATTAATAAAACGGCCCAAATCTATATCTGCCAGGATTGCTTTGAACCACCCGGCCGCACGGGATGCCCCCGCAGAGTCCTGCAGATATGTATATGCCGCAAACAGTCCCTTGCAGCAGAACAGATCGCTCATGGTGCTTGTGTTTTCTGCACGTTTTGCAAAGTCTTTCCAAAGGCTGTTGGGGCCAAGCGGAACCCCCTGGCTATCCGTGCAAAAGAACAGATGGCCGCCGTTTATCCGCCGGAGCCTCTCCACCTCTGCAGATACTTCAAGCAGGACGGTTTTTATTTGCGACAGCCTGAATCTTTTGTCTGATTCAGAGAGTATGCGGCATTCCTCAAGCCATTCTGCATGCCCGGACAGGGCCTCAAGCCCGCGCCCCTGTATCCATGAATATATGGCGCCGCTGCCCTTCAAGGTCTTTTTTGCATCCGGCAGGGCATCAAAATCGACGCCGTCTATAAGGCTTAACTTCATGTCTATAAACGGATAATCTGCGCGCGCAAAGTACCTCTGCAATAGCAGATCAAGGTTTTTAAGCAGAATGTTCTCAAAGCGGCGGCCTATACCCGCAAACGAGCCTTCCGGGTTTGGGGATGCAGGTTTCTCTTGATCTAATGCCAATTTTTATCTCCCAAGTCCTACTACTTGCTGTTTTTGCACGGATTCTATCATATCAGAATGACGCCGCTCCGGTATGTCAGGATAGATGCAAAAGGCAGCACGTGAACTAAGAGCTATTATACACGGTTTTACTACAGCAAGGCTCTTTTTTTAAGATAGCCGGTAGATTACAAATACGCTCACTTGGGGAGACTGGAGATGGGCGTCGATTGGGCGCAGGCCGTTGACTGCCGGCGGTAAGATACCGGAGAGACCCCCGCCATTTTCTTAAACACGCGTGAGAAGTAATACTCATCTGCAAATCCCACCCGCATACCTATCTCGCGGCAGGACATGCGGGTGGATAATAGCAGGCTGCGCGCAGCGGCGATCCGGCATTGCAGCAAGTAACCAATGGGAGTGATACCGAATGCCCGCTTGAATTCCCTGCAAAAATACCCCGTGGAGACTTGGGCCATTGATGCCAGGTCTTCTATCCCCAGCGCCTGCCCGTAGTTGCTTTCAATAGCACGCCGTACATTCTCTAACCTTGCCGCCAGACCGGTTGCTTCCGGCTTGTTTGCCATATATACAGACCGGGCCAGCATACCGCAAATATCACTAAGTATAACATGCCCGGAAAATACTGAATGCGGCAAACCTGCAGACATTACCTCTATAAGCGCCGTCATACGGGTGGCAAGCTGGGGCCAGGCACCCTCATCCAGTTCCACAGGATACTTGACAAATGGCAATGAAGACCCGGTCAGCAGAGCCAGCACCTCATGAAACGGCAGCCTTAACAGCTCCTCTCCCCGGCGGTATTCAAACGTAACTTCCAGATAAGTCACCTCTCCGGACTTGCGTTTGAAGAAATTATGCATCTCTCCGGGGCCGGATATAATAAGGGTCCCCGGGCGGCAAATGCGGGGTTTGTCCAGGTATGAGACTTCATTCTCACCCTTGATAAACAGCACTATGTGATACAGCATGTGCGCATGCGAGGCAAAGTTAGCCCTTTCCCCAAGCCCCAAAAACTCACGGGACGCATGCAAAATATTGCAGGAATACAGATGGCTGCGCCAGTAGGCCTGAAGCAATTGGGGTGATGGATTAGTTTGTAGAGCTTTAACGTAATTGGGATTGGTCAACATCAAGATTATCCAAATATTTAGCAATAATATGCATGTACGGCGGGCAATAACAGCATTATACTATAAGAAGATACTTAAGGCTAATGTTCTGTTAAGTTAAATTTGTTACAGTGGTGCGTGGGGTCATCTCCGTTCCGGTGCGTAACTTGTCTCAATAAATTAAGACTCGGACATACACTCCTCACTCCGATGCCCCACACCCGATGGATTTTATTGTAAAACTAACTTAATAGAACACTAATACTTCACCAAAAAGTTATGATGTTTAACTATGCTTCGGCAGCGACGCCTCCGGCTCTGCGACCGAAGTATCGCCTTGGGGTTGATATCCCGTGCTTCGGCAGCGGTGGGCCGAAGTATCGCCCTGCATAATTTGGTGAGCCGCTAGATGGCTGAAAGGAATAATTATGAACCTGTCAAACCAGGCACGCATTACATGGCTGCTTGATCAAACACAGCGCAACGGTGGCCTTGCGCCGCTGGATACCCAGAGTTTCTGGGCGGATCAGGAACTTGCCGGTACAGATCCGTTTGGTTCAGATATTCCGCAGGTGCCCCTGGGCATAATGATGTCCGGCGAATGCGTCTATGATGAGCTGGGCATTGCTGAAGACTATTGGCGCTACAACAATGACATAGACTGGCAGATAGAGCTAAACAAAGCCTACAATGATAAATCCCAAACCATAGTAGGACGCCGGCTGCTAAGCGAACAGGCCGCCGATCCCGCTATGCAATGGCCGCCCGTAAAAGGGCTTGCAGACCTCTTTGAATCGGAAAAAACATGGCGTTCCGGCTCCTGGTGGCTGCAGGAATCCGCGCATAGCGAGGAAGAACTTAAGGCGCTGCTTAACAGGGTGGATGCCAGGCTGAACGGCGATCTGCGTTCGTTCCTGCTGCCGGAAAACTGGGAAGAGGAGAAAAACCGTCTCAGCTTGCTGGGTGTCCCCCTGCCCAGGTTGAGAGGCATCCGCGGACCGGTTACATTTGCTACCTCCATCTACGGAATAGAGCGGTTCATCTACCTGTATGAAGATAACAAGCCGCTCTTCCTGCGTTTCCGCGATGCCATTCTGCGCGCCGTGATATCCATAGCCGATCTGCTTGATAAAGAAGCCGGCGATGCCCCTCACGGCTTCTGGTTTTGCGATGACAACTGCTGCCTGATGACACCCGCCATGTATGAGGATTTTGGACACCCAATACTGCAAGCCATCTTTAACAAATTCAGCCCAAGCCCGGAAGATGCGCGATTCCAGCATTCCGACTCTGCAATGGGCCACCTCCTACCGCTGCTGGGCGACTTAAACTTGACAAGCGTAAACTTTGGCCCCACCGTGATGGTGGATGAGATACGCCGGCACATGCCCAAAACGGTCATACACGGCCAGCTTGCCCCCTTTACGTTCAGCCGGAACAATGAATTTGGCATGGTGGCAGAATTCCTTCGGGATTTTGAGATGGCGCAAGAGCATAGAGGGCTGGTCTTTAGTACCGCCGGCAGCATTAACAACGGCTCCCGGCTGACGGGGATGCGGCTGATAATGTCGGCAATCCAGCACTTTGGGCGATACAGTTAGAAACCGGCCCTCCGCCTCATGCAGCATACCCCGGGTGGAGCATATCCTCTATAGAAAAAGATGGGAGAGCCGTTAAGCTTTAGCAGCTTCAAAGGAAACACAACCTTCATTGTGCCGGAGGTGCGCGTTTACCTGATAGTACGGGTAAAAAAGGCCTGATGGCGGAGATGCTCCGGCCACAGAGTCCATCTTAGGCGGATGCTGCTGCCGGAGCACATTGCGTATGCCAAACCATCATCCAAAAATCTTTAGAATCGGCGGGGCGTAACTGGGAGATAGTACTTGTATTTAAGAAGTGCTTTACCCGGAAGCATTCTGGCGTTGAAGTTCCTGCTGAACGGCGGCGGCAGAGATCTCCCGTGGCTTGATATTTTGCCTGGCAGCAAGTCCGGCAGCTGCACCGGCGGCGTGCCCCATATCCATGCAGGGACCCATACGGCGTGCCGCCCCCATGGCCTCATGAGTTGCGGAGAAACAGCGTCCGGCTACAAGTATGTTATCAATCTTTCTGGGAACAAGGCAGCGGTAGGGAATATCAACCCACGGTTCCTTTGCCCTGAATACTTCTTTGGCCGTGTGGGAGGCGCGTCCTATGCCGTCAAGCGGATGGATATCTATCTCAAAGATATTACGGGCCACTCCATCTTCAAACTTTTTGGCCTCAAAAATATCTTCTGCAGTAAGCACATATTCACCTATTATCTGCCGGGTTTCGCGAACCCCAAGATGGGCGGCCGTATCAATAAGATAGGCTTGTTCAAAGCCGGGGACGTATTTTCTTAATGCCGCTGTTATGCGAAAGACCTCGCGCCGGGTCTCTATTTCTGCACGGCTGAGGTCACGTGCATTAGTACCGTCTATTCCGGGGAAATTGCTTAGGTTGATTACTACTTCCCTGCCTCCGGGCACGGGCACAAAACCCATGACGGAACAGGTGAACGGTGAAACATCGCCCGCATCCCTGGCCTTGGTGAGCGCTTTTTCCATGCGGTCATCGGATTGTTCGTAATTACGGTAGCGTTCAAGGTCTATGCCGCCCATGCGGAACATTAGCGTCACCGGCTGCATGCGCCCATCAGAGCGGCCCTTGCTGAATTCTGCACCGGCAGAGGCGGCAACGTCGCCGTCAGCGGTGCAATCTATAACAACACGGCAGGGCAGGGCCTCAAGGCCGGATTTACTGAGAGCTACAACGCCCTTCACAGCGTTGCCGGACATCATTACATCGCAGAAAGCAGTGTGAAAACGCAATTCCACGCCAGCTTCAAGCAGAAGTTCGTTTGCTTCCAGTTTGAATGTTTCAGGGTCATAATTCCAGCCATTGGCTGCTCCGCGGGCTTCAAGGCGGTCAAACAGCTCCCGGGCAATGGCCGGTTGCGTATCACCAAACGGCAAGACCAGCCCTGCCGTTGCCATGCCTCCCAGAAAGCCGTATTGTTCAAGCAGCGTCACTCTGGCCCCGGCGCGGGCTGCCCCGGCAGCGGCGCCTATACCGGCAGGCCCCCCGCCGCAGACTATAACATCTGTCTCTTCACCTAAGGGAATCTCTCTGGAATATGACAAGGTTTTCATCCTTATACAACCTTTCCAAACCGGTTAGCAGCCGGTATTAAATATCTGCGCAAGAGTACACCCCCGCCAACCGGCGTGGCTTCAGGGGCCTATTATAACCACATGCTAATTGTTTGTCAAGGTATTGCAGAATCCCTTGACAATCCCCCAAAAGAGGAAATCCCCGGGCAAAATCCGCCATAGTAACTTGTAAAACCTATTCCATTACAACCATGGCGTATCCAACCTGGGGCGCCAGAAGCTAAAGAAATCCGTCCGGCCTGTGGTGGGCATTCTGGCTATGCGGTCTGGCCGGTAACCCATCTCCCTGGCAGCCTGCATTACCCGCCTTTTAGAGAACTGCAGGGATGGGCGGAGAAGGCGGTTTAAGGCTCTTTTACAAACAGATCGTTCCAATACCTGGTAATAACCGCCTGCATCTCCTCCGGAATGGCGGTAGGGAACGGGAACGGGCCGCTCCCCAGGCCTTCCACCAGCCCTGCAACGCAATCTGCAAGGCGGGCTATGATCTCTGAGGAGACTTTGGAGATGTTGTTATTGCTCTGGTGATGATAGAACAGTCCGGACGAACAGTTGTGCCTTAACAACCAGAAGGCCGGAATGCCCACAGCTGCAAAGGGAAAGTGATCACCGTACGGCAGGGCATCTGTTTCAATGGTGAGATATTCCCCTCTGCTTTCAAAGCACTCCCGCGCATAATTGGTAAAAACCTGGGAGCTATTGCAGACCAGCGATGTCCAGCCAAGCAATGAACCGCAACTATCCATATTAAACACAAACTTTGTATCTCTTTTAATCTGATCTATGTGACGGCATACGTGGTATGCGCTCCCCTCTGACAGCTGCTCCTCTGCGCCAAAGCTGATCAGCCTGATCTCCCGATCCCTCTGTGTTGAGTTTAGCACCCTGCAAATCTCTAGCAGGGCCGATACTCCGCTGGCGTTGTCATCTGCGCCTGTCGTGCCGGCCTGGGTATCGTGATGGGCGCCCAGTACAATAGCCCCTGCACCAGGTGATTTGCCCGGGAGGACGGCAATTACGTTTTGGGAGACTGCGGGCTGCATCCCTCCCTTAACCATAAGTTTTGCGCTCTTTGCGCCTTCCGCCTTCCACTTCCATGCATCCATATACGCCACGCTCACCGTGGGGACGGCGCCTATAGCCGATGTATATGCGGGGAACATGCCGTCTGCAATGGGCACGCTGCCCGGGTGCCTGATGTCAACCATCAGCAAAAACGCCGGCCCGGCTTCTATAAGCCGCCGGTAGTATTCCCTGGACTCTATGTGTGAGCCCATATGTACCACGGCCTTGCCAGAGAGAAAAGAGAGGTCTTTCCGGTGCTGCTGGGACACGGCCTCAAAAAATACAATAGGCGCCTCTACTATTTTGCCGTTTGTTCCGGGGGTGCTGCTGAAGAGGGAACACGGGAATTCATGCCACCGGTCTCCCGCCTGAATAAGCAGGCGTTCTTCTTCTACCACCCGTTGGCGGATTGGGAACTCTTCTATTGCTACTTTTGCGCCGTAATCCTGAAAGCGCTCCGCAATGTACAGAGCGGCATTGCGTTCCCCTTCTGACCCTGCCAGCCTGACGCCTATGGTTTCTGTAAGGTATGACAGGTGTTGCTGAATATTTTGTGCTGAAGCCGTCTCTTTCATCTTCTTCTCACTTTCAGGTATTCTGCGCATATAACCAGAGGAACCGGGCCAGGATTATCTCATCCATGCCGGGGGCAAAATGGTCTTTCCGGTACCCTTCCACCGTAAAACCGTGCTTAAAGTAAAAGAGCGCGGCGCGGGTGTTTGATGCCGTTACGCATGTGGAGACTTTGCGGGTGCCGCTCTTGCGCCAGAACTCCAGCATCCTTTCCATGAATGCGGATGCCACTCCGCCCTTCCGGAAATCCGGGTCCACGGCAACTGTTTCCCAGCTGCCCAGACCGCAGACGTGTGCCGTGCCTCTTGCATAACCAATAACTTTTCCATCGCTCAATGCTACAAGGGCCATGCGTTTTTCATACGGGTCTTTTGACAGAGCCATTTCTATCATCTTTTCTGGTGAGTGCGATGGGGCAAAGTACTCTGGAAGTTTTCCGCAGAAAACATCCTTAAAAGATTCGCAGATGATGCGGGAGACATCTGCAGCGTCCCCCGGCTTGAATTCACAAATTGTTATCTCGGGCATAATTTATTCTCCCGGCTGACAGCCCTGATTGTAAAGTGATATTCTCCAGAACCTGCGTTCAGGATTATGCAGCCATCCTCTTCTCCGGCCGTCACTATCCCATATATATTGTCAATAGAATGCCCGCTCTCCTGCACGGCATCGGGGTTTTCTGCAGGGAGGTAGATGGTGGCTGTGGTATTTGCCGGTATCTGCACATCAAAGAGTATGGAATCTTCCGTAACGCGCCAGCCGCTTTTAATGAGGCCGTACATGCACTTATGCTCCGCTTTTGCCCAGGTAAGCCCGGATAGTACCTGCGGGCGGATGGTAAAGTGCCGGAACCCCGGAGATGATGCATCCGGCGCTATTCCGGCAAGCGTCTTATACATCCACGCGCTTATATCGCCAAACATGATGTGATTCTGAGAATCCGTGCCTTCCCATGTCTCCCAGAGCGTGGTTGCACCCTGGGCAAGCCAGTGCCCCCAGCTGGGATATGTGGTCTGCGTGGCAATTTTGAAGGCCGTATCTGCGCAGCCTTCATCCGTAAGCACATTAAGCACATATTTTGCGCCCAGTATGCCAAACCATGGGTGGTTGTCCTTCTCTTCTATGGCAGAGAGCAGGCGGGAGAGCACCTTTGAACGCTCACCCTCCGGCACCAGCCCCTGGAAGAGCGCGCAAGCCTGCGCTGTCTGACTACCGTCTGCATATCTGCCGGTTTTGGAATCATAGAATTTGGCGTTAAAGGCCTCTTTTATCTGCTTTGCCAGTGCCAGATGGGTCTCCTTGTCACTGTGATACCCAAGCAGTTCTGCCGCCCTTGCCAGTATAAGGCTGTTGGCATAGTAGTAGCCCGTAGAAGTGAGTTCTACCGGTGCAATGTTCTCATCCTTTGGCACCGGCGGGCACCAGTCCCCCAGTCCAAAGTAGAGTATGTTATCTATGGACATGCTGGTCATATAGTCCAGGTAACGTTTCATCTGTTTGTAGTGGATCTCAAGGATTCGCGTGTCCCCGGAGTACAGGTAGAGGTACCACGGAATGTGGGTGTAGGCGCTGTCCCACGCCGGGCCGCTCCCCCAGTTGTATCCCCAGCCGCCTGTGGGGATTATGCCGGGTAACTGCCCGCTGGGGCGCTGTTCATCTGCAAAATCCGCCATCCACTTGGTATAGGCCGCCTGGGGCGCAAAGTTGAAGAGGCCGGTCTCTGCGGCAAGCATGGCATCCCCCGTCCATCCGTTCTTTTCTCTCTGCGGGCAGTCTGTGGGTATGCCCACATAATTGCTTATATACGCCCATCTGGCGCATTTTTGGATGGAGTTTAACAGCTCGTTTGAGCAGGAGAACTCTCCGGCGGAATCAAAAGCGGTGTGAACCACCCGGCCTTTAAGGTTATCCAGAGTTGGCGTGCCGGGGAAGCCGGTTACTTCAACGTACCGGAAGCCGTGGTATGTGAATCTTGGCTCCCAGGTCTCCGGGCCGCTCCCTTTTAGAATGTACCTGTCTGTTTGAAAGCCCCCGCTTTTTATAAGCGCGTTAACTTCGCTTCTATCAATTTCGCCGTTTGGCGCAATCTGTTCAGAATACTTTAGGGTTACCTGGGTACCCGCCGGGCCGGAGATGTTAAGCTGCGCCCAGCCGGCAAAGTTCTGCCCCATGTCGTACACAAAAACGCCGGGGTTGACCTCTGTTACGGAGATCGGTTCTATGGTTTCCATTACTTTGCACGGCTGCATCTGCTGTGCGGATAGAACCCCCCCGGGGCCGGGGACTACCCTTGCGGCATCCCATTTGCTGTCGTTGTATTCCGGCAGGAGCCAGCCCGGTTTTTCCTGCCGGGCATCGTATATCTCCCCATTCCGAAGGCCTTCAAAGACAAGCGGCCCGGTGGAGGTGCGCCAACTGGTATCGCTTACTATTTGTTGGCAGGAACCGTCTGCCAGCGTTATGTGTATGTGCAACAGCATCTTGGGCAGATCGCGCCAGGGGGCTGCACTGAAATCCCACACCTCTTTAGTATGACAATTGTACCAGCCGCTCCCCAGCATGACTCCCACGGCATTTTTGCCGGTGGAGAGCATATCCGTGATGTCGCGCGTTACGTAGGATGCGCGGCGGTCGTAGCGGGTGACGGATGGCTCAAGCACGCTGTCCCCGGCCTTCCGGCCGTTTATGTAGAGTTCATGGTACCCAAGCCCGCAGATGTATGCGCGGGCGGAGACTGCCGGTTGGTCTAAGGTAAACTCCCGGCGGAGCAGGGGTGAGGGGCCTGCCGTGGCGCCTTCCGGGATTGCGGGCGGAGGCGCACCTATCCACCGGGCCTGCCACTCCGCCTCTGCGAGCAGCCCCATCTCCCACCAGCCTGTATTGCTGTATGGGGCAGCGCACCCTTCCGAATCCCATACCCGAACCTTCCAGTAGCATCTCATGCCGGATTGCAGGGGCACGCCGCCGTAAACCATATGGACGGACTGGCCGGAGACAACCTTGCCGGAATCCCACAGGTTTCCTGTATCTTGTTTAAGCAGTTCCACGTCTGTAGCTACCAATATCTGGTATGCCGTCTGGTGTTCTCCGCGCTTATCTGAATGCAACTCCCAGCTAAGGCGCGGCTGCCTGGTATCTATGCCAAGTGGATTAACCAGGTATTCGCACATTAAGTTGGTGGTTGTTAATTTATATTCCGTATGCTCAGGCATGGCATGCCCCCTTTTTGCTTGATATGTATTTAAGCTTACTAGCGTACGGCAGCTATCTTAGCATTATGGCACAGGTTTGTAAATAGTCTATCTTTTAAGAAAGCACTGCCCTTAACGCACTCACTTTGGCCGGTATATCCGGGGCGCCCACAATCTCTGTTACAAGCGAGATAATTCCGGCGCCCCCGGCACGCACAAGCCTTATGTTGTGTTCCTTGATACCGCCGATTGCCACAAAGGGGAGGCTTATGTTATTTGCAACATACTCAAGATACGCAAGACCCACCGGGCGGCAGACGTCCCTTTTGGTTCTTGTTGCAAAGATGGGGCCTACCCCTATATAGTCTATGATGCCGGCTATATCTGATGCGGCCCGTGCCTGTGCGGGCGAGTGGGTGGAGAGGCCTATGATCATTTCATCCCCTGCCAGCCGGCGTACCTCTTGCGGGGGGAGATCGTCCTGCCCTATGTGAACACCGTCGGCGCACACACTTACAGCCAGGTCTATGTGATCGTTTACAATAAAGGTGATGCCGCACCTGCGGGTAATCTCTCTGATGGCTGTGCACTCCTGGTACATCTGCCGGGCGGATTTATGCTTCTCCCGGTACTGTATTACCTTGATGCCGGCCTCCACCATCTGCCGTACTGTCTCTACATTGCCGCGGCCGCGGGAGTATTCATCCGCCGTTATGCCGTAGATATCTGTGGCCAGGAAGTTGCTTAGGTTTGATCTATATTTCACTTAAACACATCCTCCTTGCAGCGTGCAGCTTAGAACCACATCTGCCTGTTTGGCGGCGGCTATTAATACGCAGGGGGCCAGGGGCGGCGCACCCGGGCCTGTGCCGGTGGATAGATCGCCTATAATGTAGAAGTTATCTTTCACTTTGTGTACCTTTATCCGGTCGCTATCCCCCCATCCGGCCAGTCCTGAGGCCGCCACCAGCAGCTTGTTTGAAGGAAGGTATGCCTCTACTATCAGCTTCTTGTATTCCGCCCGGTCTAAGGCCTCTACCACCACGTGGCAATCTGCAAAGAGTCCCGCCGCGTTTTTGGCCTCCATCCTGACAGGAAGAATCTCTATGTCCGCCGCCGGATTTATGCATGCCAGGTTCTCCCGCAGAGCCTCTACCTTGGTGCGGCCTGCCTGCCGCAGAAAATAGAACTGCCGGTTGAGATTGCTGCAATCCACCGTATCAAAATCTACTATCTTGATATGGCGGAAACCGGTACGCACCAGTGCCGCGGCGCAGTTAGACCCTAATCCTCCCGCGCCGGCTATGCCCACTTTTACCGCCCGTATTTTCTTTAACTGATCCCGGCTTAAATACCGGCCCAGGGCCTGCTCAAACTGGTTCATGCAATCTCCCTCCCTTGAGCCAAAGGTTGCTTTTGGGCAGGAACAGAGGTCCGCTCCACCTGCTCAAACCGCCTGCCAGTCCTTGAAAACCGGCTGGTACCCCTGCCTGTAGAGCATATTGGCCATCTCCTCCACAGACCGTTCATCTGCAATGCTAAACTGCCCGGCTTCGCTGCCGTTAGACCGGCCGCCTACCGCGGTGCTTGTGCCGCCGGACATCTTTGTAACGCCCAGCTTTGTCATATTGTTGCGAAGACCGGCCGGCTCGCGGGTTGAGAGTGTTATGCCGCTTCTGGGCATAAACAACCGGAAGGCGGTAACGTATTGCACAAGGTTTGTATCTGTAACATTCACGGCCGGTTGAAACCCGCCAAGGTGCGGGCGCATCCTTGGTGGGGAGATGCTTATCTCAACATCTGGATAGCTGCTTTGCAGGTAATCTGCATGCAGCCCGGTAAGGAAGGCCTCCCGCCTCCACCGGGAGAGGCCCAGGAGCGCGCCTATGTTCACGCTGCGCATACCTCCCCGGCAGCCGCGTTCCGGGGCGTCAAGGCGGTAGATGTAATCCCGTTTGGGCCCGGATGGGTGAAGGCAGGCGTAGGCATCTCTATCATAAGTCTCCTGGTAGAGTGTAAGGCCGTCCACCCCGGCTTCAGATAGCTCACTGTACTCCTCCCGGTTAAGCGGATATATCTCTATGCTTATGGATGTAAAGCGGCGTTTAAGCAACCGGACGCAATCCTTTATGTAAGATACCGGCGTATGCTGCCGGGATTCCCCGGTTAAAAGCAATATATGCTTAAGGCCGGTAGCAGCAATAATCTCTGCCTCTGCGGAAACCTCCTTTGGAGTAAGCTTTGTGCGATGCAGCTTGTTGCCGGCGTTAAAGCTACAATACAGGCAACGGTTGACACAGTAATTGGCTGTATAGATGGGCGTAAACAGCAGCATGGTGCGTCCAAAGTGCTGAACTGTTAAACGATGAGCCTTTTGAGCCATCTCCTCCAGGCAGGACTCCGCCCTGGGAGAGAGCAGCGTCAGATAGTCCATTGCACTCAGCCTGTCTTGCCCTATTGCCCGCCGGACGCCGGCCTCTGTTACGCGGTCAAAAAAGGCGTCTATATTAAAATCCTGGTACTCTTCTATTATTTTAAGAAAGCTCATTGCAGCCTTCCTGTGATAGAAAACCGGTAAGCGGCGAAGAGGCGCTGGCGCACTGTTGAACCGCACCGGGCCCGGAGAGGTATGCCATGCGCCCCGCAGCCACCGCCATGCCAAAGGCCCGGCCCATTGCCACAGGGTCATCTGCAGTGGCGATTGCCGTATTAACCAGCACGGCGGCGGCGCCCATCTCCATGGCCTCTGCCGCCTCCGACGGCCTGCCTATTCCGGCATCTACTATAATAGGCAGCGGAATTTCTTCAATAAGTATGCGGATAAGCTCCCCTGTCCTTAGCCCGCGATTGGTGCCTATTGGGGCGCCCAGCGGCATAACCGCCGCCGCGCCAGCATCTGCAAGTCGTCTTGCATCCATTAGATCAGGGCTCATGTAAGGGAGCACTATAAAGCCTTCTGCCGATAGCATCTCTGTGGCTTTGATAGTCTCATGGTTATCCGGCAGCAGGTACCGGTTATCTGAGATAACTTCTATCTTAATCCAGTTGCCGCATCCGGCGGCCCGTGCCAGCCTGGCTATGCGCACCGCTTCTTTGGCATTCCGGGCGCCGGATGTGTTAGGCATAAGGATGCAATCCTCCGGTATATAGGTTAAGATGTTTTCTTCGGCAAAAGATGTATCCACACGCCTGACCGCCACAGTTATAACCTGCACCCCGGAGGCATTCACCACACCGGAGATCAACTTGTTGCCGGCAAACTTGCCGGTGCCCAGAAACAGGCGGCTTGTAAGTTCCCTGCCGCCAATCTTTAGTGTATCCGGCATAACTTACCCCCCTCCCACAAAAGAGACTATCTCCAGCTTATCCCCATCTGCCAGCACCAACTTGGACCACTCTTCCTTTGGTACAACAGCCAGGTTATGCTCTACCACAACTTTATTCTGATCAAGCCCTCTTTGAGCCACCAGCGCCGCCACTGTCATTTGTCCGGCTGCCAGGGTCTCTTTGCCGTTGACATAAATACGCACCCTTCTACCTCCCATATAAACAAAAAAAGCACATCCGCGTTTAGATGTGCTTTCATCAGCCTTCCTACGCGGGCATTATCCCGATCAGGTCAAAAGGTCTGGTGCTTAACAGCCCACTCTCAGCCCATAACATGAGCTCCCTTGTGCAATATTATATTATGTAAAAGCTATTATACAATCAGTTAGAATACATGTCAAACAACTGGGAGCAGCAGAATTCACATTGACGATGAGCTAAGACCTGTGTTAAAATTAGTGAGCAATTTACGAAAGGTGGGTTCACTTGTCTGTTAGAACCTTCGTCTTTGATCTTGACGGAGTGGTCTACCGCGGGAACGATCCTATTCCCAGCGCCGTCGCCACTATAAAAACCCTGGGGCAGCTTGGCCACCAGGTGTACTTCTTCACCAATAACGCCACCAAGTCCCGCACTTCCTTTGTGGAAAAACTTCGCAATATGAACGTTATTACAGATGAAGATCACGTTATGACCTCTGCCTATGCCGCCGCTCTGTATCTAAATGAACAGGATGCAGGGGGCAAAACCGCCTACGCAGTTGGCGAGTACGGGCTCAAGCAGGAACTCTCCCACATAGGCATGACTCTTGTGGACGATCCTATAGGGAAAAAGGTAGATTACGTTGTTGCCGGTCTGGACAGAGGGTTTACGTACGATAAGCTAAACAAGGCGCAGCAGGCAATCCTCTCTGGTGCAAAATTTATTGCCACCAACACAGATTCCACCCTGCCCCTTGAGGCAGGCGCCCTTGCGCCGGGCGGCGGATCTATTGTGGCCGCCATACAAACGGCTGCAGGCGTAGAACCAACAGTCATAGGCAAACCCGCCATGCCCGCAATACAGGAGCTTCTAAAGATTGCCAAAGCCGCGCCCAAAGAAACGGTTATGGTGGGCGACAGGCTTGAAACAGATATCCTTGTAGGCAACCGCGCGGGAACCATAACAGTCTTTGTGCTTACAGGCATCTCTACAAAAGAAGAGATGGAGGCGGCCCCGCTGGATATGAAGCCCACATTTACGGTAGAAGACCTTGGCGAGATGCTTCAAAACCCTTGCGTGATGGGCCGGTAAAGGATGCAAGAGCAGAGGATACGCCGCGTTTTAACCATAGCCGGCTCAGATCCAAGCGCCGGGGCGGGTATTCAGCTGGACCTTAAGATTTTTGAAAAGCTGGGAGTCTACGGCACCTCTGTAATAGCATCGGTAACTGCGCAGAATACACTTGGCGTGCAGAAAGTCTACAAGCTGCCGCAGACAATAATTGCGGCGCAGATAGATTCCGTTATGCGCGATATTGGAACGGACGCCTGCAAGATAGGGATGCTCCTCTCCCATCAGGCCGTAGAGACAGTGGCAGAGAGGGTGCACCGGCGGAAGATACAAAACGTGGTGCTTGACCCAGTGATAGCCGCAAAAGATGGCACAACGCTCCTTTCCGCCACCGGGGTGAAACGCATGAAACGGTTTCTTATCCCCCGTGTACTTATGGTGACGCCAAACGTTCCAGAGGCAGAAATCCTGTCTGGCGTAAAAATAAAGAGTCATGCAGACTTAAAATCCGCCGCAAACGCAATTCTTGATATGGGTGTGCCATGGGTTCTTGTTAAAGGCGGGCACCTGGAGGGCACACCGGTAGACACCCTTTTTGGAGAAGGCTTGCAGGCAGAGTTTCCGGGTGAGCGGATAGAAGGCAGGCCGGTGCACGGTACCGGTTGCGCCCTCTCCGCCGCCATTGCAGCGCGGATAGCCTTGGGGGATGATGTGCCGGCGGCGTCTGAATTTGCAAAAGATTTTGTAGCCGGACTTATAAAAAATGCAAAGAAGATTGGACGGGGCAACCTGATTATCAGATAGATCTATATTTTATTTAAGCAACACGGGGGCATTTGGAATGACAAAATACATATTTGTGACGGGTGGAGTTGTATCATCCATAGGAAAGGGGATAACTGCATCATCGCTGGGCAGGCTCCTTAAGAACCGGGGCTTCAAGGTTAACATGCAGAAGATAGACCCTTATCTAAACGTGGATGCGGGCACTATGAACCCCTTCCAGCACGGTGAAGTCTTTGTAACAAACGACGGCGCAGAGACAGACCTGGACCTTGGAAACTACGAGCGATTTATAGATGAAGACCTTACCCGCGAATCTAACGTAACCACCGGACGCATCTACCATGCCGTTATAGAAAAAGAGCGCACCGGGAGCTACCTTGGAGCAACTGTGCAGGTAATTCCGCACATAACGGACGAAATAAAATCCATAATCAAAAGCGCGCCTGTGAAAGCTGATGCAGACGTAGCCATAGTAGAACTCGGCGGCACAGTGGGAGACATAGAAGGGCAGCCCTTCATGGAAGCCATCCGCCAGTTTAAAAAAGATGCAGGCGCAGAGAACGTTCTCTACATCCACGTAACCCTTATCCCGTTTGTAGGCCCCTGGGGAGAGATAAAAACAAAGCCCACCCAGCACAGCGTTATAAAGCTAAGGGAGATAGGAATCCAGCCGGATATCCTTATCTGCCGCTCCAAACTGCCCTTGAACGATGAAATGAAAGAGAAGATATCCCTCTTCTGCGACGTAGATAAAGAAGCCATCATCTCTGCGCTGGATACAAAATGCATCTACGAGATTCCTCTTGTATATGAAAAAGAAGGCCTGGCGGAGCAGGTGGTAAGGCGCCTGCATCTTCCTGATAGAAAGCCGGAGACTGCCGAGTGGCAGGCCATTGTTGATAAGGTGCTCTACCCCAAAAACCAGATTAAGGTATCAATTGTGGGCAAGTACGTAGCCAACGGAGACGCCTACATAAGCGTAGAAGAGGCCGTAAAGCACGGCGGAATAGCAAACGATACCGGCATAGAGGTAAACTGGGTAGATACAGAAGATTTAGAGAACGACGGCGTAGAAAAGCATCTTAAAGATTCAGATGCCGTTATAGTGGCCGGAGGGTTCGGCGCCCGCGGAACGGAAGGCAAAATAAACGCCATAAACTTTGCCAGAGAGAACAAGGTTCCTTACCTTGGACTCTGTTTTGGGCTGCAGATGGCGGTTATAGAGTTTGCCAGAAACGTCTGCAAAATACGCGGCGCTACCACGGAAGAGGTAGATGATTCTGCAAAGCACCAGGTAATCCACATAATGCCAGATCAAGAGCACGTAAGGTCAAAGGGCGGAACCATGCGCCTGGGACTTTGGCCCTGCCGCATAACAGAGGGCACGCTTGCATGGGATATCTACGGCAGCGAGCTTATATACGAGCGGCACAGGCACCGCTTTGAGGTTAACAACTCCTACCGCCAGGCGCTCTCAGATGCCGGCCTGGTCTTTAGCGGCATATCGCCGGATAACAAGCTGATAGAGATTATAGAACTCCCCGGGCATCCGTTCTTTATTGCAACGCAGTTCCACCCGGAGTTTAAATCCAGGCCAAACAGGGCTCATCCCCTGTTCAAAGGGCTTGTAAAAGCAGCCGTAGCTTTTAAGAACAGCAAATAATATACGGGATTAGAACGCGGGTGCAAAGGCTCGCGCCTGCATCCCTTAAACAACAATCTCTGGCTGCTCCGGTATATGTGCCGGGGCAGCTTTTGCATAGGGGATAGTCTTGAGTATTGCCAATTCGGTTTTCCCCGTATTCCTGCTCATGTTTCTGGGATACGGCATAAAGAAACTGCGCCTGCTTAAACAGGAAGATACCGGCGTTCTTACCACGGTTATTATCTACCTTACACTCCCATGCTTTGTCTTTGAGGCCATCTACAGGCACCGGGCAGGGCTCCCGCCGTCTATTGCCAAGGTCCCGTTTGTGGGGCTGGGCATGATAATTGTTGTACTTATAGCAGCATATATCATAGGGCGCATGTTTAAGCTGGACAGGCCCACGCTGGGCGGGTTTATACTTGCGGCCGGGTTTGGGAACACCGGATTTCTGGGATATCCGGTGGTTCAGGCGGCCTTTGGCCAGGATGCACTTATAACCGCCGCCCTCTATGATGAGCTTGCAATGGCCTTTCCTCTTTACACCCTGGGCACTTTTATTGCAGCATCCTTTGCAGGGGCCAGGGCAGAAGCAAAATCCGTGTTAAAACTTGCATCCGCGCCGGCGGTGTGGGTAATACCCCTTGCACTGCTTGTCAGGCCGTACAATATCCCGGAACCCGTTACTAAAACCATACAGTATCTGGCGGCGGGTACAGTTCCCCTTGCCATGATCTCTCTAGGGCTGTCCCTTTCGGCAAGGTCTATAAAAGGGCTTGCGCTCCCCGTATTTACTGCATGCGCGTTAAAGCTTGCGCTGCTGCCGGTAATAACGTTTTATGCGGCGCGGGCTACCGGTATAGCGGGGCAGGTGCAGACCGTTATGGTGCTTGAATCCGGTATGCCAAGCGCCGTCATGGCCTGCGTGGTGGCCTCAAAGTTTGGCGCTAATGAGCGGTTTGTGGCCGGGGTAGTCTTTGTTTCCACCATCCTGAGCATAGCCGCAATTCCGCTTACGCTTGTAATTCTGGGCGCGCATTAATGGCCTGTAAATTTGAACAGGGTATCTCCATTTTGGCGCATAACCCGCTTGTGTTCAAACAGTACGCGCCTTATTCCAGAGGCAGCAACTCCCAGGATGATGCTTCGGCCCATAAGCCGTTGCCTAAGCTTTGCCGGCCATTAAAATTTTTTGGCGGAATACCAAATTTATTTCTGACTTGAGAGGTGTCTTTTGGCTGGCGGTTGGGAATGATATGTAGAGGAGGCGCAGACATGCAAAGCAGATATACCGTTGAAGACGTTAAGGATTGGCTCATAAGGGACGGCATCCCGGCAGTAAAGCTTATAATCCTGGCAAACGTACTTACTTTATTCCTTATAATTTTCAGGGTAGGCGCTGTTAAAAACTACCTCAGCTTCTACACGCCTTCCCTCTTTCTTGCTCCGTGGACTGTCTTTACGTACCCGCTCCTTGCAGCGGGCGATGTAATCTCCCTGCTCTTTGCGGGCTACTGGCTCTGGGTTGCGGGGGGCGCGCTGGAAAGGTCATGGGGCACGCGCAGCTTTTCTATATACTTCTTCCTTATGTCTGCTGTTACGGCTATTGGGTTCTACCTTGGAACCCTAATCACCGGGCAGCCGGTGGTGCTTGCGGGCCTCTGGCTTCCGCTGGCCGGAGCAACCATTGCTTTTGCCATGAGAAACCCGGAGGAGACAATCCTCTTCTTCTTTGTAATCCCCTTAAAACTTAAGTACCTTGCGCTTATTGATATTGTGTTTGTATTTGCGGCATACGGGAGCATGAGTCCTGTTATGGGAATATTTGCGCTTCTGGGATGCGCATTCTCCTACCTTTATGTAAAACGGATCAGGGAAGGGTTCCGGCACGGCAATATGCCCGGCGGACATATAATCTATGTTGATCCGGACAGGCAAAGGCAGGGTGCGGGCCTGCTTAAGCAGTACAGGGATTACAAAGAGAATAAGAGACTTAGGGATTTCCTGGGGCGTTCCAACTTCCCGGAAGAGTAGAGGTTACTTTTTCCCGCAAAGAGCATTGTAGATTTGCGTAACCTTGCGTATATAGTTGCGAGTCTCTTTATAAGGGGGGACTCCGCCGTGCTTTTTAACGGCCCCTGCCCCCGCATTGTAAGCGGAGAGCGCAAGGGCAAGGTCGCCGTACTTATCCAGGTGGCCCTTTATAAGTTTTATGGACCCCTGTATATTCTGCTCCGGGTCATAGGCATTCTTCACCCCAAGCCCCCTCGCCGTTCCTGGCATAAGCTGGCACAAACCCTGCGCGCCTGCGCGAGATGTGGCGTTTGGCCTGAACCCGGATTCGGCTATTATCAGGGCTATGACAAGCCTGGGGTCTACTCCGTACTTTTCACTATAAGCAAGGATGCTCTTTGTAATCTCTTCTACCTGTGCGCTTGAAAGGTTTGGATTAAAAGAGGCTACGGCCAGCCTGTACGGATCGTATACCTGCATGGCGCGGCTGGAGAGTCTGGCTCCCCGCCCGCTTCCGGCAGAGCGGAGTGTTTTGGGGCTGGATGTACGATCAACCCGCCGCTTTGCAGAGGCAGCCTTCTTCTCTGCCAGTTCCTTCAGTTCCTTTTCCCGGGCGCTTACAGAGTGCTCATAAAGCGCGCACACAAGCTCTAAATCCGTAAGCCCGGCAACGGACTCCGGCCCTATCTTTACAAGAGCCCTTACGGCGCTCCCGTTTGCTATGCATTCAGGAAGCTCCTTTGCCCTGATTATAAGGCTCTCGCCGTTTACGTCAAAGATAAAGCTTATATTCCCGCCTATGCTTGCCACGCCGCTTACCACTCCGGCCAGATCAAGCGTGCGCCCTATGTAGGCGGCAGAATGGTTCTTTGCTGCAGAGAGCATAGATGCAGATGCGCCGGATGATCTCTTAAGGGAAAGATATTCATCTGCAGAGAGATCGCCCGCGTTTGCTGCTGATGCAGTTAAAATAAGGGCGGCAAGGGCCGCAGAATATATCAATTTATTAAACAGGTTAGCCATCATAAGAAGAGTATTCCCTTTACGTACACCTGCTAATCATGAATATGCAATGCAAAAAACCGGGCGCTAAACATCAAAACAGATTGTGTAAATACCGGATAAAGCAAAGGGCTTGACCAGCAGGTAAGGCATATTCTACACTATTACCCACTCTTTGGCAATGGTTTGAATACCGGGCATAAGTTGCCTGGCGGCATAGCCAAAGAGCCAAAACAGGAAGAAATCAAAGAGGTGAACACAAGATTTATCCGACCCTCTTTCGGTCTTGTGTGCAAAATGTGTGCAAAGAGAAAAATGAAGGTCGATTTTAGCTTGATTTTGAGCGTGAAAAGTGGCGGAGAGACCGGGATTCGAACCCGGGGTGAGGCTTTAAGACCCCACAACCGCTTAGCAGGCGGCCGCTTTCGTCCACTCAGCCATCTCTCCACACGTGGACATTGCATTTTATCACAGATCATGCAAAAATGCAAGAAAATCCCGCTCTTCCAAACTTCCAAAAAACGGTTGACAAATGTGCAGGCTCAACTGTAGAATAGAGGCTGACGTCAGAAAAGTATGAAATTACATACTTGGCGGAGAGAGGTGAAATAACTGTACTATGCCTAAGCCACAGATAAAAGATATTATTATGGGCACGGTCACCGTTGGCGAACGTGGACAGATTGTTATTCCGGTGGAAGCAAGAAAAGAGTTCAGCATTAAGGCCGGTGAAAAGCTCCTTATGCTGGGGCATCCAAGCAAGGAGGGGCTGGTATTTGTTAAGTTAAATGCCATGAAAGATTTTATTGCGCAACTGGCTTCCGGGCTAAGCGAGATGGAGAATACTTTTATTGAGAGCATCTCGGGGGAGAGCAAAGGGGGGCGTACTATAAAGAACCTGGCGGGGATTATACTTCCCATATTTGGGCTTCTCTGCCTTTGTGCGGGAGCGCAGGCGCAGAAGCTTACCATAGATGATGCAGTTGCAACCGCCCTGCAGAACAACCCCAAGGTAAGCATTGCAAAGGCAAAGGTTACAAAGGCGCAGGGTTACGTAAAGCAGACCATGTCGGCGGGCAAGCCCCAGGTATCCGTTAACGGCAACTACCTTAGAAACGATCAGGCCGCCATCATAGATTTTGGCGGGAACCCGGTGACCATGAACCCGCTGGAAAGCAAAACCGCAAGCCTGGCGGTGAACCAGGTGGTAGATGTATTCGGCGTTGTGCGTACCACAAATGATGCCGCCGCCTACAGTAACTCGGCCGCCAAGTATGATGCTACATCAGATATAAACGGCCTTGTTTTTGAGACAAAGACGGCCTTCTTCAACGTGCTCCGAGCCAGAAGCGCGCTTAAGGTGCAGGAAGAGACTGTTGCAAGCTACCGGGCGCATCTAAAACAGACGCAGGCTTTTTATGATGCCGGCACGGTTCCCAAGTTTGATCTTATAAAGGCACAGGCGGCGCTTGCAAACGCCATGCCCGCCCTTATTCAGGCGCAGAACGCCGTGCGTACTGCCGATTCAGATTTTAACCGCGTGCTGGGGCACCCTCTCTCCGTTCCGGTAGAGGTAGAGGAACCTGCCAGGCCTTCCTATATAGATGCAAATGTAAACGCCGTAACAGATGCCGCCGTCAAAAGCAACCCAATGGTGCTTATGGCAGGCTCTTACACCGGCATGCAGGGGAAGATAGCCGATGCCAGAAAGCTTCAGTCCAAGCCGACCGTTGGTCTTAACTGGACAATGAACCAGTGCTTTGATGCCGGCTCGCGGGCCAACAGCTGGACGGGGCTTGTAAGGGCCACATGGAGCATCTTTGACGGCGGGCTTGTAAAGGGCCAGGTAGAGCAGGCGGAGAGCGATTATGCCACTGCAAAAGCCCAGCAGGATCAGGTCGTGCAGGGCACGCGGCTTCAGGCTCAGCAGGCTTATTTCACCTTGAAGCAGGATGAAGAGCGTATAAAAGCCGCGGAGGTGGCAGTGGAACAGGCGCAGGAAGCGCTCAGAATAGCCCAGCTCCGATACAAGAACGGCCTCTCCACCCAGCTTGAGGTGCTGGATTCAGAGACAGCCGCCACGGCTGCAAATACAAGCCACGTAAACGCACTCTATGATTATCATACATCTCGCTCCCGTCTTGAGTACGTTCTTGGCGGCGCAGGCCAGCTTGAAAAGCTTCTCTCCCAGGGCAACTCTACTGGCGGAGACGCGGTAAAGTAGCGGCTATGTCCGGCATAGTTATTCAGGCAGAGGGGCTTTCAAAGACGTATGGCAGATGCGTGGCCGTGGACAACCTTAACTTCACGGTTTATGCGGGGGATGTTTACGGCTTTCTTGGGCCAAACGGCGCCGGGAAGAGCACAACAATAAGAATGCTTACAGGGCTTATCCGCCCAAGCAGCGGGATTGCCCGCATAATGAACCTTGACATAAAAAATAATCGGGCGAAGGCCATGCAGGGCGTAGGCGCGCTTGTGGAAACTCCATCGTTTTACGGCTGCCTCTCCGCCAGGGAGAACCTTAATATCTTTGCTGGTCTCTCCGGCGGCTGCGAGGAGGGCAGCATAGACCGGGTGCTCCGGATGACGGGGCTTGCCGGGCGTGCTGATAACAAGGTGAAGTCATACTCCCACGGTATGCGCCAGCGGCTTGGAATAGCTCAGGCGCTTCTGCCAAAGCCGCACATTGTAATCCTTGACGAGCCCACGGACGGACTTGATCCCCAAGGAATGAGGGATGTCAGGCAGATGATTCTACAGTTAAAAGAAGAAGGCGTAACAGTCTTTCTCTCCAGCCACCTGCTCTTTGAAGTAGAGCAGATTTGTACCCGCGTGGGGATAATAGATCGCGGGCGTCTGGTGATGGAAGGAGATGTTAAGAGCCTGCTTAAAATGGAGTCCGGGCCTGTAGAGATAAGGACGGCGGACAGGGAGCGCTCCCTGCATGTATTAAGCGGGGTTTCCGGCGTGCGTGTGCTTTCATGCAATGGGGAGAGTCTGTTTATAGACGCCGTGCCGGATGCGGTTGCAGAGGCAAACAGGGCCCTTGCGCAAGCAGGGATTAAGGTATATGCCGTCATTCCAAAGAACGCCTCTCTGGAAGATCTCTTCCTTCAGCTGACGGAGGGCAGCCGTGAAAAATAAGCTTTACGCAGAGTATTTTAAACTTTTGCATAAGCCCAGAACCTACATAGGCCCGGCTGCCATGACGCTTCTTGTGGCAGTGGCCCTTGTTGCTTTAAAATACGGCAACCAGTTCCGGTATATGGAGGAAAGGCTGTCGCAGGATTACATCCTTGCCGGCTCGTTTATAAATGCGGCTTTCCTTGCCCGGTTCATGCTCTTTGAGTTTGTAGTCTTTATGTTTCTGCCGCTCTTTTCAAGCATGGTCTTTAGCGATCTTATTGCAGGAGAGGCATCGGACGGAACCCTGCGCATGATGCTCTGCCGGCCCGCCTCACGCCTTGGCATTGCGGCGGCAAAGTACGCAGCGGGAGTGACTTATGTTCTTGCGCTCACCTTTGGAGTGGGCGTTCTCTCTTACGCGGCGGGCTGGGCGTCTTTGGGACGCGGAAGCCTTGTCTCCCTTACCGGCGGCATATGGGTTTTCCCGGAGGGGCAGGCAATACTGCGGCTTCTTTTGGCATACGGGCTGGTGGGGCTTGGCATGGCGGCCGTGGGGAGTATAGCCTTTGCCGTATCTGCGTTTTTATCTAACGCAAGCGGGGCGGTTGCAGGCGCCGTGGGGCTTGTAGTCTTCTCCGGCATAATAGGAGAGATAGAGTTTTTTGCGCCCCTGCACCCGTTTTTGCTTACCACATATATGAGAGTAGGCTTGCTCTTTAAAGGCGGGATAGACTCTCATGCTCTTCTGCAGTCTGCCGGAGTGATGCTTGCATACACGGCAGTTGCCGCCGCTATTGGATTTGCAGCTTTTACAAGAAGGGATGTTCTTTTCTGATGCCGGTATCAGTATTGCGCAGGTTGATTGTAATTGCCGCCGTGCTGCTTTCACTTTCTGCGGCGGGGGCGGCGCCTTCACCGCAGCGGATACTTGACAGGGCATCGGCCCACTTTGCCGCTGTGACGGATTATAGCGCAGATGCATCTGTAACCGTTAAATCCAAAACAGTGCACATCCCAAAGAGCCGGGTGCGCATATTCTTTAAAAAACCGGATAAGGTGATTGTAAAGAGCCGGGAAGGGTTTGCAATGCTCCCCAGGCAGGGGGTTTTGGCGGGCGATCCGCTTATAAACCTTAGAAGAGGCGCAAAACTTAAACTGCTTGGGACAAAAAGCCTGTTTGGAGTAAGCTGCTTTGTTGTAAGCGGCATGCAGGAGGAAGATGGACGGCAGATTAAATGGACCGTCTGGGTAGACCGGAAGAGCTGGCTTCCCAGGCAGATAATAACAGAATTCGGCCAGGGCTCTGCCACCCGAGCGAACCTGTGGTATATGCAGGCAGGAAAGGGCCGTTTCATGCCGTCCAGAACCGTTGTAGAGGTGCAGCCCCCATCTGAAAGCGGCAGGGGTGCATGCAAAGATACGTTAATAGTTGAAGTAAATTTTAGCAACTACAGGATTAACACTGGTATTGATGATAAAGTATTTAATGTACAAGGAGGATGCAGTTAACTTGAGAAAGACCGTTATAATAGCCATAGTAATCCTGCTTGCAGTGGTGGCCATTGCAGGTAAGATGACGGGCAAAAAGCCCCAGGTTGCAGAAGCAGAATCTACAACCATTCCGGTAAGAACGGCGTTTGCCAGAACCGGAACCATGACAACAACCATAGATGTCTCCGGGAGCATCAAGGCCCTTAAGACGGTGCAGATATCTGCAAAGGCCATGGGCAGGGTGGTCTCCGTTCCCTGCCGTGAGGATGATTCCGTCTCTGCGGGAGCTGTTGTTGTTCAGCAGGATACATCTGATCTTCTGACAGATATTAAACGGGCCGAAGCCGGGGTCTTTACCGCCAGAGCAAATCTTTCCAAGGCCATGACTGCTTCCAACGTTACAGATGTCTCCACGGAGGCCAGGATTGCGCAGGCAAAGGCGGCGGTGGAATCTGCCAAGGCCCGGCTGCGCACGGTTAAGGCATCCTCCCGCCCGCAGGAGATTGCCATAAGAGAGAGCGCCGTAGAATCCGCCCGCGCAGATTTTGAGAACGCCAAGGTAGATTTGCAGCGCACCCGCGAGCTGTACGCGCAGGGCGCGCAATCCCGCCAGCAGATGGATATTGCGCAGAAGGCATTCACCATGTCTTCTGCCGGTTATAACTCTGCGCGGCAGGCGTTGGACCTTGCCAGAGAGGGCGCCCGCCTTGAAGACATAGAATCTGCGCAGAAAGATGTAGAGCGCGCGGAGCAGGACCTTAGAATGGCCGTAGCCAACCGCGCCAACAAATCTCTCAACCGCGAAGACATAAAGAGCGCCCGCGCAGGTATGGCAAGCGCAGAGGCAAACCTGGCATACTATCGGCAGCAGCTTGCAAACGCCGCCATCCGCACCCCTATCTCCGGCTGCGTTTCAAAACGCATGACGGAGCCCGGGCAGATGGCATCCCCCGGCACACCGCTCATGGAGATTGTAAACCTCTCCACCGTTTACTTTGAGGCAGCGGTCTCTGAGATGGATATTCACAAGGTCAAGCTGGGGCAGATTGTAAACGTTCAGGTAGACGCTCTTCCCGGAAAATCCTTTGCCGGAAAGGTGGCAAAGATTCTGCCTACGGCAGAAATAGGCAGTAGGCAGTTCACCGTGTGGATTAACATACCCAACAAGGGCAGAGCGCTGCGCCCCGGCATGTTTGCCCGCGGAAAGATAGAGTTAGAGAAGCATGATGGCGTAATCCTTGTTTCAAAAGATGCCGTTATAAACGTAGGAGATGGTGGCGTCGGCTCCGTATACGTAGTCCGAAACCTTTCCGTGCACCTTACCCCCGTCAGAATAGGAGAAGCCGCCAGGGAAGAAGTAGAAGTGCTCTCCGGCCTTAAACCCGGTGATGAAGTAGTTGTTATGGGCCAGGATAAGCTTTCAGACAATATGAAAGTGACCATTGCCAGATAAGACGCATATTGAAAGGTAACAGTTTATGGGATTAACCAAATTAGCTATAAACAGGCCCGTAGTCATAATCATGCTATTTCTGGCTCTGGCCGTTATGGGGTTTCAATCAAGAAGCAAGATGCCGGTGGAACTCTATCCCAAGATAGATATCCCCTACATACTTATTATGACCACATACCCGGGCGCAGGGCCGGAGGAGATAGAGACTCTGGTCTCAAAACCTATTGAAGATTCGGTAGGGTCTGTAAACGGCGTAAAGAATATTACATCAACATCCCTGGAAGGGATGTCCGCCGTTGTGCTGGAGTGCGTGCTTGGGACAGACCTTGACACCGCCCTTGCAGATGCCCGCGCCAAGGTGGATGCCACCCAGAACAAGCTGCCGGACGACTGCAAAGACCCAACCCTTATCAAGGTAGATGTAGGCGCAATGCCCGTGATTCTTATGGGCATGTCAAGCAACCGCCCGGCCAAGGAGCTTAGAGACCTGGCAGACAACGTGATAAAAGACAGGCTCTCCAAGGTTAAGGGCGTGGCATCCGTCACCATAAGCGGCGGGGATAAGCGCCAGATTCAGGTAAACGTAGACAGGCACCGCCTGGAAGCTTACGGCATCTCTATAGGCCAGGTGCAGCAGGCGCTTGCAGCGGGCAACCTTAACATGCCCAGCGGCTCCATAAAAGAAGCCAACAGAGACTACTCCGTGCGCGCCCTGGGCGAGTTTAAGAATGCAGAAGAAATTCGCGCTCTTAGGATAAACGTTTTTGGCCGCGTGCTCACCATAGGGGATATAGCCAATGTAAGCGACACGGTGGCCGAACGCACCCAGGCCACAAGGGTGCAAAGAAAAGACAGCATAGGAATCTCTGTTCAGAAGCAGGCGGATGCCAACACTGTAGAAGTGGTTGACGGCGTAAAAAAAGAGCTTGAATCCATGAAAGAAGTGCTTCCATCCGACGTGGCAATTGCCGTTGCTTTTGATCAGTCCACACACGTAAAGGATGCCCTGGATGATGTAAACCTCTCCCTATGGCTTGGAGCGTTGCTTGCAGTTATCATAGTCTACCTCTTCCTGCATAACATAAGAGGAACGTTTATTGTTGCTCTTGCAATCCCCACATCTATCATCTCTACGTATATCCCCACGCACTTCCTGGGATTCACGCAAAACATGACGGTAATGCTTGGGCTCTCCCTGGCTGTAGGGATTCTGGTTGACGACTCCATTGT
The DNA here is from genome assembly GCA_937875395.1 of uncultured Armatimonadota bacterium. GTDB lineage: Bacteria > Armatimonadota > UBA5829 > DTJY01 > DTJY01 > CALNCU01. Next base: position 18,979 of record CALNCU010000173.1, on the reverse strand, counting down.
TGTACTGGAGAATATCTACCGGCACTTAACGCGCGGAGAGGCCCCCGCAGAAGCAGCATTAAACGGCAGAAGCGAGATAGGCCTTGCCGCCGTAACCATTACAATGGTAGACGTGGTGGTCTTTGTGCCAATCGCTTTTATGGGTGGCATAACCGGCCAGTTCTTTAAACAGTTTGGAATAACGGTTGCATGCGCCACGCTCTTCTCCCTATTGGTATCGTTCACCCTGACGCCTATGCTTGCATCCAGGTGGTATAAAAAGCATGAAGATGTGGAAGCATCTTCCGGCTTCTTCAAGGCCTTTGATGATTTCTACCGCAGGCTGGATGCCGGATACAGAAGGATGCTTGCGTGGACGCTCCATCACAGGTGGCAGGTAATAGCATCCGGGTGGGGAATCCTTCTTGTTATGATCTTTATGGTAGCGCCCAAATTAGGCTTTGAGTTCTCTCCGCAGTCCGACCGGGGGCAGGTTGATATAGCCATAGAGATGCCTGCAGAAACAAGCCTTGCCGCCACAAACATGGTGACAAAAGAGATTGAAGACGCAGTGGCAAACATCCCGGAGATTGAAAGCATGTTCACAAACGTGGGATCATCCGGCTCCATGCTTGGCGGCGGAGAAGGCAGCAACCTTGCCAAGATAACCCTAAGCCTGAAAGAAACAAAGAGCGGCATACAGAGGCTTCTGGGCCCGCTTGTGCAAGATAAAGACTTAAGAGTTCGCAAAGATGCAGAGATACAGGCCCAGATTCAGAAGATGATTGCCAAAATCCCCGCCGGTAACGTAAAGGTTCAAGCGCAGTCCGGCATGGGCCCCGGCGGCTCTCCCATAGATATAGAGCTTACGGGGGATAATACGGAAGAACTGGACCGCACTGCGCAAAGGATTAAACAGGTAATCTCCGGCGTTCCGGGAGTAATAAACCCGGACGTTTCATGGAAGGTAGGCAAACCGGAAGTCCGCGCAAAGATAGACAGGGTAAAGGCTGCCGACATGGGGCTCACCATGCAGCAGATAGCGGCCGGGCTGCGTACATCCATAGCCGGAAACACGGATATAAAGTTCCGCACAGGCGGAAACGAGTACGATATAGACGTTCGCCTGCGGGAGTTTGACAGGTATAGCCTGCCGGATGTAGGCAGAACGGTAGTAGGCGCAACTTCAAGCGGCGCGCCCATTTACCTTGCAGATGTTGCAGACCTGAGCTTTGGCATAGGCCCAACAAAGATTGAACGCAAGAACAGGCAGCGCAAGGTATCCGTAACTGCAGATGTTGCGCACGGCTATACGCTTGGCCGGTTGAAGATGGCTCTTGAGAAAGAGATTGCCGCCGTGCCGCTTGGGAACACCCGCCTTAACTGGGGCGGTGATGCAGAGAGCATGAAAGAGAGTGCCGGAGACATGGGCGGCGCCCTTATTCTGGCGATACTTTTGGTATACATGCTTATGGCGGCGCTCTTTGAATCCTTCTTTAATCCGCTGGTTATTATGGCCAGCCTTCCAATGGCGTTAATCGGCGCGCTGCTTGCCCTGTGGATGACCGGGGAGACACTAAGCATTATCTCCATGATTGGTATAATAATGCTTATGGGTCTGGTTACAAAGAACGCCATCCTGCTTGTAGACTACACGCACACATTAAGAGAGCGCGGCATGAGCAGAAACGATGCCATCCTTGAAGCCGGGCCTACAAGACTTAGGCCAATCCTTATGACCACCATGGCCATGATCTTCGGCATGCTCCCAACAGCCTTAAAGCTTGGGCGCGGCTCAGAGATGCGCGCACCTATGGCAATTGCGGTTATAGGAGGGCTTATTGTCTCTACCCTGCTCACGCTGCTTATGATACCGGTCACCTACACGCTTATGGATGACTTTGTGAACTGGTGCCGTAAAACATGGCACAAAGTGCGGCACGGACACCATAAGCATGAAGGCGGCAACAAGCTCTCCGGCGGTAACGGAGATGACCCGGAGAAGATGCTTGCCACCCTTAGTGCAGAAGAGGCGGCGCTGCCGGAAGGATAACAGGCAGAGATTCAGCTTATAAAAACACAAGCGGAGCGAGGGTGCCTCCCCACTCCGCTTGTTCCCCTGGCATACGCTCCCCGGCGCTGCAAGCCATACAGCATCTAACAATGTCGGGCTAGAACTCTCCCTGGGAAACTTCCAAGCCCGGCTAAGCGATGGCAGGCCTCTACATCTGCTAAAACTACGCGGAGAGTGACCGCTTCTTGCAACAAAAAAGATGTTTTTACTCATGCCATGTAAGGCCATCGGGGGTATATAATTAATCAGAGGAGAAGTAGATGATAGTTTACGGTGAGAGTCTTGTTCTGGCTAATACTAAGCCTGGCAGGCTTTGCTTTGATAATATTGTGCCCGGCAGCCTGAGCGTGCGGAGTACATACGAACGTAACATGAAGAATACCATAATCTACCGGGAAGGCCGCGACTATATTGTGGATACAGAGCAGGGCACAATTGCACGCACAGCGGATTCCCGCATTCCGGATTTTGGCACCAACGTGCTGTACGCTCAGAAAGAGTTCGACCATACCAAATTTCCCGGATACGGCAACCATGCCTTCTTTGTGTGGGTTGATTACGACACTAAGAAAGTCCGCCCACTCGCCGTGGAATCGGACCAGTCAGAGTTTCTGGCTGGAACCAGAAAGAGACTTGAAGCAGGCGGACCGTTTGGCATACTGGTGTATGGCGATAGCATATCCACCGGATGCGAGGCATCCAGGGAGAGATTACAGTTCTACCACAGATACACTGATGCCCTGAAAAGACGATTCCCTGCAGCAGAGATCAACATTGAAAACGGTGCAACAGGCGGAGATTCAACCATACAGGGGCTTGAGCGTCTTGATGCTAAAGTGCTCACACGCAAGCCGGGTCTTGTGCTCATGGGCTTCGGCATGAACGATCACAATGTGGGCAGCGTACCCGTCGGCCGGTTTTGTGAAAATCTGATCGCTATGGCGCATTCCATCCGGGAGCGAACTGGCGCAGAGGTACTAATGTACTCCGCATTTCCTCCGAACCCGGACTGGAAGTTCAGCTCTCACAGAATGGAAGAGTACGCAGAAGCCACTAGACGCGCCGCCGCAGAATCGGGCTGTGCATATGCCAATGTATATTCTGTATGGACGGAGGTGCTTAAAAGAAAAGACTTCCCAAGCCTGCTAGGAAACAACATAAACCACCCGAATGACTTCGGCCACTACCTGTATCTCACGGCACTCCTTGCCGTGGAATTCTGACTGAAAATATGATGGGTTAACAGCTTGCTGCATAAGAAAACCACAGAGTCTGCGGCACAGGACTCAAATCGAATTTACACATAAGGGTTGGCGCGACGGGGTCTTATACGCCGTTTTTGTGTTGACCTGGTACGGCTGCCGTGTTATACTTTTATATAATAACTGGCGGCTGGGATGTTGCGGGATGATTCCACATATAAACATATTTCTAGACTGGTTTGGCCGGCTGGGCAGTCTGGATTATGCCTCTCTTTTTATAAATTTGCTGGATGTCTTTCTGGTAGCGTTTGTCATATACAAGCTGATAATGCTTGTAAAAGGCACGCGCGCCTGGCAGATAATCCTGGGGCTTGGGGTGTTCTTCCTTCTTGTGCTTGCAAGCTACAAGTTCCACCTCACGGCCTTAAACTGGCTGCTAAGGCAGATCCTTCCCCTTGGCCCTGTAGCCCTTGTCATCCTTTTTTACCCGGAACTTAGAAGCGTTTTGGAAGAGATAGGGCGCCTCCGTTTTCTGGGGAGAGGTTTTGTTGTACTGGAGAAGGAAGACCTTTCAAACCTTATAGAACAGCTCACCAAAGTTGTGGCAGATATGTCCAAGGCCAGGGTTGGCGCGCTTATTGTTATAGAAAGAGAAGTAGGCCTCTCCAACGTTATTGCAAACGGCCGCAAAATAGATGCTCTTGCCTCTGCAGATCTTATAAGAACCATCTTCCATCCCGGAAGCCCGCTGCACGACGGCGCCATAATCATCCGCGGCAACCGGATAGTTGCGGCAAGCTGCACGCTCCCCTTAAGCGACAGCCCCAGGGTAGGCACCATGATACACACCCGCCACAAGGCAGCCCTTGGAGTCTCTGAAGAGAGCGATGCAGTAGTGCTTGTGGTCTCTGAAGAGACCGGGCTAATCTCCCTTTCAATTGACGGCGACATACTTCGCGGGCTCCTGCCGGAGCAGGTGCACGCCAAGCTGGTAGAACTTTTGCAGGGAGGAGAGGCGGTTGAGGGAGTCCAAAACATAAAACGCACGGTATCCACCGCATTCTCCAAAATGCGCGCCGGGAGCGCCTCGGAGCAAAAACAAAATGTTAAGCGATAACTTTGGGTACAAATTATTTGCAGTGGCGGTGGCAGTGGTTATCTGGGCCTATGCAAGCCAGGTGCAGAACCCGGGGAACTGGCAGAGCTTTAACAACGCCACCATATCCCGCAGCATCACCCTGCCGCTCTCCGTCCGCAGGCTGGAACCCGGCTGTGTTGTAACATCTATCCCCAAACGTATAAAGGTTAAAATACAGGGCCGGAGAGAGTACATAGATGCCATCCTGGCAGAGCCGGACCTTGTATCTGTCTACGTAAACCTTGCCGGCGTGGATGCCGGCAAACACAAGCAGAGGGTAATCCTTCGCACAGACGGCTACATGGGGCTTATCACCGCCACACCCACCCCCTTTGAGGTATGGGTAAAGGTAGAAAAACGGGTGGAGCGGGCCTTTGATGTAAGCATGCAAATGATAGGCCCTTCTCCTGATGGTTACGTCTTTGGCACGCCAGAGATACTCCCTCTCAAAGTTACGGCTAAAGGGATAGAGCGGAATATAAACGCAATACAGCGGGTGGCGGTTTTGGTAGACCCGCAGATGCTGGGGCCTTCCGGGGCGGACGGCAGCTTTGAAGTCTTTGCCCTTGGTAGAGACGGCAGAGCCCTCCCGGGCATTCAGCTAAACCCTAAGCACGTGCACCTTAAGCTTAATCTTAAGAGCAGGCCGGAGCGAAAGGTGCTCTTTATTAACCCCAACCTTACCGGACAACCGCCCTTCCCATCCAAGGTTGCAGGAGTAGAGGTTCTGCCGCAGGTAATCACCGTTACCGGCAGCCCGGAAGTCCTTGCAAAGCTTGATTCGGTTGAAACAGAGCCGGTAAAGCTCTCAGGAAGGTCCAGAAGCTTCCGCCAGAGAGTACAGCTTACACTCCCCCAGGGAGTCTTTGCAGTAGAGAAAACCCCCGTCCAACTCTCTGTAGAGATTACAGCACCAGAGAACGCAGAGCACCCCGGACAGGGTGCCTCAACACCTTAAACCGCCCATCCCCATACCGGCACCCCGCCCCGCGGGTTTCGGCATCGTAAAACCTCGGTACAATTGAAGCGTAAACAATGCGCAAAGACGGTATCTCCGTATATACGGGCTGCCCTTGCACATTAGGCGTACGGGTGATATGTTGCCATCTACCTTCAAACAACATCAAGCAGATTCCGATCCCCAAAATACGGAGGGGCCCGGCCGGACTGCTCCCGGCAACCGGAGGGGCGTGCCGATATGGGTTCACTATATGCTGACAGTGCTTATGATAGTTGCCATCATGCTCTTTCACCTCTCCCTTGCGCCCGGCTTTCCGCTTTACAGGTATCCGGTACTCTACATACTCTCAGTTATTGCATCTGCATATCTCTTTGGTTTTTGGTCGGCAATGCTCTCTATAATCCTTGGATTTATTGCATATGCGGGCACATTTATCACCATAGGGCGGCCGTACGGGTGGGAACACCTGACCAGTCTTGGAAAAGCCGGAATTGTATCTTACATTTTAGGTACCGTAGTAGGCGCGGCGGGCGCAATTACTATAAGAAGATCGGCCGAGCGCATAAGGAACCTGGCGGCAGAGCTTGCAGCCTCAAACAGCAGAATCTCAAGAATCCTGGAGAGCATTACCGATGCGTTTATATCTCTTGATATGAATGACAGGTTTATCTACGTTAACGCAGAGGCCGGACGCATCCTCCGCCGCAATCCCGGCTATCTTATAGGTAAAAACATATGGGAAGAATTCCCGGAAGTGTGCGAAAGCCTCTTTGGCAAACAGTACAGAAAGGTGATGACCGAGCGGAAGCCCAGCGAATTTGAGAGCCTGTACTACCCTCCCATAAACGCATGGTATGAGGTGCGCGCTTATCCGTCGCCGCAAGGCATCTCTATCTATTTTCATAATATCTCCCGACGCAAACGGGCAGAGGAAGAACTGGCGCGGGCAAGGGATGCGGCAGAAGAATCCAGGGCCACGCTCCAGGCAATCATAGATACCGTGCCCGTGGGGCTTGTTGTGGCCGCCCCGGATGGACGTTGTTTGCCTGCAAAAGAGATAATGGGCGGTCCGCTTATAGGAGCGGCAGGAGGCCCCGCCCCCGGTTCAAGATACTGGTTTTCAACGCTCTCCGGGAACAATCTGCCGGCCAGAGAGGCACCCTTAAACGTTACATTAAGGCTAGGCACAAAGATTTCCAATATAGAACTTACTATAAAGCGCAAAAACAAAAACGATATCACAGCCCTTATCAACAGCGCACCGGTAAAGGATTCTCAGGGAAATATTATAGCCGCTGTAGCAACCATAAACGACATAACAGAGCTCTCCAACCTTAGAAAAGCGCTGGAACGCCAGGTAGATACTCTGCAGAAAGCGCTTATACCCAGCAGGCCCTCCATAGGCAAATCATACCGTATTGCAGATATGTATGTCCCCTACACAGCCGGAATAGAAATTGGCGGAGATTTCTACGATGTCTTTAAAACAGAGAACGGCAAGGTAGGGATAATGATGGGGGACGTAAGCGGAAAAGGGGTAGAGGCAGCCACCATTGCCGCCAATACCAGGGGAACTGCCCACGCCTTTGCATATGATCTGCTTTCGGCCGGAGCGGCGCTTACGCACACCAATTCTGTACTTATGGCGGAACAGCCGGAGGATTTTAAGTTCTTTATCACCCTGTTTCTGGGGATGCTTAATCTGGAAAACGGAGTTATGAACTATTCCAATGCAGGCCACCCGCCCCCGGCAGTGTGGCATACTGATAAAACTGTAGAATTCCTGACCCTGGGGCATCCGCCCATAGGCGTAGTGGAGTCTGAGCAGTATCTTGAACATACCTGCAGGCTCTGTCCGGGGGATAAGCTTATCCTCTACACGGACGGCATAAGCGAGGCCCGGCATGATTCCGACCTGTTTGAGCTTGCGGGGATTGAACATGTACTAAAAGAGTGTGGAAATCTGATGCCGGAAAACCTGATAAAAGAACTGCTTGGCGTCGCAACGGCGTGGGCTAACGGCAGGCTTATGGATGATGCAGCTATTATAGTGTTGGAGAGATTAGAACCAGGCTAAAACAGTGAACAAGACAACCCCCGGAGCGATACTTCGGCCTACGAGCGCCTTGCGTACGCCGCCGAAGCGAGGGGCATCACCCCCCGAGAGGATACTTCGGTCGCAGAGCCGAAGGCGCCGCTGCCGAAGCAAGGTGCATCAACCCCCGGGAAGATACTTCGGTCGCAGAGCAAAGCGGCGCTGCCGAAGCACTGTTTAAACTTACAAATCCGGGTTTACAGAGTGCTGGGCCTTGTTATACGCCCTCTGCAAAGTTTCTGACAAGGTATTCATAGGCAGAGAGCAAAGCCTTTGCGCCCTCGCCGGCAGCAATAATAATCTGCTTGGCCGGCACAGACGTAACATCCCCCGCGGCATAAAGACCGGGCACATTTGTCCTGTCCAGGCAATCCACTTCCACTTCCCCGCGGTCGTTCAGTTTTACATCCGAAGGCAAAAAGCTGGTGTTGGGCCGGGAGCCTATCTCTACAAAGACCCCCGTAACCGGAATCCCGGATTCCTCACCCGTCTCCAGATTTTGGATGCAGATGCTCTTTACAAATTTATCGCCCTTAATTTGTGTAATCCTGGTGCGCAGAAAAATCTTTACGTTAGGGGTGTTTTTAATCTTGTCCTGCAGTTCTTTATCACCCCTAAGAAAGGATGCCGCCTCTAAAAGATAGACTGTGCCCGCTATCTTGGCAAGTTGTATAACCGCATAGAGCCCTGCGTTTCCTCCGCCCGCCACGGCAACATCCTCCCCGGAAAAGAGCGGCGCATCGCAGGTAGCGCAATAGGCCATGCCCTTGCCCTTAAACTCCTCCTCGCCGGGCACGCCAAGGTTTAAGGAAGAACGCCCGGACGCAATAATTACCGCTCGGGACTGGTATTCTTCGCCACCCTCTGTTTTAATCTTGAAGCTGCCATCTGCTTTTGATAAGGAGACTACTCTGTCTGCAACCATCGGCACGCCAAAATCACGGACATGCTCTTCAAACTTCCTGGCAAGGTCATACCCGCTTATAAGCCGGAATCCAAGATAATTTTCTATCTCGGTAGCCCACACCTGCTGGCCGCCAAACTCCGGCGCAATCATAATCTGGTCAAGTTTTTTCCGGGCGCCGTATATAGCCGCAGTCATTGCCGCAGGCCCCCCGCCTATGATTATTACATCCTGCATGGTTCCCTCCTGTCACCTAAAATATATACCCATATTTCAGGCGCAGGACAGAGCTACTTTCTTGATATAAAACGGCTTCCGGCCTGGTAGAATCTCCAGGGCTTCTCTGCCGCCAGCCGTATGCCCACGCGGGTGGTTGTAATAATCTCCGTTACATCTTCCCCTTCTTCTATAACAAGCGGGCCCTCTGTAAGATCAAGCCCGCCCTGCTCCCGGCCAAGCCCAAACGCCTGGCAGAGCTTTCCGGGGCCGCTTGCAAGGTTTGTGATAACGCGGGTGCCGCGCCGTTCCATCATAAGATCAATACCCAGGAGCGGCTGAACGGCGCGGATAAGCACGGCCTCCCCCACTCCTTCCGGGGCGGTTACGGCATTCATGCAGAAGTGCATTCCGTAGGTAAAATAGATGTAGGCATGTCCGGGCGGTCCAAACATGGGGGCGTTTCTGGGAGTTATCCCGCGGGAGGCATGGCAGGCGGGATCATCCATAAGATAGGCTTCCGTCTCTACAATACGGCCTGCCAGTATACATTCGGCAGTCTTGTGGACAAGCACTTTTCCAAGCAGGCCTCTTGCAACATCTACGGTATCTTGAAGGTAGAACTCCCTCCTAAGCGTCTTTGAAATTCCAGGGCGGTTTGTCATAATGCCGGATTATAGCATGTCTTACGCGGTTTAGCCAGGGGAAGCAGGCGGCAGCGTCCAAAATTAATCTGCGTTATACTTAGGGTTTATGGTTACCGGGTCTGCCATGCCTTTTTCAGAATCCCAGGCACGGGCAAAACTGGGGAAGAGCAGCGTCCCTGCAAGAAGAACGCATCCTAATAATACAAAGATTGCCGAAATACCAAATGATGCGGCAACAGACCCCGCCAGAATGGGTGCCACAAAACAGCCAAGGGTGCTTGCAGAGGTCTGCATTCCATAGGCACGACCCCTGAAACCCTCTCTTACTCTAACAATTATAAGGGCGGCGGTGGAAGGGTTTAGGGCGGCAAGAAAGACCCCGGTTGAGAAAAGTGCAATAGAGAAAACCCATATGTTACGCGCAACTGCAAGCGTAAAAATACATAAAGCCGCTCCCGCAAGCCCCACCACTATGGGCATATTGTACCCATGCCTCTTTCCTAAATGAGTCCATAGATGCGCCGTAAGAACAAGGGCTATGGGCGGCAGGGAATAGATGAAACCGGCCAGCCACCCCGGCGATCCGGGGGCTATTTTGGCCACATGAAGCGTTAAAAATGGGTTTATGGAAGAGATTGTAAGCCCGTAGAGCATAACGGTGAACATAATAGAGGCAAGCACCGGGGACCTGAAAGATGCGGTAAAATCTTCAAAAAGGCTTGTAGATTCGGCTACTTCGGCCTTATTGGGTTCCCTTACAAGCCATATTACAAAGAGCGTGCAAAGGAGCACGGCGGCGCCGGAAACGCGCATAGAGCCCCTGTATCCAAAACCGGCGGCAAGCAAACCGCCTATTAATGGGCCCACTATCTGCCCGGAGGCAGAGGAAGTCTGGGCAGTTGCTATGTAACGCGGGGCCATCTCCTTTGGGGTGTTTGTTGCAATAAGCGCCATTGAGCCCGGGATAAACCCTGTAAGCATGCCGTTTAAAATTCTTATGGTAAGAAGCTGCCAGATGTTGGTAACAAAGCTCATTCCAAAGTAGATGATCACCAGGCCTAATCCCGCACGTACCGCCATGGGTTTGCGGCCGTACTTATCTCCCATCTTACCCCAGAAAGGCTGTGCAACAATGCTTGCCATGGATTGTGCAGAGAAGAGGATGCCCGTCCAGAGCAGAAGGTCTTTTCCATCAATCCCAAGCTCTTTCACAAATAAGGGTAGAAAGGGTATAACTTGAGTCCAGCTGACAGATGCAAGAAAGATGGTTGTTGCAAGTATAATAATATTACGGCGGTAGTACGGCATTTCCAGACCTCACAAGAATAGAGTTTACCATAAGATCCCTTATTATGCCACCTTTCCCGGATATTCCTGTTGCAGAAATGCCGGGGGAGAGCTATAATTATGAATGTTGCCCGGCCGGCGGATGTGGCGGGGCAGGTTTTTTTAAGGGGGCATAGCTGTTGGGGGCCTTTTGGTTATCTCTTTTTGTCATTTTTATTGCTGAGCTTGGGGATAAGACCCAGCTTGTGGCTCTTTCTTTGGCTACACAATTTAATGCAAAGGTAGTGCTTGCCGGAATCTTTTTTGCTACTCTTCTGGTACATGTTTTCTCTGTGCTTATAGGAGTGGGGGCCGGGACGCTTCTGCCTGCAAATTGGATAAACTTTGCTGCCGGGCTTGCCTTTATAGGGTTTGGCATGTGGACCCTCCGGGGAGATTCCCTGGAAGATGAAAATGGCGCAGGCAAAAAAGTTAAATCCCCGTTCATGCTGGTTGCAATCACCTTTTTTCTGGCAGAACTTGGGGATAAAACCATGCTTAGCACAATTACCCTTGCCACGGACGGCCCATTCATTCCGGTGTGGATTGGCTCCACGCTGGGCATGGTTTTATCTGACGGGCTTGCCATTATTGCTGGCATGGTAATGGGCAAGAATCTGCCGGAGAGGGCTATAAAGATAGGGGCTGCATGTATCTTCTTTGCTTTTGGAATATACAAGACGCTGCTTGGCGCCGTTAACCTGCCGCCTCTTGCCTGGATTCTGGGAGTTGCCGTAATTGGCATTGTCTACCACTTTATGTTCCGCACACAAAGCCCCGCAGAAGAGAGCGCAGTCCATGAAAAGGCAGAGGTTGCATAAGAGGAGCCAAAGATTTCACCATGCTTGGGCACGGCTGGGATTCTTTGTGGCTTTCCGGTCTTTTTAAAAAGGCTCAAGCAGCCTGTGTATGGAAGGCCGCCAGTCCATCCTGCCCAGTATGTCCATGTAATCCGAGGGTGTCATCTCTTCCGGGCGTTTTTCTGCAAGGGTGATTACTATCCCTTCAAGGACGTTGGTGGCAAAGGTGCGCCCGTCAAACTCTTTGGTTGATGTGATAAGCAGCTCCACGCCCCGCGCCCGCAGGTTTTGGATATCTGCCGGGGTAAGGGTGTTTGTTATCACCGTTTTGCCGCGCAGAGCGCCGGATTCCGGCGGAGGCATAAACCTTCCTATAATCTTGTAGTCCCCTGCAATAATATCCGCCTGCCGGAAATGCTCTTCATGCCGGGGGGTAATCTTCTCCTGGTCCGAGCCTGTGGGGTAGAGCCATTTGAAGGGGAGCTTGCAGACTATGGGAAGAAAGGTCTTTGCAATTATTTTAAGCTCCAGCCAGGATTTTATGGGATGGGGCACGCCCACATCAAACATAAGATCGCCAAAGACTACGGATTTTGCAAGGCGGGCGACGGATTCCGCCATCCCAAACCGGTCTACTCCGCAGACCACAAGAACCCGTTTCTCTTTAAAGTTTATTATCTCTTCCCGCTGCAGATATTCTATGGTCTCGCGTTCTATTGTGTTTTTAATGCCGCTGCCGTCTACAACGGGGGTTATCTTTGCATTTGAAGCAAGTTTAGCTGCATCGCGTATGGTATAGCGGCGGTTGCCTGCATAAAGATAGAGGTCTATCCCGCCCAGGCCTATTGCATCTGCATTGCCGTCCAGCTCCCGTACCAGCTCTGCAAACTTTGCATAATCCCCGTTTGTGCCTATGCGGGAGATTTCAAACTCCTGCCCAAGAAGAGTGGCCCTTACAAACTTGTCTCCGCTTGGCGAACCCAGGCTTACACTTACTACTTTTTTAATACTCACGCTTTTCCCCCTGCAGAGATTATATCACTGCAGAGCCTGTTTAGTCGAACGTATTTTTGGAATGCGCCCCAACTTTTTGCAGTTCTCTACTCTGATAGAATGGCATCTATGCGCGCAAGCGTCTCTGTGCTGAAGGAGGCGTTTTTAAGCGCGGAGACGTTCTCTTCAATCTGCTTCAGGCTGCTTGCGCCTATAAGCGCAGATGTTACCCTCATGTCCCTAAGCACCCATGCAAGCGCCATCTGCGCAAGGGACTGACCGCGGCCCGCCGCAATCTCGTTCAGCTTGCGGACTTTTACTTGAACATCCTGCGTAATCTGTTTTGCATTAAGGAAGCTGTGCGCCTTTGATGCACGGGAGCCCAGCGGTATCCCTGTGAGATACTTGTTTGTAAGGATTCCCTGGTACAGCGGGCAAAAGACTACGCATCCTATGCCTTCTTCATTAAGCGTGGCAAGAAGCCCGTCCTCAACCCGGCGGTCCAGCATGGAGTATGAAGGCTGGTGGACTACGCAGGGCGTGCCCATCTCTTTAAGAAGCTTTGCCGCCTCCCGTGTCTGCTCCGGCGTGTAAGAGGATATGCCTGCGTAGAGCGCCTTCCCCAGCTTGACGGCGGTAGAGAGTGCGCCCATAGTCTCTTCAAGGGGCGTATCCGGGTCAGGGCGGTGGGAATAGAATATATCCACATAATCAAGGCCCATGCGCCCAAGCGATTTATCAAGGCTTGCAAGCAGGGTTTTCCTGGAGCCCCAATCACCATACGGCCCCGGCCATGCCTGTCCTCCGGCTTTTGTAGAGATTATAAGCTCGTCCCGATAGGCGGCAAGACCCTGCTTTAAGATGCGGCCGAAGGTCTCCTCCGCGGCGCCCTGCGGCGGGCCATAGTTGTTTGCAAGGTCAAAATGTGTTATCCCAAGGTCAAATGCACCAAGAGCCATAGACCGGCAGTTCTCAAATGCATCAACTTCCCCAAAGTTGTGCCAGAGCCCAAGAGAGATTGCAGGGAGCTTTAGGCCGCTTCTGCCCAGCCGGTTATACTTCATAAAATCGTATCGTTTGCTTGCGGCAAGGTAAGTCATATAAAACCTTTCAATGCGTGAAACCCGGTGTGTTATATAAGAGGTATTATAGCAGGTAACCAGTGGAAATAGGAGGTTCGGTTACCATAATATTTGGCTTATGTAGTTTGATCCAGCAGCAGATGGGTGATTTCCGGCAGTTTTTCTATGCGGTAGAGCTTATCTCTTGACGGGCCGTCTGGAAGGGGTTTCCAGCCAACCATACCAATTTTCATCTGCGCATCGTACTCACCAAGGATTGCATCCAGGCAGAGGAATACAGCGCTGCTTAAGGATTGCTCATCATGCCTGTCCAGGTCTTTTATGAAGAGAGTCAGGTTAAGTTTCTTATCCTGCGCCTCTGCCAGGAAGAAGATATCCGAGGGACGCAGAGAGCAGCTTCCCACTCTTATGATCGAGGGGCCGGTTGCCGGACGGAATGCAGTTATATGCCAGCTTGGCAGATCCGGGGCGGCATTGGCAAGCCTTTGCACAGCCGGAAAGACGCTCAGCATGCCGTCTGCGCTTACTATAAACTCCCGTCGTTCATCTTTTATAGGCCCGAAGGAGTATGCCAGGTCCTTGTGAACCTTGTGCATTTCTTCTTCCAGTTCACGGCAGACATCGTCCGTATGGCCTTCTGCGGTATAGAGGCGCGTAGAGTTCTTGGCAAACCACTCCCAGAACTTCTGCTCGGAGGAGGATTTGCCGAATATTTTATTTAATATGCGCATATCTGGTCTCCTTTTGAGCCATTTATAACATATTATACCACTTATTATATCACAAAGATGATGTGGGGGTAAAGGTCGTAATTTTTTCAAGCTCTGCCGTAATCCCGCTCAAAGAGGTCTGTTTTGTGACTGTTTTAGCTATAAGGTATACAAAGGTTGATTTTAAAGATTAAAAGGTATCAGGATGCTGAATAAAAGCCCAATCTTACAGCAGATGCTTATAATATCCGCTGTCGGATAAGGTAATATATCCTCCCTGGCATAAACCAGTTGCAAAGTGTTTGCTTATACCCGTAATTGGGAAACACGCGTGTGATGCAAACGGCTCATGATCATACGGTTATGTAAAAGCTTTGATATGGAGGATAGAATGATAAACAGGATTTTACTAATGATTTGCTGCTTTTCTGCTCTGACCGGCCTGCTTGCGGGTTGCGGGTCTTCAAGCAGCAGCGGGTTTACAACAACAGACTTTAGGGTGATTCACGCAAGCCCCAACACCGGCGCTGTGGATGTATTTGTAAACGGAGCAAAGCAGGTATCCAACCTGCCCTATTCAAATGCTTCCGGTTACTCTACGCTGGAATCCGGCAACTACCATGTGCGCATATTCCCAGAGGGGCAGACCGTAAATCCAATCATTGACACAAACGAGCAGTTAAACGGAAATACAACCTATACGCTTATGCTTATAGGCCAGACCGGCAGCGTAAGTGCGCTGCTTCTTACAGATGATAACAGGCAGCCTGCAGCCGGAAATGCAAGAATAAGGTTTGTGCATGCATCGCCGGATACCCTGAGCGCAGACCTTAGGGCAAACGGCGGGTTTACCACGCTCTTTGCAAATGTATCCTACGGTGCAAGCTCTGCATACAAAGAGGTTACAGGTGGGACTTATGATCTTACGGTAACACGTGCCGGGGAGCCCACCGTTGTTCTGGCAAGCGCTCTGGGAACAGTATTTTCATCGGGGTCTGTCTACACCGTAGTGCTGGAGGGGCTTTCTTCAAACGACACTCTTCTTGTGCGGGTTTATACGGATAAATAGATTAAGCGTGGGCGGTTTTAGGGCCGCCCATCATGGGGCTTGTGGTAATCTCCTGCAAAAGGCCCGTTTGTTTTGCAGCCGGGATAACCTCTTTGGGGGCGGCGCAAGATACAGATCATTTGCGTCCAACTATCTCCTCCAACATTTTGGAGCTGGCGAAGGGGAGCCCCTGTTCAAGCCCATCTTTGCAGTAACCCAGATTATGCCATTGGCAGGAGACGCAAATCTCTTCCAGGCAGGGAGCAGCCAATCTTTGGGCCTTTGTAAAGGCATAATAGGCGGGGGTTCGGCTCCCGGATGGAAGCAAGAGCCTGCCAAGCACCGCCCGGTCTTTTTTTTGCACGCTCTCCTCTTCCCGGCACCTGCCGCCAAGCAGGTTTGGGCACTCTGCGCAGATATCGTCCGGCGAATCAAGAAGTTCTATCTCCCTGCCGGGCGAATCTAGGAGCGTACTCTTTATCCGCTGCATATTCTCTGCAAACGCAGGGCTGTATCCAAGGCCTCGGAAACCGTGCAGGCAGAGCAGATGGTGTCCGCGAAGCCGTATCATTAAAAAAGGCGGCGGAAGTTTGCCGCAAGCCCGCACCCAAACCGCCCGCCAAGGGCGATGCCGGAGGCTGCAAAGGCCTTAATAAGGTCTATCCCAAAGAACGGGACCACCCCTGCAAACCATGCCCCATGCAGGGTGGATTTAAGGGAGCCGCCGCTTGCCGCGCCAATCCAGATTCCAACCCACGGAGCGCCTACAATGTAGATACCCGCTATCCCGGCAACTCCGGCCGCCCAAGCGGCAAAATGCGTTTTGCTCTGCAATTTTTCAAAGACCCAGCCGGCAAGGAAGGCCCCAAGCACAAATCCAAAAAGGTATCCGCCGGATGGGTCGGCAAAGGCCGCCGGGCCGCCGGAGAACCCTGCAAATACAGGGAGGCCCATAGCGCCCATTACAAGGTATTCCGCCTGGCATATGGCGCCCCACCGGCTCCCAAGCACAAGCCCGGAGAGTAGCACCGCCAGAACCTGCATGGTTACGGGCACCGGCGAGATTGGCAGATAAACGGCAATCTGGCTGCACGCCGCCACTACAAGCGCAAAAAATGTTGAAGCAAGTATTTTTGTCTGCAAGCTGCCTGTTTTTACGGCTGCCTGTCCAGCATAAGTATTCATGACACACTCCTTACCTTACCTTATTGGCCTGCCGGATATTTACCGGACAAGATATTATAATGCATGAGATGGAAGATTAACAATGGGGATGCGTATATTGCGGGGCTGGGATAAAATAAAAGCCGGGGATGCATCCCTGCTGGCTGCCCTGCCCGGCCGGTGAACGCTGTTTCAGGTTATTCCTGGGGCTGGGCCTCTGAACCCAGCGCTTCTATAACTTCATCGGTAAGAGAGTTGTTGAACTCCTGCCATTTGGCATCAGACCAGATCTCTACCTTTTTCCCAAGGCCTACAACCCATATCTCATCTTCAATCCCTGCATATTCGCGAAGGTTCTGGGGGACGGCTATTCTGCCCTGCCCGTCCGGCATGCACTCTACGGCGGAACCAACAAAGAACCGCTCAAGCTTAATGCCGTTGCCGTCCAGGAAGGATTTGGGGGCAACCTTGTTTTGGAACTCCCGCCACTCTTCTTCAGAGAATATCCACAGGCAGCCGTGCATGCCGCGGGTAAGGTAAAACCGCTCGCCCAGTTTAGACCTAAACCGGGCGGGGATAACGGTTCTTCCTTTACTATCTACAGAATGGCTGTATGCACCAGAAAACAATAATTTATCCTTTAACTAACCGCACACTGTTCTTCTGCATCGGCCTTTACTCTAAAGGCTATCTGTTTTCTTGAGCGGCTTCGCACCAGTTCCGTCCGGCCAAGGGTGCCAAGGTCGCTCCTGTCTGCCTGCAGAAGTGATATTATGAACTCTTTATTGCTCCTGCCGGAAGATTCCGCCGTGCAGGTGGCGCAGTAGCGCCGGGTGGCAATAAGAGAGTTGTCTTTATCCATAAAATTAATTGCCGTCTCCGGAAACGGATCATACTTGCCGCAGATATCGCACTTGGGCACGGGGATAAGGCTGCTCCCGGAATCCTTGCACAGCTCGCGGACGATATCATGAATAATATTGTCGAACGATCTGTGGAGGATAACAAAACCGTAGTTGGTCTTTAGAACTTTTTCTATCTCTTCAAGCAGAGTCTGATCCTGACCCTGGAGGAGCACTGCATAAGAGACCAGCTTGCCCGTGGAGAGCTGCCGTGACTGAAGGACGGGAGAAAAGCCTTCAAAGAGTGCGGCAAGATCAAGGGCATCACGATCGTCCTCTGTCTCTACCAGGTAGACGGCGGTGAGTCCCTTCGGTTGGAAATCTATGCAAATTTGGCTTACAGAGCTTACAGGGATTCTGCTGCGCGGCATGAATCTTCCCCCTTCGTGTTCGCAATTATTTTGGCGATGTGTCACGATGCGTTCAAGTTACGCACCCGTGCAGCTTGCCTTCCTCCGTGCAGTGCGCAGAACACTCTGGCCTATGGCCAAACCCTGGTGGTAAGCGGTTTTTAGGGATGTTCGCTGCCCTATTTGCCACCTTATTGGGCGATAATGGGTTAATTTACCACTTTCTACCACCAATCACCCCCATTGTAGGCATAATAATCCAGTCTGTCAATGTCTGGAAACTAAAATGTATGTGAACTTTTTGTGACTTAGCTCATCGTTGTTTAAAAAGGCGGCGTTGACATGCTTTATTCTTTGCCGTATCCTTTAAGCATAGGTGTAAAAAAATTAACTATCCCGGGAGGTGTTATTTTGCCTAGGGTACATATAAATAATTTTGCGGTGGATTATACGGAATGCGGGCAAGGCATGCCCATCATCTTTATTCCGGGGATTACGGAGTATAAAGAGGCCTTTACCTTTCAGTTTGGGGGCCTGCGGGACAGCTACCGGGTTATAAGCTATGATCTGCGCCGGGGGCTTAAGCGGTCTTCAGATTATACACTGAATCTTCTGGTTGATGACCTGCATCTTTTTCTTAAGGCGCTTGGGCTTACAAGCGCGGTTATCTGCGGGCACTCCTTTGGGGGGCTTGTTGCCATGCGGTTTGCCCTTACCTATCCGGAGCAGACAAGGGCGCTTGTTCTTGCCTCAAGCTTTCCCTCACTGCCGGAGAAGGTATCTGCAGAGCATTTTCTGAACACTATTTCATCAATTGATGACCCTTTGCGCACTTCTTTTGCCACACGATTCAGGGTTCTCATGGACAGGCTCTTCAGGAAAGGCACCACGGGGGCGCTTGCCATGGAACACCAGGTAGAGGCAGTGCTCACAGTGGCAAGAGAGGCCATGAAGACATCCAAGACCACAATAACGCAGCGTTTGAACATAATAAAGACCACGGATTTAAGACCGGCCCTGCCGCAGATAACGGCGCCCACGCTTGTGGTGGCCGGCGCAAATGACAACGCCTTCTTCCTTTCCTCTGCGCAGGAGATGTACCTGAGGATGCAGGACGCCACTCTTGAGGTTATAGAAGGCGCCGGTCATTTCTGCTTCCTTACCCGGCACGACCAGTTTAATCTGGCGGTGGATGAATTTTTAACAGACCGGCTGGGAGAGATATGACGCTGCGCCTTGTTGATTCCCACTGCCATTTAAACCATGAGGATTTCAGCCCGGATATAGGCAGTGTCTTATCAAGAGCAGATGCGGCCGGGGTTGGGCAGATAATTTGCGTGGGATGGGATGTGCCCTCAAGTGAAAAGGCTGCGGACCAGTCCAAAGAG
>CALNCU010000172.1 GCA_937875395.1 uncultured Armatimonadota bacterium | reverse complement strand
TGCTATAGAAAATAAAACCGATAACAAAAAATATTTTAAATAAATTAGAAAATTAAAGAAGGAATTATAAATTATGCGTAGAAATAAGAGATAATACTACAATGCAAAAATGTTATCGGAAACAAATTGCTGAATATGAGAGGGTGTGCAAGGGTTATGGATTGGGGCAGCTATGGTGACAAGGTGTATGGGTGCTGGCTTGGCAAGGCCATAGGAGGCACCCTTGGGCTGGCAACGGAGGGCGTAAAGGAATTTGCAGACCTGCCCATGAAGTACCCGGAATGCATTGAGGCAAATGATGATCTTGATCTGCAATTGGTCTGGCTGGATGTGCTTAAGGAGAAGGGTGTGCATATAACATCCGAAGACCTGGCTGAGAGATGGGTTAAGAACACGGCCTACTATGTAGATGAATATAACGTGGTTAAGGCTAACATCTGCGCAGGACTGCATCCCCCGGTAACCGGATACTATAACAACTGGTTTACAAGAGGAATGGGCGCTCCCATAAGAAGTGAGATATGGGCATGCATAGCGCCGGGACGGCCTGAAGCAGCAGCTTACTATGCATATCAGGATGCCTCTGTAGATCACTGGGGCGAGGGGGTATACGGGGAAATCTTCCTTGCCGCCCTTGAGAGCATGGCGTTTGAAGAATCCAATTTGAGGGCGCTTATTAGCAACGCGGCAGAGTTTATCCCCCAAAGCTCCCAGGTGTTTAAGGTTGCGCAATTATCCATACAATGTTTCACCGAAGGCCTCACCCTTTATGAATCAAGAGAGAAGATACTTGGCCGGTTTGGGCATCATAATTTTACGGATTGCATCCAGAACATAGGGTTCATCCTCCTGGGCCTGCTTTACGGTGAGGGCGATTTCCTGAAAACCATAATCTCTGCAATAAATTGCGGGTATGATGGAGACTGCACCGGCGCCACATCCGGGTCTATTATGGGGATAATTCTGGGCAGGCAGCAGATAGAACGGATACAGTCCACCAATGTAAATGAGAATGTTGTAGTAGGGCGGGAAATAAAGGACGTCACCCCGCCGCAGACGCTTACCGAACTCACGGAGCAGACCATGGAGATTGGCAGGCAGATTGCGCAGAATAAAAATATGCCTGCGTTCCCAAACCCCTTTGTTCTGCCGGAAATTCCCAAATTTGAGCCACCGCTCTGCCTGCGCTTCCTGATTTCAGATATCATGGAGCAGGATGCTGATTATGAGAGCGCATTTGGCTGGCAGGAGGCCGTTTTTGATGACAGCTATATGAATCTCAACCGCTATTTTGGCAACTCCGGGCCAAAAGCAATATTTTTGCATACAGAGTTCAGGGTTCCGGCTGACGGCGTGTAC
>CALNCU010000171.1 GCA_937875395.1 uncultured Armatimonadota bacterium | reverse complement strand
CCAAAGGCTGTTCAAGTATTATGCTTCGGCAGCGGCGCCTTCGGCTCTGCGACCGAAGTATCATCCCGGGGGGGTTGATGCCCCATTCGGCAGCACGCTAGCCCTTTGCTTGTGCTTCTATAAGCTCTTTTGCCTTATCAAGCGCCGCGCCAAGCTTTGAGGCATCTCGTCCGCCTGCCTGCGCAAAATCCGGCCTGCCGCCGCCGCCGCCACCCGCAACCTTTGCAACTTCGCGGATGATGTTGCCGGCGTGGAAGCCCTTCTTTACCAGGTCCCGGCTTACCTTGCACACAAAGACCGCCTTGCCGCCGGACGGGCTCCCCAGCACTATAACAGATGATTCCAGTCTACCCGCAAGGTTATCTGCAAGGGAGCTCATCATCTCTGCATCTCCGCCCTCAACTTCTGCGGCAATAAAGTTGACATCCCCTGCCTTTACGGCTTGGGCGAGCATCTCTTCCGCCAGGTTTCCGGCGGATTTGCGTTTTAAATCTTCTATCTGGTGCTCTGCAGATTTAAGGCTCTCTGCAAGCCTGGCCGCCGCTGCAGGCGCCTCTGCGGGGGATGAACCCAGGCCCTCTGCAGTCTCCCTGAGCAGGGCCTCTCTATCGTTTATGTAAGAGAGGGCGGAATAACCGGTGACGGCCTCTATCCTTCTTATGCCTGCGCCTACGCTGCTCTCTGCAAGAATCTTAAAGACCCCTATTCTGGAGGTATGGTCTATATGGGTACCGCCGCAGAGTTCCAGGCTGAAATCCCCTATTCTTATCATGCGTACGGCGCCGCTGTATTTCTCTCCAAAGAGGGCCATGGCGCCGTCTTCCCTGGCCTGTTCAAGCGTGGTCTCCTCTGCCGTAACGGGGAGGTCTTGCAGGATGGCATTGTTTACTATCTTCTCTACAAGCAACAGTTCCTCCGGTGTGACGGCGGCTATATGCGTGAAGTCGAACCGGAGGCGGCTGGGTTCAACAAAGGAACCGGCCTGCACCACGTGATCCCCCAGAGTCATCCTGAGCGCCTTATGCAGAAGGTGCGTGGAGGTATGGTTTCTCATGGTGGATATTCTGCGTTCTGCCTCTACCAGAGATTCTACAGCATCTCCCCTGCTAAACCGGCCCTGCTTCACCTGGCCGGAGTGGATTATGAGTGCGCCTACGCGCTGCGTGCCCTCTACATTAAACTCTGCGGAGGGAGTTTTAATAACGCCTATGTCGGCTACCTGGCCGCCGCCTTCCGGGTAGAAGGGGGTTTTGTCTAAAACTATGTCCACCTTCTCGCCTGCTCCGGCTTGGTTTACAAGTTCTCCATCTTTCAGTATGCCTATAATGCGTCCGGGCGAAGATATGCTGGCATACCCTGTAAAATCTGTTGCGGGTTCGGTTTTTTCTATCTCTGCCAGCGCGCCAAGGCTTCCGGCAAAGATGGAATCTGATATATCGCTGCCTTCACGGGCCTTGCGCCGCTGCTCATCCATTGCATCGTTAAAGCCCTGTTTGTCTATGGTAAGACCCCTCTCGCCTGCTATCTCCTCCGTAAGTTCTATGGGGAACCCATATGTGTCATAGAGGACGAACGCCTCCATGCCCGGGAACTCGCCTGCGCCTTCGGCGAGAAGCCGTGTGATGGATTCTTCAAGCTTCTGAAGCCCTACGTCCAGCGTACGGCCGAACTTCTCTTCCTCCGCCCTTACTGTGCGGCAGATATGCTGTATCCTGCCGGTAAGTTCAGGATACTGATCCTTCATAAGATCCACTACCACAGGAACAAGCTTGTCAAGAAAAGCTTCGCCTATACCCAGGCCGCGGCCCTTAAGTGAGGCACGGCGGATGATTCTTCTTAATACATAGCCCCTGCCTATGTTTGATGGCATAACGCCGTCTGCAATGACAAAGGTTATAGCCCTTATATGGTCTGCAATAACTCGCAGGGCGATATCTGTGGCGTTGTCTGCATTGTACTTTACGTTTGCAATTTTGCAGGCCGCCTGTATTATGGGCTGGAAGAGGTCTGTATCAAAGTTTGTGGGAACGCCCTGCATGATGGCGGTGATTCTCTCAAGCCCCATACCGGTGTCTATGTTCTTGGCCGGCAATGGGGTGAGGGTTCCATCCTCCTCACGATTATACTGCGTAAAAACCAGGTTCCATATCTCGCTAAACCGGGCGCAGTCGCAGTCCGGGTTGCAATCCGGGCGCCCGCAGCCTACATCCTTGCCGAAATCTACAAATATCTCTGAGCAGGGGCCGCATGGGCCGTTAGGCCCCTGGCTTGGGGCGTTGGAGGGCCAGTAGTTAGACTTCTCCCCCAGCCTGACCAGCCGCTCCGCCGGTATGCCTATCTCTTTGTGCCATATATCGTACGCCTCATCGTCTTTTTCATAGACGGTAACCCACAGGCGCTCCGGGTTAAGCTTTAAGACTTGTGTGAGGAACTCCCATGCCCAGGGGATGACCTGGGGCTTGAAGTAGTCTCCAAAAGAGAAGTTGCCCAGCATTTCAAAGAATGTATGGTGGAAGGGGGTTGTGCCCACTATATCCAGGTCGCCGGTTCTAAAACACTTCTGGGAGGTGGCCATCCTGGTTCTGGGCGGCACTCTATCCCCTACAAAGTACGGCTTGAACTGTACCATGCCTGCGCTTGTAAAAAGGAGCGTAGGATCGTCTGGCACAATGGAATCGCTGGGGGCAACAAGGTGTCCCCTTTCTTCAAAAAACTTAAGGAACTTCTCTCTAATCTCACTGCTTAGCATCTGATAACATCATCTCCAGTAACCGGTATTGGCGGCAGAATTTTTGCATTAATATCTGATTATCAACCTTGCTTCGGCAGCGGCGTGCTTTGCACTCTGCGACCGAAGTATCTCCCCGGGGATTTTACCGTCCTGGGCTTCGGTAGCGGAGCTTCGCTCTGCGACCGAAGTATTGTCCCGGGGGTTGATATCCCTTCACAACCGTGCTTCGGCAGCGGCGCCTTACGGCTCTGCGACCGAAGTATCTAAATTTTTAACTTATGAATGGCTTTCTATGAACGCAAGGGTCTCTTCAAGGCTTCTTATGCCGGTGGTTGCGCCCAGCTCCATTACGCAGCAGGCGCCCACGGCGTTTGCAAAGCGTCCGGTTTTCTCCAAATCCCAGCCGTAGTGTATGCCTGCAAGGAACCCTGCCACAAAGGAGTCTCCGGCGCCGGTTGCATCTATGGCTTTAACTTCAAAGCGGGGGATTTTTATTTCTTTATCCTTTGTGCGGATGTAGCATCCTTCTTCACCCATTTTAAGGCCCACCACTTTTACGCCGTGATCCATAAAGACCGATGCAACATCGGCCGGGTTATGCCTGCCTGTTATCAGCCGGGCTTCATCAATGCTTGGGAGGGCGTAGTCTATATGCGCCAGGCAGGGTTTAAGCACGCTCATCCAGCGCCCTTTTGAATCCCAGGCGGTATCAAGGGTTGTGGTTATGCCCATGGATTGAGCTTTTTTCAATACGCGGGCCGTGGGCTCTCCATCTATTGCAGGCATAAGGAAAGTCCCTGCAACGTGCAGAATTTTGGTGTTTTTAACCACATCCCAGTTAACATCTTCTTCTGTCAGTGCCGCGTTTGCGCCAAGGT
The DNA here is from genome assembly GCA_937875395.1 of uncultured Armatimonadota bacterium. Taxonomy (GTDB): domain Bacteria; phylum Armatimonadota; class UBA5829; order DTJY01; family DTJY01; genus CALNCU01. The sequence goes on along the minus strand of CALNCU010000171.1, from coordinate 4,514 downwards.
AGTGTATAAAGCTTCGCTCGCCGTCGGAATGGACTACCACCATGGTGCCGGATGTTCCAATCTTACGGTCGCGCACAACGCCGGTTATATCCAGCCCGTGCTTTTTAAGCGCCTCCACCATGAAATCCCCAAGGCCGTCACTTCCAACCTTGCCTATAATACCTGTGCTTACGCCAATCTTTGCCAGGTCTACACCCGTGTTTGCAGCACATCCGCCGCTGTGCAGCCCAAGTTCTTCTACAAGAACAAGCTTTCCGCGCTCGGGATAGGTATCAACCGGACGCCCCACCAGGTCGGCTACAAGTATACCCAGACACGTTACATCAGCCATAGAAAATTATCTCGCTTTAGTAATGAAGTACTTGCGAATGCAAGCCAGCAAGAATTATAGCAAAGAAATCACATACAGTAAAGAATGAGGGGCCGGATACCGGCTTGGCGAAAGCCGCCGGTATCCGGCCAGTAGTGTTAGAGGTTGGAACCCTGCTTACTTTTCTACCGGAATCTCCACAAGCAGGGTGCGTTCCTTCATGCGGATAACCAGTCTTAGAGTATCTCCCGCCGAAAGCCCCTTTGTGGCGGAAGCAAAATCTGCTTCAGAGCGCACGACGGTATTGTTTACCCTTATAATTATCATCCCGGGCGCAAGACCGGCGGCTGCCGCCTCGCTCCCCGGCGCAACCCGGGTAACTACCACGCCGGGGGTATCTCTTGCTATCTTGTATTGCTCGGCAATCTGCGGGGTTATCTTGGAGATGGAGAAGCCGAACCGTTCCGTGCGGTTATCAACAGAAGCAGACTCAAGTCCGGGGGCTTCTTCCAGTTTTACGCTCAGGGATTTTCTGGCCTTGCCTCTTACCACAACCATTGTAATGTTGCTGCCCGGGGATGCAGCAGCAATAAGCTCTCTAAGACCTATGGCATCTGTTATGGTCTTTCCGGCAAACTCTACTATTACATCTTCAACCTGCACCCCGGCCTTATCTGCGGGCGAATCCGTTTCAACAGATTGAACAAGCACGCCGTCCTTTACCCCGTACCTTGCCGCAGATTTTGGCGTAAGGTCTACGGGCACCAGCCCCAGGTAGCCGCGAGTCACCTTCCCGCCGGAGATAAGCTGATCCATAACAAACTTGGCAGTATTTGCGGGTATGGCAAACCCTATGCCAATATTCCCCCCTGCCGGTGATTGTATAAGGGTGTTTATCCCTATTACTTCGCCTTTCATATTGATGAGGGGGCCGCCGCTGTTTCCGGGGTTGATGGAGGCATCCGTCTGTATGAGATTTGGATAGAATCTGGATTCCCTGCCGTTTGATACGCCCTCCGAACGCCCGACGGCGCTCACTATTCCCATGGTGACGGTGCCGTTCAGCCCAAACGGGTTACCTATGGCTATGGAGAGGTGCCCGGGCTTCACCTTGCCTGAATCTGCAAGCCGGGCGGCGGGGAGGCCTTGCGCATCTATCTTAACCACGGCCAGATCGCTCTTCTGGTCCCTAAAGACTTTGCCTTCAAACTCTCTGCCGTCCTTTAACGTTACGGTTACCTTATCTGTCTTTCCCACCACATGATCGTTTGTAAGAACATATCCATCCGAGCGAACTATCACGCCGGAACCATAGCTTACCGCCTGGCGGCGTTCCGGTGTCTGCGGCCGCTGGGGAGATGAAAACGGGAACGGGAAGTCAAAGAAGCCGTCAAACGGAGAGGCGGGGCTCTGCACGGCCACGGCCTGCTTTACCGTAATGCTTACAACGGACGGCAGGACGCTATCTACAAGCGCGGTAAGCTGATTCTCCAGGCTATGCAGCGCGCCTATATCTGCAGCGGCTGCAGGGGGGACGGCCGTACCGGAAAAGATCATTGCAGCCATAACCAGAACAACTATTGTGCACCTTTTGCATACACCTGTTCTATGCAACACAAACATACCAAAATTTCCTCCTTGTTTACATAAAGAATTACAGTATGCAACCATGGCTTAATATAAGGTTATTACCTTAAGCATGTTTTTTAGCAGGAAGAAACTAACGCAGCCTACGGGGATACGAAGCTGGCAAGATACATATTGCCGCCGTCCGCCGAAACCGACGAGGCCTCTACCCTGTCTACAAATCCTAGGTTAACTTCTGCTGGCTTGGGGAGCGGCGTGGAAGCAAATGCAGTAACCAGCGATGCCGGGCTTACCTGAAGAGAGTGCATATGCCCCCCGCCGGAGAGGCGCATGGAATCCATAACCGGCAACCCGGCCATACCGGAATTATAAAGCTCAACATCGCCTCCGGTGCCAAACATAAGAAATATAGCCGTAAGAGCTACCGCCACGCTTGCGAAGGTTCTTTTGCCTGGAAGGGCTACACGCCTTTTGATAAGGTAGAATAATTGCAGATGCGCCGGAACAGCAACTTTATCCAACCTGCTGCAAATGCGCTCGGCCAAATCCGGGAGGGCCTGTTTGCACGGCAGGGTTCCCAAGGCCCTTTTTACCTGAAGCATCTGGTCAAAATCATGCCTGCACTCTGCGCATCCGCTTAAATGGTGCCTTATTGCAAGCATCTCTACGCCCGTAAGTTCGCAATCTGCATAAGCAGATATTAGATTCTGAACCTTACGACAATTCATATTCATTCTCCCGCAAACCTATTCCAGGTAGGGTCTGAGCTTCTCCCGAAGCAGCCGCCTGCCCCGGTGCAGCCTTGACCTTACAGTGCCGATGGAGCACCCCATAGCCTCACTGATCTCTTCGTATGAAAGACCTTCTATATCAGAAAGAATCACCGCCATGCGGAAATCCCTGGGCAGCGTGCCAAGAGCGGCCTGCATCTCTGAATCCAACTCCTGGGAGAGGGCCATATCCTCCGGCCCGGCGGATTTATCCGGCAGATCCAGGGTAACCTCGCCCTCACCCTGCCGGATAGGTTCGTCAAGCGACCTTATGTGAACCTTGGGGCGACGGCGCAGCCAGTCCACAAACATGTTAGACATAATGCGGTAGACCCAGTTTTCAAAGGGCATGTCCCTTCTGTAACTGCCAAAAAACCTGTATGCTTTAAGGAACGTGTCCTGTACCAGGTCCTCTGCATCTGCAGCATTACCCGTCATCCTATAGGCGACGTTATATGCCTGCCTGTGACATCTATGGACAAGCTCGTCGAATGTTCTGCGGTCTTCCTCTTTATACGCTGCGCTCAGCGCTTCGCTCAACTCCACCATTCCTTTAGTCCATTAAAATATTATACGGCGCTTGCTTTGGAAAAGTTCCGGGTGTTAAGAACTCTGAACTTTTGTAATTATAACTGATAATTGATGCATGGGCAACCGCAAACGGATGATTGATAAATACAAAAGCTCGAAGCTGGATACTTGATGCTTGCAACTTGGAACGCCCGGCTGACTGCTTTGCCGCTTGGAACTTTTTTGCGAAATATCGTCATTTTAAATTGTAGTTATAGCCAAATTTGCCATAACTTAGTATCTTGACAATGCCAACCCGGCATGATATACATATTATAGTTAACCCTCGCTGATAATTTTATACATGCTCCGTCCGACTGGTACCCGTCCTGGTTCATTAGCACAGGTAATAAGGAGGGCCGTATGCAGAGCTTAGTTATCCGTTTATGCTGCAACGAAGATGGCGCCACAATGATAGAATATGCCCTCATGCTATCACTTATCACGCTGGCGTGCATCGCAGCAGTAAACTATCTTCAAGGCAGCTTAAGCAATTCTTTCAACCATTCCGCAAATTCAATATGATTCTTTACATACTAGCTAGACACTATAGATTGCCAACAATATTTGGCGAAACTTAGTAAAAATAGGAACAACAGGTTCAATAATGGATGTCTTTCTTGACAAATTTGCGAATACTTGACAATCCAGAGAACACTTGACAAAAATGCAGCATGTATGTTATATACATGGTTACATGCTCCTTGATAAGCTGTCGTTATCTATATTACTACTAAAAACTTTTAAAAACTTTAGATTTTGACCGCAAAATAAAGCCTTTTGATTTGACACTGGCAGCATAAAATTTTATTGAAGAATTCAATAGTTTTGTTAATTTTTCAACTTATTTTTATTATATGTTTTATATGCTTAACATTCAGGAGAGCTTACGGCATATAACCGCTTGAGGGATTCTCCCTAAAAAATGACTGATCTTTAAATCCTTAGGGTATAATTGGAACATGAAGCGGTATTTAATCGTCAGTACAAGTAAGCGTTGGTACTTGTTTAGTTGGGCTTGGCAGCAGTAATTAGTTAACATGTTGCCAAGACTGCCGGTACAGCGCAGAACGGTTTGATCTAAAAGTGCGAAGCGTTCCTGGAAATCGCTTTTCGCACGGTCTAATTGCGAACAACAAACAACTAAACAAGGAGGTGATATAAATGATGGAGATGGTTAAGAAACTATATAAAGACGAAGAGGGTGCAACCATGGTTGAGTACGCTCTGATGGTAGCACTGATCGCTATTGCATGTATTGTTGCAGTACAGGCCCT
>CALNCU010000170.1 GCA_937875395.1 uncultured Armatimonadota bacterium | reverse complement strand
CCTCCGCCAAGCAGAACGGCGGCGATCTGGGTTTCTTTGGCAAGGGCGCAATGACCCCGGAATTTGAGAAAGTAGTATTTGAGCTTAAACCCGGACAGATAAGCGAACCTGTAAAGACTCCTTACGGCTATCACTTAATAAAACTTATATCCGCAGGCGATCAGGTTAAAGGTGAAGAAAAAACAAATCTGCAGGAAACAATAATAAAGAACGAGCTTGAGCAGAGGATTGGGGAATGGTTCCGCAATATATCTGCCAAAGCTAAAATAACAAACAATCTTTATCCTAAGGTCCCTGCAAAGAAGTAGCGGCAAAGAATAACTTTAGGGATTATAGGCAGGTTCAGGCTGCATGTATTCTGCAAATGCCTGAACCTGCTTTTTTATTATCTAATATATAGGCTCTCTAAAGCTGTGTTTTGACTGCTTTTCAGAATTTGTCTCCAGGCCTTTTCTATATTGACCCATGTCTGAAAGATATGTTAACATGGTATTAATAATGTATTGAAACTACAGCCGTTGCAGAGTCTCTGATTGCCGGGCTGTTCATTATTAGCTAAGGTGCGGAGGCATGAGTTAGGATGTTAAAATATAGAATACCTGCGCTTAAACAGATACTTGTTATATCTGTAATTCTTGCAAGTATACTTTCGGCGGCAAGTGCCGATATACAACTTGTGAATCCAAAAGATGGTTCTGCCGTGCGTGAAACAGTAAATATACTGGTGCCGGTATCATCTATTCCGCCCGGCGGATTTGTAGCCTATACGATAGATGGTGTTTTCAGGGCCGCAATGGCAACAAGGACCCAGGATGGCGAAAACTTTGTCTACAGATGGGATACCAAGGCCCTGGATTTAACCCTGCCGGCGGATCATCAGAAGGTGCGGGAGGGCCAGCATACAATAATGGTGCAGGCCTGCGATGCCGGCGGCAAGGTAGTGGGCCCCCAGAAGCAGGTAACCATATATGTAAAGAACCAGCTCAACTCAGATATGCCCTCAAACGGTCTTAGCCTGCGGTACCTAATGAAGCCCGGCTCCAAAAATAAATACGCATTCCGCTATGTGCTGAATATGAAGAGCATTGCCGGCAATACCGATGTTGCAGATTACCTTAAAAATATGGAAGGGGCTGAAGGCTCAATTATTCGCAGCGTAGAAGACGCCATGAATAATAACGAATCCCTTATTCAGATTATGCCTTCCGGGACTCTGCGTACCCTCTCAGCCGGCAGGAGCATCCCTGTTGCGCTTAACGAGACTCCGTACTACAGCGTTGAAGACGGCACAGGCCGTGCCAGCTACAATATAGAATCTTCGCAAAAAGGGCAATCCATATCGCTCAATCTGCCTATTCTGCCCGCAGGCAGAGTTAAAATAGGGAGTACATGGCGCTCCCGCGAGACAGTCTTTAAAGATGTTTTAAGCGGTGTCAGCGTAGAATTGCCCTTGTTAAACAAGCTGGAGAGCCTTGAGTGGGAGCGTGGATATCCCTGCGCAAAGATTGTGAGCACCTTCTCCGGTTCCATTAAAGTCCCATTCTCAAAGATGGTGCCCGGCAGCGTAAACGTAACCGGCGAGCGGATCACCTACTTTGCATACCGTATGGGAAGGATTATCTCCTCAACAACAACGGCCACGGCCGATGCAGATATAAGCAGCTCCTTGGTAAAGAGTTGCACAGAGCCTCTTCTCCCCAAAAAAACTGAAGAGGCGCCAGGGCATTCCGCGCAGAGAGGGACGGCGCGCAGAGCAGGCGGCCGCGCCCCTGCAGGCATGCCCATGCCCGCAGGAATCCCTGCGCCGCCCATGATGCCGGATGAAGATATGGACAGGCCCCCCGTACCGCCCATGCCGCCTTCTATAGGCAATATGCCTGCAGGGGCGCTTCAGCCCGGAGGCGGTGCGTCTGCAAACGTTCCTGAAACCGTAAATGTTAAAGTTGAAATCAAACAGTACCTGGAGAGCGTGCTGCCTTAAAATAATTGCAATCGGGGCTGGAATCACGCAGCATTCCGGCCCTTCTCCATACCTTCCCAACATCTGCAACCAGCAACAATTATTCGGCATCAAGTCCCCATGCAAGTTCGTTTGTCGTACACACCGTGCGGGTATGTAATTTGTGGTGCGGGTTAAGAAAATCGGGAACCCAGTGCGCACCGGCAAGGAGCGTGATGACGGTGAGTACACCCGAAACTAGATCAGAACAGTCCGCTATGTGGGGAACAATAGTGGTTATTCTTCTGGTAGTGATAGCCATTCTGCTGATAGGCTATTTTGCGTGGTGGGCTCCAGCACACAGGGAGACAGTAATAATAAAGACACCAGGACCGGAGCATGTCACTCCGGTTCCCGTGCCGCAGCCTACGCAGCCGCCTTCTGGCGGTACTTCAGGGCAGGCGCCTACGCAAACCGCGCCGGCACAGTCCAGATGATGTAAATTACAGGAAGGCCAAGATAAAGTGTACAGGAGGTGAGCGGAGATGACACTGGTAGGGTTTCTTGTACTGCTTGTTGTTGCAGCAGTAGTTGGTGCAATTGCAGAGGCAATTGTCGGTTGGAGAGCCGGCGCAGGATGGATAGGCACCATAATTATTGGGCTTATCGGCGCTTGGCTTGGTACCGCGATTGTAAGAATCGGCCCGCTGATTGGCGGCGTTTACCTGATCTCGGCCATTTTAGGGTCGATAATACTTGTGTTCCTGCTCAAGCTGCTTGTAGGCAGAAGGACAGTAGCATAGGAATAGCTCCATATAACGGCGATTGAATAAAAAGGGATAGGCCCGGGCTGTCCCTTTTGTTTTTGCACGGCGCATTCTCTTTAAGAGTCTGCGCCCTTTTTGCCTTTAAATACTGCACTCCATGGCTAGTGGCGTGTAAACTTAATTATGTCCTGCATCTTCGGTCGTAGAGTACGAAGCCCACCGTCAAAGCAAAGGGCATCCCCCCGAAGGCGATACTTCGGTCGCAGAGCCGAAGGCGCCGCTGCCGAAGCAATGGATGCCAGCCCCGGGAAGATGCTTCGGTCGCAGAGTACGAA
>CALNCU010000169.1 GCA_937875395.1 uncultured Armatimonadota bacterium | reverse complement strand
AGATAATTGAACACTCTGCTATGGCTTACCCCGGCTTCGCCCGCCGCAGAATGGGCGGATATAGAATATCAGGTGGATTGGTTTTCAGGTAGCGAAGGGTTAAATCTCCAGCGGCTCTGTATCAGTTGTGCCGTTTGCACGTTTTAAAAGCATCTCAAGCCTGCCCTCTGCATCCTTCAGACGGACGGAACACTGTCGCGCCAAAGACACCCCCTCTTCAAAGAGCAGAAGGGATTCATCCAGAGGAAGGTCGCCAACGTCCAGCTTGCCTACTATCTCTTCCAACCGCTCCATGGCCTGCTCAAAGTTTATCTCAGATTTAACATCCATTAAGAATCACCTTCCTTCACCATTTTAACTTCAGAGAGCACACTGCCGTCAAAGAAAAGAGTCTCTATAGTCTCCCCCGGCAGAACATCCCGCACGCCGCGCAGCAGCTCCCCGCCCGGACGCCTGGTTGCCGTATACCCTCTTGAGAGCACCCCCAGCGGGCTTAAACTCTCAAGCCGCCCGGTAACCTCCCCCAGCCTGCTCCCGTGCCGGGAGAGTTTTTGGGAAAACGCGTTAAACAGTCTATCCCCCGCCATATCCAGCCGCTGCCAGCGCCCTTCAAGCATCCGCGCCGGAAAGCTCATGCAGGGGGCAGATGCAGATGAATCCAACCTGGTTGCAAGCGCGCTCATTTTACTTCTAAGCGATGTTGCCATACCAGACACAGCAGCTTCTATGTGGGATAGCAAATCACGGGAATCCGGCAGGGCCATCTCCATTGCGGCAGACGGAGTGGGCGCCCTCATATCTGCCGCCATATCAGCAAGGGTAAAATCCGTCTCGTGCCCTATTGCAGAGATGACCGGCTTTGCGCATGCGCAAATTGCCCGCACAACCTGCTCAGAATTAAACGTCCATAAATCTTCTATGGAACCCCCGCCCCGGCCCAGAACTATAAGGTCTGCATCCGGCACGGAATCTGCAAGATGCAAAGAATCTACAACGCTTGCCTCTGAATCTGCGCCCTGCATAAGCGCCGGAACAAGGAGTATATCTACGCACGGCATCCGCCGCCGCGCAATAGAGACCATATCCCTAAGCGCCGCCGCCGTTCGCGAGGTTATAATTGCAATTTTGCGGGGCAGAGGAGGGAGAGGCTTCTTTCTGGAGGCATCAAACATCCCTTCTTCTCTAAGCTTATCTTTAAGCTCCTCCAGAGCCGCATACATGGCGCCTATACCGTCCGGGGTAACCTCCGTTACGGAGAGCTGGTACTGCCCCTGCTTTTCATAGAGCGTCACCCTGCCAAGAGCGGTAATGCGCATCCCTTCCTTCAGGGTAAAACGCATGGCGCGGGCAACATTGCTCCACATTACGGAACGGATAACGGCGCCTTCATCTTTAAGGCTCAAATAGACGTGACCGGAGGCGTGCATTGTAAGGTTGCTCACCTCTCCGCGTACCCACACGGCGGCAAAGAGGTCTTCTGCCTCTATAACGCCCTTTATACACCGGGTCAGCTCTGTAACTGTTAAAATCTGCATGCCTTCCATAAATACGCCAATTATTTTATATGTAACAGACGGTGCCTTTTTGGGAAGAGGCGCCGTGTATCTTCTCAAGTATACTTCCGGCTATGGTAAGAGTCAAGATTTACGGCGGATTGCAAATACCCGCACTGCGGGTAATAACTAATGATAAACTCAAACAAATCGCCGGCAGGCTTAGTATAAAGCAGAGTCCGGCCATCACTTAAACTGGTACCGGTGATTTTATCCAACGTCTGCAAAGGAGGCTTTATATGGAACAATCTGCAGAACAGAAACGAGGCTTTTTAAAGTACGGGCTGCCCGCGCTGGGAATTGCACTCCCTATAGCGGGGATTCTATGGAGGCGCGCGGCACACATTAAAGAGGAATCCATGGAAGAGGAGGAAGGAGATTCCAGCCGCGACCAGGAGCTTCTTATGGCGTCTAACATAGATATTAACGCCGCTATGGGCAAGGCGCTTAAACTGGTGCCGGGAACCCCAATTGAGGTTGAATTGGAAGAAGAGCACGGCATCCCCGTGTGGGAGGTAGAAGTGGTTCCGGCCAAGGGCGGCCCCACCCGCGAGGTGATGATAGACGCCAGAAGCGGCGATGTGCTGGAGATTAAGGCGGATTTTGAGGGCATAGCCGAACTGGTATAAACAGCCTGTGCCGCCGGATGAGGAGCACAGATTAGGCGGAGATGGCCTCATCCCCCAAGCGGCGGGCAACCGGGCTTAGGCAGCGGAGGCTTCCACATTTTGCTGCCTAAGTTTGCTTGCACAAAATCCCCTATAGAAGAATATTTTGCGGGTAACCTGCAAACATTTAAGGAGGCCCAAAATTGGCAAATACTGCACAGATTGCCTTTTTTGAATTAGAGGACTGGGAGAAAAACTATATTCAAAACAGCGTACTCCATGAGTATAACCCCAGGCTCTACCCGGATAGATTAGATGAAGATACCATAAATCTTGCCGCAGATGCAGAGATTGTCTCTGTCTTTATATACTCCGATCTGCACAAACCAGTACTGGATCAGCTGCCCAATTTAAAGTTGATTGCAACCCGCTCCACCGGTTTCGATCATATAGATATTGAAGAGTGCAAAAAGCGGAATATTGCAGTAGAGAATGTTCCCCACTATGGAGAAAACACTGTTGCAGAGCATGCATTCGGCCTTGTGCTCTCCCTCTCCAGAAAAATTCACAAGGCGGTGCTCAGGACTTCAAATCTGGACTTCTCTCTTGAGGGGCTGCGAGGGTTTGATCTTAAGGATAAGACCATAGGCATTGTGGGTTCCGGCAGAATAGGGCTGCACGTGGTAAGGATTGCCAAGGGTTTTGGGATGAACGTATTAGTCTATGATGTCCGCCAGGAACAGCTCCTTGCAGAAGTGATGGGGTTCACCTATGTTCCCTTTGAGGAACTCCTGGGCAAATCTGATGTCATTACCCTGCATGTGCCCTTAAACAAATATACGTACCACCTGATAAACAGCAATAACATCCTCCAGATCAAGCGCGGCGCCATTTTAATCAACACTGCGCGCGGCGCGGTAGTGGAGCTGGAGGCGCTTCTATATGCGCTGGATAAGGGGATACTCAGCGGCGCCGGACTGGATGTATTTGAGGGTGAGGAAGCCGTTAAGGAAGAAACCGCGCTGCTTGTGCAATCCCTCCCCAGAGAGAAGCTGAGGGAGATTCTTTTAAGTTATGCGCTTCTTCACAGGGATAATGTGGTGGTAACTCCCCACATAGGGTTCTACAGCGAAGAGGCCCTTCAACGGATTATGCAGACGACTACAGAGAACATTTTAGATTACTTTCAAGGAAAAGACACAAACCGTATAGCCGCCTGAT
>CALNCU010000168.1 GCA_937875395.1 uncultured Armatimonadota bacterium | reverse complement strand
GGCAATATTCTCCGGCAACTGGCGCCGCATACAGGAGGAAATAAAATGGGCATAAGAGAGGATGCATTTCTTGGAAAGCCGATTTCAGCTTTTGTAATAGATGCGCACACGCACTTGCAGAGCAGTTCCTACAACGGGTGGTACCAGGCCATACGCCGGGATGATGAAGTAATTGCGCTCATGGACAGGCTTGGCATAGACTGCATAATCACGGCTCCGCACAGCATGATACCTGGTGATATGGAGTTTACCAATGCCAGTATGGCAGAGAGCGTGGCAGCCTATCCCGGACGGATTTACGGGTACATAGCTGTCTGCCCACAGAGAGGCATGGCTGAGATAAAGGCAGCCATAGCAAAGTACTCAAAGAATCCCGGAGTAGTGGGATTTAAATTCCTGCCCGGCTACCACGGGCCGCTCGCCTGCCCGGAGTATGGCTATGCGCTGGATTTTGCCGCAGAGGCCGGATGTCCGGTTCTATGCCATACCTGGTGCAATAGTCCGGATATTGATGAAGTGGAACAGGCCGCCAAAACCAGGCCTACACTTAAACTCATGATGGCGCACCAGGGTGGGGGCGTTTCCAAGGAAACGGATGCCTACACTACGCTTATGAAGGATTATCCCAATCTCTACATGGAGATATGCGGCTCCCTTTATAACCAGTACTCCATGGAGGACTATGTATCTCTTGCCGGTGAAGACAGGGTGATCTTCGGCACGGACCAGATAAACCTTGATCCGCGCTTTGATCTTGGGCAGGTAATCTTCTCCACACTTTCAGATGAAGTGAAGAAGAAGATTCTGGCGGAAAACTTCCTCCGCCTGCTTGATGGCTCAAATCTTGGGCGTATTGCTATCAGATAAGCGAGGGTTTGGCGATATGCATAATGTCCGGTAGTGTTCGCCGGACCGCAAAAATCTGCCTGTTATTGCAAAACATTCTATCTACCATTGTGCAGATGCAGCCCTTACAATAATTGCATCTAGTTCAGCAAAATATACGTGCGAATGGAAAATTCTCTGCCGCGGAGTGTTCTAATCAAAGATGAGGAGGCTATGAAATCAATGGGAAGTTTTAAGGAAGATCAGCTGGCATACGCAGTCTGGCCCTGGGGAACTGGTGAAAAGGAGCAGATGCGTACAGCTTTAAAAGATGTACGGGAAGCCGGGTTTACCAGCTTTGAGAGCGTGGCTACTGCAGTAAGCCTCTTTAAGGATGATATTAATGAATTCAAGGCCATAACGGATGAGTTCGGCGTCTACCCGGTAAGCTTCTACTTCTGGCAGCAGGGAGATTATGCCAAGGATACCGGCCTTGTAGAGGAATCCCTTGACTTCCTGGCTGCAAACAATGTGCGGCGGATGAGCCTTCAGGCGCCGGGGAAGCCAAACGGCGGCGCCACGGATGAAGAGCTTAAATCCGTGCTTAAAGTAATAAACCGCATAGGGGAGCTTGCCAAACCCTACGGAATAATACCGTGCGTCCACCCTCACGCCAACACCATGATAATGTACGAACCGGAGATAGATTTCATAATGCAGAACACGGACCCGGCATACATAAGCATGGGGCCGGATACCGCCCACCTTACCGTGGGCAAATGTGATGCAGTAGAGATATTCGCAAGATATGTAGACCGCATAGAGTTCACCCACATAAAAGATGTAAAGCGAATGGGCAAATCCGTGGTGGACGAGTCTAAAAGCGAAGGCTTTGAGATCTTCAGCAGCTTCCTTGAACTGGGACAGGGAGATGTAGACCTCCCCGGAGTATTCAAGGTGCTTGCTAATGGAGGCTATAAAGGCTACCTCACCATTGAACTGGACCAATCGCAGACATCCAACCGGGAGAGCGCATTTGCAAATATGGATTACATGAAATGCACCCTGGGCCTGTAGTTATCGGGCTGAAATACGGAACACACAACTAAGCAAGGAGCGAACAGCATATGTACAGGTTTTCATTCGGCCCGTGGAA
>CALNCU010000167.1 GCA_937875395.1 uncultured Armatimonadota bacterium | reverse complement strand
CTTACTGCAATGGCAAGGCAGTTTGGTGCCAAGGGGCTTCTCACCATACAGGTCTTTGAGGACAGCATAAAATCCCCAAGCGCCAAGTTTTTAACGCCGGAAGAGATGTCCGGCATTGTAAGCAAGGTGGGCGCCAAGCCCGGAGATATGATTTTAATTGTTGCGGATCAGCCCTCCGTTGTGGCAAATGCCCTTGGGCGTCTCCGGCTTGAGATGGGGGATAGGCTGGGGCTTAAAGACCCCAATATGCTTTATTTTGCCTGGGTTGTAGACTTTCCGCTCTTTGAATGGAAGGAAGATGAGAAGCGCTGGGATTCTGCGCACCACCCGTTCACAAGTCCCAAGGAAGAAGATATTCCGCTCCTTGATACAGACCCCGGAAAGGCCCGGTCGGATGCCTATGATCTGGTGTGCAACGGAGCAGAGGTTGCAAGCGGGAGCATAAGAATCCACGACAGGCAGATTCAGCAGAAGATATTTGAGCTCTTAAACTACTCCTGGGTGGAGACGGAGACCCGTTTTGGGCACCTGCTTGAAGCTTTTGAATACGGAGCCCCGCCGCACGGTGGGATTGCGCCCGGCATAGACCGCCTTGTAATGCTCCTTTTGGGCGACGATAATATCCGCGATGTTATTGCCTTCCCCAAGACGGCCACCGCGGTAGACCCCATGACGGAGGCGCCTTCCCCGGTTACGGAGGAGCAGCTTAAAGAGCTCCATATAAAGCTCCGTGGCGGCATGGTAACGGAAGTAACTTCCACGTAGCAAAAATTAGTTCACCCGCCCGGCGTTGACCGTTTGGGCGGGTGATGTTATAATTAAAAAGATCACAGAGCTGTGTCCAGGGTTGCAGTGAAGCACCGCGTACAGATGCGGCGCATTAAGTCCATCGGCGTTTAAGTCTGATGGGCTTTTTTGTATCCGTGAATGTAAACCCCCAAGATCAGGAGCTGTGAAATGAAAAAAGAGAATCCGTTTGCAATTGCACAGGCTCAGCTTGATAGAGCTGCCGAGAAGCTGAGTCTAAGCCCCGGCGTGCATGCCGCCTTGCGCGAACCCATGCGAGAGCTGCACGTAAACATCCCCGTTAAAATGGATGACGGAAAAATAAAAGTTTTTAAAGGATTCCGCGTACAGTATAACGATGCCCGCGGCCCCAACAAGGGCGGCATCCGCTTCCACCCGGAAGAGACCATAGATACCGTGCGCGCGCTTGCCGCATGGATGACATGGAAGTGCGCCGTTGTAGATATTCCGCTTGGCGGCGGAAAAGGCGGAGTTATCTGCAACCCCAAAGAAATGTCCCAGGGCGAACTAGAAAGGCTCAGCCGGGCATACATAGACGCGGTGGGCCGCATGATAGGCCCGGAGAAGGATATCCCCGCGCCGGATGTTTATACCACCCCCCAGATTATGGCCTGGATGATGGACGAGTACAGCAAGATAAAAGGCTGTTACACCCCGGGCGTAATCACCGGCAAGCCCCTTGCAAACGGTGGCTCCAGGGGCCGGGGGGATGCCACGGCGCGCGGCGGCATGTACTGTGTGCGTGATGCAGCCGCCCACCTGGGCATAGACCTCTCCAAAGCCACCGCAGCCATACAGGGTTACGGCAATGCCGGTTACTTTGCGGCGGTTCTTTCTAAAGAGCTCTTGGGCGTAAAAGTAGTTGCAGTAAGTGATTCTCACGGCGGCATATACGTTCCCAATGGCATAGATGCAGAGGCCGTGCTGCATCATAAAACTAATACCGGCTCGGTGGTTGGTTTCCCCGGATCAAAGGCCGTATCCAACGAGGAACTCCTTGAGCTGGATGTAGATGTGCTCTTCCCGGCTGCGCTTGAAGAAGTAATTACGGAAGAGAATGCAGAGCGGATTAAGGCCAAAATTGTGGCTGAGCTTGCCAATGGGCCCACCACTCCCACAGCAGACGATATCCTCTACAAAAAAGGTATCTTTATTATTCCAGATTTCCTCTGCAATGCAGGCGGCGTGACAGTATCCTACTTTGAGTGGGTGCAGAACATTTGCTCTTACTACTGGGAAGAGGAAGAAGTTCATGAGAGGCTGAACCGCAAGATAACGAAGGCCTTTGCCGATGTGCTCTCTACCTCCATTGATGTACATGTAGATATGCGTACAGCCGCCTACATGGTATCTGTAAACCGCGTTGCGGATGCAATGAAGCTTCGCGGCTGGGTATAAGCTTAATAACAATAAAAAGAATACGGGGCCGGGCGGAAACGTCCGGTCTTTTTATTATATATGGAATTATAGAGCATACAGGCGGCAGCATGTAATATATATAAAAAAAAATACGTTCGCAAGATAATTCTTAAACAAAGTCTTGCGTTATATGGTAAGATATAGGCGTCACGAATACCTTTATTCAAGAGGAAGTTTGAATGGATATTAAAATAGAACTTGAACAGGAAAACCTTAAGGTTTTCAGAAAAGATGAATTCACAAAGCAGGTTATTGCAGATCTTTCCAACAATTATCATGTACTTCTAGCCTGCGACCTTTCTTCCCGTGCAGATAGTGCAGAGCGGCAGGAGTACGCACAAGCGCTTATACACGGCGGCATAATTACGGATGAAGGTAAGGAAAGGGTTCTGGCAGAGGAGTCTATTATCATAGTAGTCCCGTTTTTCAGCCTGGAGATTGCAGAGCAGACCTATCGCCGCATTCCGCACGCATCGCACTTTGTAACCGTATACCTGGATGGAGAACCATATACGGCCAACTGCTAATGCCGGAATCTTTCTGAAAATATGCTATAAATACGGCAGACCGGCGGCGCTTTATTCTTCCGCATTGCCGTAACCGAACTCTCATTGCTTGCAGAGAATCCCCAATAAAATCTTACAAGTCTGGGAAAAGGCATATCCGGGGATAAAGAATATCAGTGAGAACCTCAGGCAATGCGGGTACAGAGTCATAGGGCATTTCACGCTGCCCGGGAACGCTGATGTACTTGCTATTATCAATATGTACCGGGAATACTATAAACGGTACGGTTGCGTATTTTAAATTATGCAGAGTCGGCAGAGCGCCGGATAAAGGAGAAAAAATTGGCACAAGCAAAAGAAGGCGATAGAGTAAAAGTAAACTACACCGGAAAGTTTGAGGATGGCAAAGTCTTTGATAGTTCTATAGGCAGAGCCCCGCTAGAGTTTACAGTGGGAGCCCATCAGGTGATACCGGGATTTGAAAACGCCGTGGTGGGGATGAATCCGGGAGAGAACAAGACCGTCAATATCCCGGCGGACGATGCTTACGGCCCCCACTATGATGAAATGGTGATGAAGGTGAACCGGAGCGAGTTTCCGGCGGATATGACCCCCGGCATAGGAGATCATCTGCAGCTACAGGACCCTAACGGTGATACCATGATTGTTACCGTTACGGAGGCAGATGATAATACCGTTACCCTGGACGGCAATCACCCGTTGGCAGGGAAGGCTCTTACCTTTGATATAGAGCTTATGGAAGTAGCTTAAGTACGCAAACACGGGGAGAGGTTCGGCCGTATATCATGCCGGCTCCTCCTTGCCATTGCCCCGGCGTGCTCTTTCAGGAGGGGTTTTGGCGGGTATCATATACCGCCAAAATATTTGTCATTGGAGCGGAAGGTACTGCAATATACCGGCCGTTTTTATAGAGCGCGCAGGCGCTGCCGCCATCCAGGTTTATTGCCTCTTTTGCGCCAAGCTTTACCATTACGCCGGCAAACTCTTCAAGTGTCAGGGGCCTTTTTGCCGTAACCAGCAGAAGCACTCCGCCGGATGTCAGCCCTATGCCGGATCTCCAGCCTTTAATATCAAGACTTTTAAGTTTGAATCCATCTGCGTTTGGATTTAGCGCAATACTTCCGTTATGTACCAGCCTGGGGCCGGATGCAAGCCCCCACTTATACCCCGACCAGTCAAAATTATTCCGCCCTCTGTGCAAAAACTCTACACGCCCGTCTGCACGTACTGCCAGCGCGCTGTGGTAGTGTCCGCGGTTTGCCAGCCTGCCGCGGATAAGCACGTCTCCCAGCGGTCGCATGGATTCGTTGTAGAACGTACCGTTAATGGCTGCGTAGGGCCTGGTGCGGGCTATCATCTCCGGGAAGGTTTCGCACTTAAGCGCATTTTGCCTGGCTATAACAGGGCGCACCCGCATTCCTGAGTTAAGGGGAATGCGCACTACATGAATATTATGCAGCCCGCATGCGTGTTGAGTGCGGCAGATGCAAAGGGCGGCTGTGCACATGCCAAGGAATAACAGAAAGGTAAAGGGCGTACGGTATGCATGCCGTCTCTTGCTATGCTTGCGGTTCAAACTATTGCTCCATTAACGTCCGCTTATATTGCGGATACTTTTCATGGAGAGTCTAGCATGTTTTATGCGGTTAGTAAAGCTTTCTGCATCTTTAGCATTTTCTGTAGGCCGGCGTATACCGGTCTTATTAAGGGGTTGGAGGGCATTCAGAAGCCGGATGTCTCGTTCATCATAGAAGTTGTTTTTACGGAAATCCCTGCAGACGGTAACGTAAAAGTTCTTTACCAGGAAGCCCTCTCTTTTGAACAGGCTGTTTGAAGAGTAGATGGGCCATACCTGTTCCGGTTCAACAGTGCGGAAGGATGTTTTAAGTATCTCTGCAATATCCTGCCGTTCGCTTAGAGGGAAGGCATCTACATAGATGGCATCCCTGCCGATAAGCCCGTTCATATCCTGCCACCTGAGAAACTCCTTGCCCATGATCTGCGTACGGGTGATAAGATAAGCCTGCCTGCCCGTATAGTATGATAGAGAGCTGCTTCTGGCGTAGGAATCTGTAAGCACAAACATCCGGGCATCTGCAGACTGCTTTATAAGCCCGGCAAGTTTGGTGTAAGCGAATATCTCGTTATGCTCACCGGGTTTGATAAAGCAGGATTGAAGCCCCGGTGAGCTGAGCGCAACGTAGAACAGCACTGTCATAAACACGGCAAATCCGGCGGCAAAGTTAAAAAATCCGGCCTTCCATCCGGCGCCGCATTCCCTCCACATACCGTAAAGCGCAGCGCAGAGGATGAACAGGGGAGGGTAGGCAGCCATTGTCCAATGCGGAAAGATTTGACATCGTATGCTTATAAGTCCAAATATGCCAATCGGCACCAGGCCGAACATTGCAAGGAACATATACCGGGATTTATCTACAGACCTTCCGTTTGCCTGCGTAAGAAAGACTTTTACTATTGCGGCAAGGGCAAGTATAAACAGAAACGGGGAGTACGCCGCCGCCTGCTCTCCCAGAAATTTTGGCAGGTAGTTCTTCCACGCATACGCTTCCTGGCTCACGCGTGTAATCATATGGAACCGGAATGTCACCCAGTTGTTTAATGCGCACCAGGCAAGAAAGGGTGAGAATATAAGCCCGGATACAAGCAAAGAGAGATACGGTTCCGGCCTCTTCAAAAATCCTCTGTGCCCGGGGCTTGTGATAAGGAAGGCTGCAAGCGAGACAGGAAGAAGAAATGCCGTCAGTTTGGTTAAAATTGCCAACCCAAACCATACTCCCATCCATAACCAGTATATGCGCCTGTTTTCAAAGATTGCCATGTAGGCGGTAAACACGTAGAGCATACTAAAGGCTACAAGCGGGCTGTCGGGTGATATTTCAAGCGCCTTTGCAGCAAATATTGGGCATGCCATAGTGAGCAGCCCGGCGATGAATGCCGTCCTGAGCGATCCTGTAACCCTTTCGGCAAGGATAAAGGTAGTCCAGGCTGCAAGGGAGGCCAGGAGCACGGAAGCCATTCTAACAAAGACTATTGCATCCCCGCCTGCAAGCCCAAAGAGATATATGAGCAGGCTGATCAGCGGCGGATGATCATAATAACCCAGGCTTAAATGCTTTGACCATAGCCAGTAGTATGCCTCATCTCCGCCCAGCGGCACGGCGCTTGCTATAATCAGCCTAAGAATGGTTACAAGGGCAACCAGAGCCATAAACCAACGGGTAACGGGGCTGTTTATTTTGTATGGTGCCTTGTTTTGGCAGGTTGAAACATTCTCTAAGGTAGTATGCATAGGTAGTAGTTGACCATCCATGGAAATCTTCTGTTTGGGTGCAAATCAGGCGTCGTCATAAAGCTGGCGGATACCCTGCAGTATCTTGGCCGATGTTGTATTAAAATCAGACCTGGCGATTATACTGCTTGGTACCTTCCAGGGCGACCACTGGCTAGAGCAGTGGTTGAACGTATCTCTTTCATACAAAGCTACAACCGGCTTACCCAGCGCTGCTGCCAGGTGCAGAGAACCGGTGTCTGGAGACACCACCAGCCTGCACTTTTGAAGCAGCCCGGCCCACCTGCCAAAAGGGAGGTTGCCTGCCAAGAGTATCTTCCCTTTATCTGTTGCAATTAAACATGGGTTGCCGTCTGTAAGTTTAATTCTATAATAATTTTCAAACCGGCAGATTGCATCTGCTTCTGCCGGCCCGTAGGTTACAAGCAGTGATGAGCCGGGCACGGCATCAAGTATCATCTTAAATAGGCCGGCCATATCTTCTGCAGTCCACCCGCTGCTAAGCCACTTAAAGGAGAGGTGCAGCCCAATTAGGTTTTCTGCCATTCCGTGTTCCGCAATTATATGTTGCGCCCATTCTGCATCCCGGCCGGTGACGGGCACTTCAAGCGGAGTCTCTGCCGCGGAGAGGCCCGTAAACCTTACCAGCTCAAGCATCTGCTCTACTTCATGCAGCACGGGCGCCCCGTTTTTTACGGCCCTGTCTATGTTGAATACCAGCGGATGGGTGAGCAGAAACGGCGCCAGCAGCCGTGGTATAATTCTGCCGGAATAAAGAATGCCTGCTCTCACCCGCGCGCCCGTCTTTTTTGCCAGATGGTAGGCGCAGGATACCGGGGAGAGCACCACGCACATATCATACGACTGCCTGCCAAGATTTGCGGCAAAGGCCCTCTTCTTATGGGAAGGCCAAGATCGGTCGTACACCATAATTTTATCAAGTGCATCCCATCCTTCAAGCACAGAGGCATTGTAGGGCGCGGCCAGAAGTGTAAGTTCGGCGCCGGGAAGGGAGTCTCTTATGCTTCTTATGGCGGGAGTGGAGAGAAGGAGATCGCCGACCTTGTCTATCCTTATTATAAGCACTTTTTGGACTTCGGCCGGGTTGACATGGAACATGGATTACCTCTGATCTAACTTTATAACACCGCTTTATTGTAGGATATACGCCCGCCTCCCGTCAATACCGGATCACGCTTCTTGACAGACGCTATGCCTCCTGATATACTTGCCCGGACTTACTTAAAGGAGAGACGGATGGATCAGACGCTTGTTTTAGTAAAGCCCGATGGAGTGCGCAGGGGGCTTGTAGGGGAGATAATCCGCAGGTTTGAAAACCGCACACTTGCCATTAAGGCATTGAAGATACTGGTGCCGGAGAGGGAGCGTGTAGAGCAGCATTACAGCGTGCACCGCGGCAAGCCCTTCTTTGATAGCGTTGTGGAGTTTATGGTATCCGGCCCCGTTGTTGCCATGGTGCTGGAAGGCGAGAATGCCATCCCCATAGTAAGGAACATGATGGGCGCGCTTAAGCCCGCAGAGGCGCAGACAGGCACCATCCGGGGGGATTACACCCTTAGCGTACAAGAGAATATTGTTCACGGGTCAGACTCCATGGAGAGCGCAGAGCGGGAAATATCTGTCTGGTTTGGCAAGGAGGAGATACTTCCCTAGGGATTCGCCTGGCGGAACGTCTCGCCAAGGAGTATCCAGGGATCTAGCAGGTAATCCCCGCCCTGTTCAATTATGCGGAACACAAAATGCGTGTGTTCGTGCGATCCTACCCATACGCCTGCCGTGGTGGCGTATGGCGTACCTGCCGCCAGCGGCGTGCGTTCAGGCACCAGCATGTCTATCTGGTGATGGGTCTGCAACCACCACTCCGAGCCGTCCTGCCAGCGGCGGATTCCGCGCCAGCGGTTGTTATTGAATCCAGATGCTGTGGAGTTGAACAGATAGTGGTTGTCAAATGTTATAGGGGCTGATAGTACCGTACCCGCAGGCATGTTGATATCAAGTCCGCCATGGGCGCCGGCCCCGTTGTACGGCCCCATCCAGCAGTCTTCGCCGTTGTAGCAGTCGGCAATATCCAGGCGCCTGCTCTTGTTTGGGTACCACATATGCAGCGGTTCCGGACAGATGGAGCGCGTGGATTCTTGCAGTGCAAATCGGGCGTGCTGTGAGGGTTTGCAGATCAGCCCGCTTCTCCAGTCCTTCTCTGCCATAAATCCGCCGGAATCTTTGAATGCGCAGCTTGCTGCGTCAAACCAGATGCGAACGCCGTCCACCTCTGCCGGCTCATAAAAGCTTTTCTGGGTTCCAACCTCTCTGCACAGGCTTAGTTTGCGGCCGTTGATGCTGATGTCGCAGTAAAACGCATACGCAGATATGTCGCCGCCTTCGTGGCCGCTGTCGCCGTATCTATGAGCGGCGTAGTTGCGCGCCGTAACTTCGGCCGATGTGGAAACCAG
>CALNCU010000166.1 GCA_937875395.1 uncultured Armatimonadota bacterium | reverse complement strand
CGGGATAATAGAGCATTCATCCGCCACATCAGTCCTTATGTATTCAATCTCCAGCTGATACGGAGGCGTAAGTTCAAGAAGCTTGAAATCTTTAAGCCGGGCAAGCGCACGCTCCGCCCCGGAGTGTATCTCCTTGCATGACTGCCGGGTGGAGAGGGATGTGCCGGTATGCTGCCCCGTTCCCCACTTCACGGGCACCGTCTCGCAGCTGCCCAGAAGAGTCTCCGCTTCCCGGCAGACCGCATCGTCACCGCAGACCAGGGCTGTGGTAACGCCTTCCTCTGCCGCGTATGCTGCGATAAGCCCCAGTTCCCCAACCGGACGGTCGTTCAGCAGGATATTAACTATGGATCGGCTGCTGCCAGAGTGGTTTAGTATTCCGTTTTCGGCCCCGGCCATGGCATGCTGCCCTACAAAGAAGAGTGCAGAAAAGCTTGAGTCTATCTCCAGCTTCTCACTCCTTACAAGCTTCATTTCCGGGTGCAGCCGGTCAAAATTAAAAGCATGTGCTTCATGAACAAAGACCTCATCCGCACCTGCTGCAAGAGCGCCTGATACTGCTGCATTTATCTCTTCCGTCATCCATGCACAGGCATCAGTGAGCCGGCCTTCTCTCTTAAGATCATATGCCCAGTCAAAGACTCCAGCGACTCCTTCAAGATCCTGTATTATGTAGATTTTCATCCCGACTCCTAAAGACCCAATACTATTCCAACATTAATCTTGGCCAGCCTTTAGCGCTGGCAAAGGGTGACGGGCTGCTCTTCCACATAAACTCCCGTTCCCAGTTGCCGCCTTTGGTATTGCAATCAAATACCCTTAGATTAAAGCCCTTCACGTAGCCCGGGACAGGTGTTATGCCCAGTTCGCTAAATGCAATCCTGTAGTATATCCTGTACCCACCTTCAAATACTTCAGCCTTTACATACGCATCAGAGGGTTCATAGTCCCTCTCTTTGGTATAAACCCAATGCTTGCCGCCTGGAGAGACCATAAAGTGAAAATCGTCAAAGGCGTAGCTCTCCGCGGCATCTCCCAGTGCATCTATATAGATCTCAATGGAATCGCCGTTCCATATGCGCCCGCCCTGCTTGTTGTTCTCTACCACCCTGTCCTTCAAATCAAAGCGCATGTACAGATACCGGGAATCATGTGCAAGCCTGAA
This sequence comes from uncultured Armatimonadota bacterium, assembly GCA_937875395.1. GTDB lineage: Bacteria > Armatimonadota > UBA5829 > DTJY01 > DTJY01 > CALNCU01. Next base: position 2,721 of record CALNCU010000166.1, on the reverse strand, counting down.
CTCGCCGGAGAGGTCGCTGTAAGGGCTCCCCATAGATATGGGCTTTGCCATCTTCCAGTCACACGGCATCCCATCGGCGCCCATATCCTGCGGGGCGATGCGCGAGGCGGTGAGTTCTGCAGATTCCTCCTTTGCGTTCAGCAAATCCCACGCTGCCACAAAGTACCTTAGATAATCGAACCTCCCTCTGTTCCTTACATATTGCAGTATGCTTTCTGCCTTCACCCTATTCTGCAAGGGGACAGCGGAACGGGCGATGGCTGATTCAAGAGATTTGAGGGACTGAAGAAAAACAGCTTCATCAAAGCCTTCCAATACGCTCCCAAGCAATTTGCACACACCGGCATAGTCTTTGCGGGCATACAATACCCGTGACTTGGCAAGGATGGCATTATAGGCGCTGAAATCTGCAAACCTGTTTGCCTTATGCGCCTGCAGCTTCCCTGCAAAACGGTGTATCATCCCTGCCGCCTTGAATGCCTGGTCACTGCCAGGACCCGCACCCTTCCCCAGATATATTGCAGTTCCCTCTCCTGCCCTCAGGTGGACGGGTATCTCCGTCACGCCCAGGTCGATCCTTGCGGTCCTTATTTCATATCCACCATCAACGCCAAGATCTACCGGATGTGCGTACTCGCCTTTAACGTAAACACTGCCGTGGAAAGGCTCTTTGAGATCATTATTAAGGACAAAGAGGTAGCACTGTCCTGCTTTATCTTCCCGCACAACCGTAAAGAACCGCCCGTAATGCATGGGGGTGGTACAGGCATCCCTGAAACTGATAACATCATCAATTGCGGCGTAGAGGAAATCGGAGAGCCTGCCGTTCTTAGCCGCGGAGAATCCCGTTGTTATTACCCTGCCCGCACCATACCTGTTCTCAAATACGGCGGCACCTCCGTCTGCGTTTCTATCCAGCACACGGACCCCCCTGCCCGTTTTGTACTTCCAGCACCATCCGTTTACAGGCACGGTCTCTCCGTTGCTGCCGGCCAGAACCTTCTCCACGCCATCCCGGCGATACCCCTCATACTCAATCTCTACCGCACCTGCCGCGCCGGACATGAAGCTCCACATCTTTCGTCCGTACCTGTCATAAATTCCGCACGGGCCAAGACAGACCAGCGTCCCTCCTGACTTAACCCACCCGGACAACCTCTCAGCCAGCCTCTCCGGGAAGTACAGCGCATACGGCATTATAATCACCTTGTACTCGGCAAGGTCTTCACTGCCGTCAAGCACGGCATCCTCTATAATTGCCGAATAAGAATACCCACGGCTGATAAGTTCCTGTTCCAGAGATTTGATCTCTCCGCGAACGCCGCTCTCATCAAAGATATCTATTTCCGGCGTATCCTTATAGATGGACATTAAAGAGAGCGACGGCATAAAGACCCCTACCCCGCTCTCTTTTATGCTGCTGCCCAAAAGGATATTACCGGTGCGTTCTATAAGATCGTTCATCCTTGTAACATAGCGGTACTTCTTTCTAAGAAGAGTCATTCCGCTGGAAAGCTCCCCGGCGGTGGCGCCCACAGACCTGGCAAAACGGGGGAAGTTTGTCCGTATGCCGGGATTCATGCCGTGGCTTCCCATCATGAGCGATTTCCATACTGTTCTGGTACCCTCCGCCTGAATTACATCATCATCCCCTACTCCCTGCTTTGCAGCCTGGCTCACCTCCCACGCCTGGTATTCGTCGCCGCACTCATCTATATATATGGGTTTGCCGTAGAGCCTGTGCAGATCATAGAAGTAACGGGTAAGAGTGTGAGTATCTATGTAATCCATCTTTCTGAACAGCTTGTAGTTGTCCAGGGCATAGTGCATGGGCATCCATCCATCCCCCCAGCTCCCTATGCCTACAGGATGAATCTTATCGTTCTTCTTTATACAGTCATAGCAGAACTCCACGAATTCCACCATGCTGTCGCGCAGGAAACGCTCAAAGTGATATTTGAGCGCGCCGGATTTCTGTGTTTTGATATAGGTATGGTCGTCCGGCGGGGCTATGTCATCGAATGAAGCATATCTGCTCCCCCAGTCTGCATTCAACCCGGCTATGCTGCCATACAGGCCTGCAAGGTATTTTCTGAACGCCAGAACAGCATCCCTGTTGTATCCGGCCTCGTGCTGGAAGAACCCCATGCCCTCAAAGGCGGCGGTGGCATCTTTGGGCAGGATGGCCTTGGCCTCATCCTTGTTGGTGAAGACCGTCAACTGCGGCTCCGGCATTATGCAGTAGATGAAAACATCTCCGTTCTCCGCATAATGCTTTGAAAGCGCATCAAGCCACTCCGCAAAGAGCAGGCGGACGGCGGGGTGCCATATATTCACGCCGTTCTCACCCCCCCAGGGTGCCCGGCAGATGTTGCCGAACTGATCCTTCATATAAATGACAAGCCCCCCAAGTATGTGCCAATTTCTAACTCGTACTTTGCACTAGGATTTTGGGCTCAATAGCCTCAGGTGCAGGAGGCTTGTAACCAAGCGCGCTGTGCGGCCTGACTCTGTTGTATTCCTGACGCCATCCTTCTACTACCACCTGCGCTTCATATAGAGTATCGAATATCTCCATGCCTAGCAGTTCATCCCGGAGCTTTCCATTAAAAGACTCTACATACCCGTTCTCCCACGGGCTCCCTGGTTCTATGAACAGTGTCTTTGTGCCAAGCCGATGGAGCCATTCACGGATGGCTTTGGCTGTGAACTCCGGCCCAT
>CALNCU010000165.1 GCA_937875395.1 uncultured Armatimonadota bacterium | reverse complement strand
ATAAGAGCTGGACGCTGGACATACCGGGCGAAGAACTCCCCGGCGTGGTAGATTCCATAAGCTTCCTGCGCGATGTGCAGATGGGCAAAAAGGTAGACCTTGGAAAAAACGTGGCGGTAGTGGGCGGCGGCAACGCGGCAATAGATGCAGCTCGCACCGCAAAACGCCTGGGCGCACAAAGCGTCACCATAGTCTACAGAAGGCTCCGCGATGATATGCCCGCAGACCCGGAAGAAATTCATCAGGCAGAACAGGAAGGGATAGCAATAAAACTCCTCGCCGCCCCGGTAGAGGTGGCAGGCCAAAACAACCGCGCCTGCGCCCTACGCTGCCGGCAGCTTACGTTAAAGGAGTTTGACAAGAGCGGCCGGAGGAGCCCAAAACCCGTGGATGATACCACCTTTGATATACCGGCGGACACCGTAATCTCTGCCATAAGCCAGGAGGCGGACCTTGCCTTTCTGGAAGATTCCGGCGTTGAGCTTAAAAAGAGCGCCGTCAAAGCGGATGAGCGCACTCATGCCACATCGCAGGAAGGCATCTTTGCGGGCGGCGATGCGGTAAGCGGGCCGTGGACGGTAATAGGTGCCATAGGCGCCGGAATAGGTGCCGCGCAGAGCATAGACCGGTACCTTGGCGGCAATGGAGAAATTCCGTCTGATCTGGACGAAATAAGCATTCCCATCCCTCCGGCTGATGTAGACAACATTGCAGAGACACCCAGGGAGGCCATGCCCGTGCTCCAGGTTGCCAAAAGAACAATACATGCAGAAGTAGAACTGGGCTTCTCCAGAGAAGCAGCGGTAGCAGAGGCGCACCGGTGCCTTCGCTGCGACTCTAAGAGCTGATGCCATTCCCTAAAGGAGTTAAATATGGAGAACATAACCGTAAAGATAGACGGAAAGAGCATAAGCGTACCCAAGGGCAGCACCGTACTTGATGCCGCCCGGGCGGCGGGAGTATACATCCCCACCCTGTGCCATATGGATAACCTGCAGTCAATAGGCGCCTGCCGGGTCTGCCTGGTAGAGATAGAGGGGAGCCGGGCTCTCCAAACCGCCTGCACTTATCCGGCAGATGACGGCATGTCTGTACGCACAACCACCCCCAGGGTGCGCAGCGCCCGCCGTACCGTTGTAGAACTAATGCTCTCCGCTCACAACCAGGAATGCACAACCTGCGGAAGAAGCCTTAACTGCGAACTGCAAAAGGTGGCGCGCCAGCTTGGCATACAGCAGAGCAGATTTGAAGGGGAAAAACCCGGAGCCGTTATAGATGAAAGCACCGCAAGCATAGTAAGGGACAGCAGCAAGTGCATCCTCTGCCGCAGGTGCGTAACCGTGTGCCGGCAGGTGCAGGGAGTAGGCGCCCTCTCCCCCGCAAAGAGGGGGTTTGATACGGTAATAGTCCCGGCCATGAAGAAGGAACTTGCCGATGTGGCGTGCGTGCTGTGCGGGCAGTGCGTCTCCGTGTGCCCGGTGAACGCCCTGCATGAGAAGGAATCCATCACAGACGTATGGGAAGCCATCGCAGACCCCGGGAAGCACGTTGTAGTGCAGACCGCGCCCGCAGTCCGCGCAGCCATAGGGGAAGAGTTCGGCATGCCGCCCGGCTCAAGGGTAACAGGCAAGATGGTGGCGGCGCTCAAGGCAATGGGCTTCGACAGAGTCTTTGACACGGATTTCACGGCAGACCTTACCATAATAGAAGAAGGGACGGAGCTTATAAGCCGGATACAGGGCGGCGGCACACTCCCAATGATAACATCCTGCTCGCCGGGGTGGATAAAGTTTATAGAGCACTTCTACCCCGCCCTTCTGCCGCATCTGTCCACCTGCAAAAGCCCGCAGCAGATGTTTGGAGCGTTGGCCAAGACGTACTATGCAGAGAAGATGAACCTTCGGCCGGAGGATATATACGTGGTTTCCATTATGCCCTGCACCGCCAAAAAGTACGAATGCACCAGGGCAGAGATGGAATCCGCCCAGGGCGTGCCGGATGTAGATGCCGTGCTCACCACCCGGGAGGCGGCAAAGATGATTAGAGAGGTGGGCCTGGATTTTGCAAACCTTGACAACCAGGATTTTGACCTGCCACTGGGTATCTCTACCGGCGCCGCGGTAATCTTTGGCGCCACGGGCGGAGTAATGGAGGCGGCGCTGCGTACCGTCTACGAAATACTCACAAAAGAGACCCTTGCCAATATAGATTTTACCGCCGTCCGCGGTCTGGAAGGGGTAAAGGAAGCCACGGTGCAGGTGGGAGAACTGCCTGTAAAGGTGGCGGTGGCAAACGGCCTTTCCAACGCCAGAAGATTAATGGATAAGGTATCGTCGGGCGAAGCAGATTACCACTTCATAGAGATAATGTGCTGTCCCGGCGGGTGCCTGGGAGGCGGAGGCCAGCCCATCCCCACAACAGAGGAGATACGGAAGGCGCGGATGCAGGCCATCTATGAAGAAGATGCATCGTTGCCAATAAGGAAATCCCATGAGAACCCGGCCGTAAAGGCCTTGTATGATGAATACCTTGGCGAGCCGCTTGGGCATAAATCGCATAAACTGCTGCACACAAGCTACACGCCGCGCTCACAGTACCCGGAGACAGCGGATGAGGAAGCCGTGAGCATACTTGTGGAGTAAAGAGAGACATGGCGGTTACAAGAAGAGAGGTAAGGCTCTGTAATTGTAGAGAGAGTATAACAACAGGCTACAGCGGCGCCCCTGTAATCCTAAGGCATGCAGAGACCCCCGTGTTCAATTTTGACACGCTGAAAAGGGTGCTTGAGAGCGCGGATAGAACGGTCATCTGCAGGGCGGCGTGCCAGAGCGCCCTCACAGAACGGGGCGGCTCTTCCAGCGTGGGAGAGGTGTGGCAGGCGGCGCAGGCGGCCGGTACTGTTATCTGCAACGCGGCAGGCTTTGAGCCGGGATGCTTCAAGGAGAGGGTTCTGCTTGAAACCTCACCGTTCAGGCTGATAGAGGCGCTTGCAATTGCCGGGTACGCAGCGGACGCAAGGGAAGGAATAATCTTTCTGCCGCAGCAGGGCGGCATGCCGGAGCGGATTCAATCCGTTATTGCAGAGGCGCAAAAAGAGGGCTTCCTGGGACGGAATATACAAAACTCCGGCTTCAATTTTAATATAAGGGTCTTTGCCGGGACGGGCGGATACATCTGCCGGGAGGAATCCGCCCTCCGCCAGCTAATGCAGGGCAGCCGGGCGGAACCCATGCCGGAGAACGGAGAGCCGCCAATCATCCACACTATAGAGGCCCTCTTTCAGGCAGCCGAAATAGTGGAAAACGGCGCCTCCCCGGAAAGAGATACCAGACTCTTCTCCGTATCAGGGGATGTGCTCTACCCCGGCCTGTATGAAGCCCCCTATGGAAGCACTCTGCGGGAGTTAATCTTTAGGTTTGCAGGCGGAATGGCGGACGGCGGACGCTTGAAGGCGGCGCTTGTGGGCGGCCCCGGCGGAATCTGCGCAGGCGCCCCGGATATTGACCGCCGGCTTGAATCTAAAGACCTTCCGCCCGGCTCCGGCGCAATTACGGTGTTAAGCCAATCCAGATGCATGGTAGATACCGTGCAGGGGATTGCGGCATTCTTTAAAGATGAATCCTGTGGGCTTTGCACACCGTGCCGGGTAGGTACAAAACGGCTCCATGAAGTACTCTCCTGGTGGAAATCTGGCGCGGGAGATGCGGCAGACCTTAAACTGGTACAGGGCCTTGGAGAGGTTATGCAGGATACATGCGGCTGCTCTGTAGGCAGATCGGCGGCAAACATTTTTATGACAAGCCTTGGTCACTTTTACAACGAATACCAGATGCATCTTGCCCAAAAAAGCTGCCCCGCCAATGTATGCAGGCCGGAAAGCAAAGAGATTTAGCCTCCCACTCCATCCCCTGAAATATGATACAATAATGCCGTAAACTCATCCGGCATAAGGAAGAACTAATTACCATGGTGTTAAAAGAAATCCTGTCAAAAGCGCAGCACACCGGCAATCTTTCAAAAGAAGAGCTTGTATTCCTGCTTACCAGGACGGCTGATGAGGCATCGGCAATACTGGCGCTTGCCAACAGTGTGCGCCGGGAATACGTAGGACAGGCTGTCTACCTGCGGGGGCTTGTAGAGTTCTCCAATATATGCACCGGCAACTGCACCTACTGCGGGCTTAGAAGAGAAAACGGAAACGTGCATAGGTACCGCATGCCGGAAGCGGAGATTATAGAAACGGCTGTAAAGATTGCAGAAAACGGAATAGGCACCGTTGTTTTGCAGTCCGGCGAAGACCCGTATTTCACCGCAGACCGGATGGTTTCAATCATAAAAAACATTAAAAAACACACCGGCGGCGCAGTAACACTAAGCATTGGCGAGCGACCCTTTGACGATTACAAGGCAATGAGGGAAGCGGGCGCAGACAGATTTCTTCTTCGCCATGAAACAGCCAACCCCAATCTCTACACCCGGCTCCATCCGGGGAAGAGCCTAAAAGAACGGGTGCGCTGCCTTGCAGACCTGCGCACCCTTGGCTACCAGGTGGGCACCGGATGCATGGTGGGCCTTCCCGGGCAGACCGCAGAGGATTTGGCGGACGATCTGCTGTTCATCCGTTCCATAGATGCAGATATGGTGGGCATTGGGCCGTTTATCCCAAGCCCGGATACGCCGCTGGGCAATGTCCCCGGCGGAAGCGTGGATGCCGCCTTAAGGATGGTTGCGCTTGCAAGAATAGTCACCAGAGACGCGCACATCCCCGCAACAACGGCGGTGGGCTCCATAGATGAGTCCGGCCGGGAGAAGGCGCTTATGGCCGGCGCAAATATTGTTATGCCAAACTATACGCCGCTCAAATACAGGGTTGATTACAAAATCTATCCCAATAAACAATGTATTAATGAAGACCCGGAAATCTATCTTGAAAACCGTATAGAATCTATAGGCAGAAGGATTGGCAAAGGCCCCGGCCACTCCCTGAAGGGCGCATTCCGCAAAACAAATACCTGATGCCGGTGAAGATTCTTTCTCCGTTACTCCGGTAGAGTTCTGCCGGGCTCCCAAAATTGGAAAATTGTGCAAATAATTTTTCCACCTTGTTTGAACCCCACCACCCCCGGGTAATACCAGAGTGTACCTGAAAGTGCCCCTAATACAATAGAATAAAGTTTGCCAGGCTAGACCACGAGCCTGATATTTTGAACCTGGCTGGAAACGGCTCAGGAACTGAATATTCAGGTTGTCCGTAGGGAACCCTAACCTTCATATAAAAGTAATTTTATATGGGGCGGTAAGGAGACCGAAGGGCACATCGCGATACGAAAACGCCGTCACCTGCCTACGCGATAGCATCAAGAGGCAAGGAGCGTCGTGTAAGTTAAACGGCGACTGTGCTAAAGCCTGGCATATTCTTGCCTGAAATACGGCAAATAAAAAAGGGCGGATCATATGACCCGCCCTTTTTTATTTTACTATCCCGCCAGATGCCTGGCCAGGTTCTTAAAGAACGCCAGCCCATCCACCGAGCCATGCCATGGCAGCACCGCCCTCTCCAGGTGCGGCATAAGCCCAAGGATAAGGCCGCTGGAATCCCTTATACCGGCAATTCCGCCCGGCGTGCCGTTGGGGTTTGCGGGGTACTCTTCCGTGGCCGCCCCGTCTTTGGCATAGCACACTACCGGGCGGATAATATCTTTATTCTCCCAGTAGAGGCGGCCCTCTCCGTGCGCCACCGGCATCCTTAAGATTCTGCCCTTAAGGCCCGCCGTCCAGATGCTCTTATCGTCTGATACCAGAAGGTCTACAAATCGGCTTTCATAGACGGCCGAGTTGTTCTGCAGAAGCGCGGCACTGCGCTTGCCAACCGTTTTATCCGGCAGAAGCCCGGTCTCCACCAAAACCTGGAACCCGTTGCAGATTCCAAGAATAGGCTTGCCATCTTCTACCAATGTCTCAAGCTGTTCTGCAAGGCGGGAAACCAGGTGCACGCCAAAGAGCCTGCCTGCGCCAAGGTGATCCCCCCAGGAGAACCCTCCCGGCACCACCATTGCCTGGTAGCGGGTAAGCTTATCCTCGCCGGAGAAAAGATTGTTTACATTGACTATTTTGCCCTCAAGTCCAACTATCTCCAGTGCAAAGGCGGTCTCTTCATGACAGTTGACGCCCGGAGCGTAAAGTACTGCTACAGCAGGTTTCATCTTACCACCTCCGCAAAGGGTTTCTCCCATATTTTTACAAGTTCGTCTACGGATGAGCTCCAGACTTCCCTGCCGCCGTCTGCAACTTCAATGCAGCCGGAATCCGTCACCCGTCCGACCTCTTTCCACGGCAGGCCGCCGAAGAGTTCAAACGGATCGGCGGATGGTTCCATCTCAAGCAATATGGCGCCCACGGCCTCGCTAAAGAGCGCTCCGTCTCCTCTGCCGGGGAACCCGGAAAGGTCTATCTTTGCGCCCAGACCGCCGCCCATTGCGCCTTCAAATACCCTGAGGAAGATTCCGCCTTCCGCAACTGCAGAGGCAGATTTTACCGGGTTATTGCCTCCCCAGTACAGGCTGTGCAGCTTGCGGTAGATTATGGGGAGTTCCTTGGCCCATTCATTCCCCCAATCCGCCAGGGCGTCCCCTCTTTCGCCAAAGGCGTCTGCATATACGCTTCCGCCAAGCTTCTCCGGGTCTATAGTGCCAAGCAGTACAAGCTTGTTCCCGGCGCGCTTGAAGTCTTTGGTAACAAGCTTCTGCACATCCGGCACGCGGCCCATTGTAGAGACTGCAAGGGTGTACGGAACGTTTATAAGCTCGCCGTCATCTGCCTTGAAGGTGCCGGAACTGCTGTCCTTGCCGGATACAAACGGCGTGCCAAAGATAAGGGAGAGTTCTGCTATGGTATCAACCATATCTCTAAGCTCCCATGCCACCTCCGGGCGTATCTTGGGAGTGTAGAAGTTATCGCAGAGCATAATGTCGTCAAGGCTCACACCCAGGGCGGCGGCCTTTGCAATAGATTCTATTACAGAAAGGCGTGCCATTCCGGCGGCGCTTACATCTCCGTAGAACGGGTTGAATGCCAGGGTTGTAACCGCGCCGTAGGGTTTGCCGTATATGGGTGCGGAGACAAACACATTTGTAGGCATCCGGTCGTTCTTTCCACCGTAGGGGCTTATCACCGTGCGGCCCTGCACCGTTGCATCAAACTGGGTGCCTGCGGCAGACTGGTCTGCGCAGTGCAGGTGGGAGAGCACTTTTTGTATGGCCGTGTCCCAATCCCCCCTGTTGGCAGGTTCCGGCTTTGTAAACGGTTTAAGGTTCCTGGCTGGTTCCTTTACTTCTATGGGATCTATTGGGCAGGACTTCCACAAGAAGTTCATGTCTATATCTGCAACAAGTTCATCCCCACAGTAGGCTGTGAGCTTGTGCGTATCTGTGAATTTGCCGAGCACCATGTATTCTATATCGTACTTGCGAAGGATTTCCAGCGCCTCCTCAAGCTTTTCCTGCGGGATGGCGGCCAGCATGCGCTCCTGGGATTCCGAGAGGAGTATCTCCCACGGGGCAAGGCTTTCATCCTTGAGCCGAACCGTTTTCAGGTCTACGCAGACGCCCGTCTTTTTGCCCATCTCGCCTATGGCGCACGATATACCGCCTGCGCCCAGGTCTGTAAGGTTCCGCAGACAATCTCTATCGCGCAGGATGGGCACGGCGGTCATAAACTTCTGCTCTGTTATGGGATGCCCTATCTGCACGGCCGCCGACTCTTTGTGGATGGTTTCGCCCGTCATCTCTGCAGAGCTTGCCGTGGCGCCATGGATTCCATCGCGCCCCGTCCGCCCGCCAAAGAGTACAACAGCATCGCCGGGGACTGGTGCATCCTTTAACGCATACTTCTCCGGGATTATCCCCAACGAGTGGCCAAGGGCCAGGCACTTGGGAAAACCGGGGTGGATGCGGTAGATTGGGTGCATAATCGGAATTCCCATTGGGTTGCAATAGTAGGCCGTGGCACGGATGGATTCCAGCAGAATCACCCGTGGATGCAGCGCGCCCCCCGGGACTTCGGAATCCGGGATGCGCGGGTCCATGGTGCCCATAACGGTGGAGCCGCCTATGGCATATCCGCCGGTTCCAAAACCTATGGCATCCCTTATTGCGCCGCCGTGCTTGGTGGCAATTCCGCCAAACGTGGCTATGGATGAAGGGAAGTTGTGCGTCTCACCCTTTATAAGCACAACCTGATCATCATAGAACTTCATGCCGCCGGCGTTGTCTGTAAATACAGAGACAACAAGGGGATGGTTTATCTCCGCCGTAGCCGCCTGAAGTTTCTGCAGAAGGCTGAGACTGCGCCACGTGGTATGATAGCAGTGATCCGACCAGGATTGAACCGTAATCTCTATCTCTGCATCTGTAAGCGGGCGGCCTATCTCCCTCTCATATTTCTGCAGTGTCTTCATCTGAGAGAGCGGAGCGTACCATGAACTGTCGTTTGAGAGTTTTATAAGCTCATCATCAGAAAGATTGGCAAGCGAGATTCTTTTTACTGCATCCGGCACGCCGTGCGGG
>CALNCU010000164.1 GCA_937875395.1 uncultured Armatimonadota bacterium | reverse complement strand
GGCCAAAGGGACCAACAAGCAATACTGGTTTACGGTCAAGGTTCCCCAGGATGCTTCTCCGGGCATATACAAAGGCAAGATATCGCTAACTACTAACGGCAAGCAGATTGGACTTGGAGCTATTGATCTGGAAGTAGAGGTGCTGCCTATAAAGCTGGCGGAGCCGTACTATACATCAAGCATTTATTACCGGGGGTATCTGGGCGCAAATGGCGGCACAATCTCTTCCGAGGCGAAAAGCAAGGAACAGCTGGAGGCAGAACTCCGTGACATGTACGAGCACGGCGTAACCAACCCCACGTGTTACCAGACGTTCGACAAAGCCCTGCTAGGCGAGCATCTGGCGATCAGGCAGAAGGTAGGCATCAAGGGCCCACTCTACTACCTGGGGCTCATTCGCGACCACAACATATATCCTCTCGCGTTTTCCACCGGTTCGGCGCAAAGTAAAAACGCGCAGCAAGCGATGATAAAACGGATAAAGGAACTCTCCGATTTCACCAAGCCCTATGGCGTAAGCGATGTATATATATACGGTGTAGATGAGGCTGTGGGAGACCGCCTGTCAAAAGAGAGAGAGGGCTGGCAGGCAATACATGATGCCGGAGCCAAAATCTTTGTTGCCGGACAGCTGAATATGAACTGTACCCTTATGGCGGATATACAGGATTTAATGGTATGCTCAGGGATACCTAACCGGAGCGAATCCAAAGCCTGGCATGATAAGGGGCATAAGGTATGGTCATATGCAAATCCGCAGGGTGGAGTAGAGGAACCGGAAACCTACAGAAGAAATTACGGCCTTCTGCTCTGGCAGAACGGCTATGACGGCGCCTGCACCTATGCCTACCAAAACGGTAGTGAAGGTACTTTGACATGGAATGATTTTGAGGACCAGGCAAACAGCTATTACAGGCATCACAACATGACCTATCCAACCGTTGACGGCGTGATAGATACAATACAATGGGAAGGCTACAGGGAAGGCGTGGATGATATCCGTTACCTGTCTACATTAATTGATGCTGTTCAGAAAGCAAAGGCATCAAAGAACAAGGAAGCTGCTAAGACTGCAGAAGCTGCAGAAAAGTATCTGGCAGAATTGAAAGCAGCAGATTTAAGTACACGTGATCTGAGCGCAATACGTTCGGAAATTACAGGTTATATCCTCAAACTTGGCAAATAGTCCTAAAAGGGCTATTTGCATGAAATAGTACGCTATAAAGGAAGCGGCAAGAGAAATTCCTGTCGCACTTAGTGCAGATGTAATAGTGGCGGGCGGAAAGTGGGGCGAAATATACCTTGGCGAATCAGATAGAATCAGCCATCTGTTTATCTACTTTCCGCCAATCACCCCAAGAGAGTAATGTATAGTGCAATAATTCTAAAAGAGGAGTTACAGTAAAAACGACCTGAGGAGGTTGAAACATGCGTTACCTAAGCAGAAAAGGATTCACGCTAATTGAGTTGCTAGTAGTTATAGCCATAATAGCAATACTGGCGGCAATTCTGTTTCCGGTCTTTGCCAAGGCACGTGAGAAGGCCCGGCAGGCAACATGCACCAATAACCTGAAACAGATAGGGATAGCATGCATGCAGTATACTCAGGACTATGATGAATATTTTCCACACTCAGGTACAGCAACTTCATTTTACGTGCAAAACCTAAACTGGAAACAACTGATAGCCCCTTATCTATCTGTTTCGCCCATAACAGCTCATACCGTTGAAAACGGTGTTTTCAGATGTCCAAGCAAAGGAAGCAAGTCTTGCGGCAACTCTACCTATGGAGACAACGGCGATTATGGCGGATATGGGTGGAATTTTATCTACCTGGGATGGCTCCCCGGAAAAAATCAGCCGGACTGGGTTCGTGTAACAGCTATTGAAAAGCCTTCCAGCATCATTATGGCGGGGGAGACAAACGATTCCTATGTCTACACCGGCACCGGCTCGGATTGGTCACATGGTTGTTTCTATCTTTACGCCACCGCGCAAAATGGGCTCACCGGCGCAGACGGCTTCTGTCAAAGGCATAATGGCGGCGGCAATTACATTTGGTGTGACGGCCATGTGTCATGGATAACGGCGAAAGCTTTGGGTAGCACCGCGGCTAGAAAATGGTTTGATCCCAGCCAATCATGAAAGACATAAACATAAAAACATGGAGGTTGAATATTATGAAATCGGTGGGCATTGGTATTTCGGTTATATTGGCGGTGGCACTGTTGTTCAGCGGAATGCCTGGTGCTCTCGCATCGCCGGATGGCCTTGTGGCTCACTGGCCGATGAACGAGGGCCAGGGCAACGTCATCAAGGATAAAAGCGGAAACGGCAATGACGGCACTATACGTGGCGGCGTAAAATGGATTGATGGAAAACATGGAAAGGCGCTGGAGTTCAACGGGGTTGATACTTATGTTGACTGCGGAAATAAGGCCAGTCTGAATATCTCTGAGGAGATAACTATAATGGCCTGGGTCAAGCTGTATTCGCTGAAAGGCGGCGGTATAGTTAGCAAGTATAGTGGCACAAACGGAGGGTATTTCCTAACACCCTGCTGGCGTACAGACGGTCTTCCGGATTTCTATATAAGAGAAACAAAAACAGGGGCTGTGTTTTCATGTGCTCGAGACTATCGCAAATTGACGCTGAATGAGTGGCATCATCTGGTGGCTACTGCTAAACGGGGCGGTAGAATTAAACTATATATAGACGGTGCTCCTGTTGGGAGTAGTGGTGCCATGGATAAGTCCTTCAGCAATGATGTTGATAGACTGGTTATAGGAAGATACAGCGAATCACTTAACGGCGTCATTGAAGATGTGAAGATATATAATCGCGAGCTTACTGAGGAAGAGATCAAAAATGGTGAGGCACAGGCATTCCCTGTGGAGAAGCTGAACCAGATGAAACAAAAAATTCAGGGTTCGCTAAGCCAAGTTGATGCTTTGCTTAAAAAACATTCCGCAAACGGATATCTGATTAATGTAAAGAACCACACCCTGGCCTTGAAGGCCAGGGTGGATGGTTATGCTGGCCACACAGAATCCTTAACCTTAGGGCAATTTAATGATTTAAATATAAGTATACCGCAAGAGATATTTATGATTGGCAAAGCGATTAACGCCTTTAAAAGCGGCAAGATACAAGGCCGCGATGCGTATGTTTTTGTAAAGCAACCCATTTCGAATAATCGGATAAAACCAGATGCGGTGTTTATATCGGATGAAACCATTAAGAAAATAAAGGTTCGCGCCTGTCCCGGAGAATATGAGGCTGCGAGTTTGATAATACACGCCGCACGTGATCTAAACAATCTGTTGCTCACTCCTACTGACCTGAAAAACGCATACGGCGGCAAAATTATCTCACGAAATAACATGGATATTGGGATAGTAAAATGGTGGTATCAGGCCGGTGATGGAGTTATCAAATGTACAGGCGGAAAGTACTTTATCCCGGAATTGATTCTGCATGACGACTCACTGGTGAAAGTGGATGAAACGACCGGCGACAATTTTGTCAGATTAGCTTACCCCGATGGTGATAAGTATGTACGTATAAGCATCGATGGGCCGCTGCCGGGTATCGGCTCACTTCCAAACTTGAGTACTTTTCCTGTCAAAGATGAATTGCATCTTATGCCGGCAGATATCAGCAAGGGCAGGAACAAGCAGTACTGGTTGACTATCAAGGTTCCCCAGGATGCGGCCGCGGGTACATACAAGGGCAAAATAGCTTTAACCGCGGGCGGTAAAGCGATTTCACCTAGTGCCATAGACATAGAGGTAGAGGTACTGCCTATAAAGCTGGCAGAGCCGTACTATACATCTAGTATCTATTACCGGGGTTATCTTGGCAAAAATGGCGGCACAATCTCTTCCGAGGAAAAAAACAGGCAGCAATTAGAAGCAGAACTTAGGAATATGTACCAGCATGGTGTAACCAATCCAACGTGTTACCAACCGCTCGATAATAAAGCTTTGCTTGGCGAGTATCTGTCAATCCGGCAGAAGATAGGCATGAAGGGGCCGCTCTACTACCTGGGATTCATCCGTGACCGCAGCATAAAACCTGCATTTTCCACGGGTTCGCAGCAAAATAAAAATGCTCAGCAAATTTTAGCAAAGCGTACAAAGGAACTCTCCGATTTTGCCAGAGCCTATGGAATAAGCGATATGTATATATACGGTGTAGATGAGGCTGTGGGGAGCCGCCTGGCAAATCAAAGAGAGGGCTGGCAGACAATACATGATGCCGGGGCCAAAATCTTTGTTGCTGGAACCAGGAATGAGAATATCTCCAGGATGGGTGATATGCAGGATTTGCTGGTATGCTTTGGTGGGCTTGATTCCAAAGAAGCTAGAGCATGGCATGATAAAGGCCATAAAATATGGTCGTATGCAAATCCACAGGGAGGGGTAGAGGAACCTGAAACTTACAGAAGAAACTACGGACTTCTACTCTGGCAAAACGACTATGACGGCGCCTGCACTTATGCCTACCAAAACGGCAGTGATAGTACTATGACATGGAATGATTTTGATGCAAGTTATTACGGCTGGCGTCATCACAACATGACGTACCCCACCGTTGATGGCGTGATAGATACCATCCAGTGGGAGGGCTACCGCGAGGGCGTGGATGATATCAGGTATCTTACCACGCTGATTAACGCCGTTGAGAGCGCCAAAACATCAAAAGACGGGAGCAAAGTAAAGGCCGCGCAGGAAGCCGAAAAGTACCTGGCAGGATTGAAATCGGCAGACCTGAGCACCCGTGACTTGAGCACGGTCCGGTCGGAGATTATCCGCCGAATACTCAGTCTTGGCAAATGAAGTGAAATATATCAGCCACAACATATCACCCGGCTAAGTACGGTTAAAGGCTTAGATGAGCACCGGCACGGCTGCCAGTAACAGAAAATCATGGTGGAATAGCGGCAGATTGACACCCAAGAGTGCTGCCGCTATCCCGCCATCCAGTAAGAGATTCTCAGGAAGAAACTGTGAACAAAAACATTGTGAGAGGGATTGCTTGCTATGCAGAATAGTGCAAAATCTATATGTATGGGGTTTTCAATTATATTGGCTGCTGTTTTGATGCTGACCGGAACGGCGAATGCGCGCACCACGGCGGATGACGGCCTTGTGGCTTACTGGACTATGGATGAGGGACAGGGTAGCGTTATCAAGGACAGGAGCGGAAACGGCATTGACGGTACTATACACGGCGGCGCAAAGTGGGTTGGCGGCAGAGATGGCAAGGCATTGGAATTCAACGGTATAGACAGTTACGTTGATTGCGGAAAAGCCGCTAATCTCAATATCTCTAATGAGATAACTATTTCGGCATGGGTCAAGCCGTATTCGCTAAAAGGCGGCTGTATAGTGAATAGATACAGCGGTGATAACGGTGGATACATGTTGACACACGCCTGGAGGGGTGACGGCTTCCCGTATCTATATATAAGGGATGCAAATACCGGCAAGGTTTATAACTCGGTTGCAGGCGCAAAACTTAAGATAAACGAGTGGCACCATTTGGCATGCACGGCAAAAAGAGGCGAACGGCTAAAGTTATATATAGATGGCGTCCCTGCAGGGGATGGCTCGGCACGTGACATGCCCTTTAATAATGAGAAGGACAATCTGGTTATAGGACTTTACGGCAATTTATCAGCCAAAGAGCGAGCTATCCTGAACGGCGCTATAGACAGCATAAAGATTTACAATCGTGCGCTTACTTTGGAAGAGATAGAAAAGAATGAAACGCAGGCAATTCCTGCAGCAGAGGTGAATCAGACAAAGCTGGCGGTTCAAAGGCTGCTGAGCCGCATTAATGCCTTGCTTGCCAAGGATTCCGGAAATGCGTATCTGGCAAATGCCAGGGAGGCTACTCTCGCCCTGCAGGCCAGAATAAATGATTATGCCGGTCATGCAGATGCACTGACACTGGTGCAGTTTACCGATATAAGCAAGAATATCCCGGAAGAAATTCTTAATATAGGCAAAGTAATTGCCGGTATTAAAAATGGTAAGATATTGGGGCGTGACGTATACGTCTTTGCAGGCGACCCCATCACAAACAAGCGGATAAAACCTGATGCCGTTTTTATATCAGATAACACTGCTCAGAGGATAAAAATACAGGCCTGTCCGGGGGAATACGAGCCTGCAAGCCTGATAGTATATTCCGCACGTGGTATAAACGGCCTGTTGCCGGTCGTCACGGATTTGAAGTCTGTCTCCGGCAATCATATCATTCCCAGATCAAGCATAGATATAGGGATAGTAAAATGGTGGTATCAGTCCGGGGACGGGGTAATCTTCAAGTCCGGCAAATGCTTTATTCCTGAACTCATACTGCATGACGATTCGCTGGTAAAAGTGGACGAGGCGACCGGGGATAATCTGCTCAAACTGGCCTATCCTGATGGCGCAAAATATACGTGCATAAGCGGCAGGCATCCATTGCCCGGAATAGGCACCCGCCCAAGCTTGGAAGCGTTTCCCGTTAAAGACGCATCACAGTTGATGCCGGTCGTGATGGCCAAAGGGACCAACAAGCAATACTGGTTTACGGTCAAGGTTCCCCAGGATGCT
>CALNCU010000163.1 GCA_937875395.1 uncultured Armatimonadota bacterium | reverse complement strand
TAGCCTCTCGGCTAGGGCAATAGTAGGCGCCGAGCGGATTCGAACCGCTGCATAAAGGTTTTGCAGACCTCTCCCTTACCACTTGGGTACGTCGCCCCGTTGCAGAAACGGATTGAAACCAATGGAGCGGGAGACGGGATTCGAACCCGCGACAACCTGCTTGGGAAGCAGGTGCTCTACCACTGAACTACTCCCGCACTGTAGTGGTGGGCGATACTGGATTCGAACCAGTGACCCCTTCGGTGTGAACGAAGTGCTCTCCCACTGAGCCAATCGCCCGAAAAAATGGTGGGGATGAAGAGATTTGAACTCTTACGGATTGCTCCACTGCCCCCTCAAGACAGCGCGTCTACCAGTTCCGCCACATCCCCAATATCAATGCACGTTATTTTAACATACGGCATCCGTGATGTCAACATCTATGCCCCGGAAATTAAGGAAAGATTGGAGGGGGCAGGGCTAAAAATTTGCCCTGCCCCTGGTATTATCCTTGCAGTCTGCAGCTAAGATGCAGCTGATTTTATCCGCGGACTGCCAACACCTGGTCGCATGCCTCTTCAAAGACCTGGAGGGATTCCTGGAGCGCAGCCTCTTCTATGGTAAGCGGGGGCGCAATCTTAAGGCACTCGCCCGCAAGTCCTACAGGGGCGAACATAAGCAGGCCCTTCTGAAGGGCAGCTACGTTTATTGCAAGCGCCGTATCCGGGTCCGGGGTTTTTGTGCCGGGCTTTACTACCTGTATTCCGGCTACAAGGCCTTTTCCGTGCAGACAGCCCAGCCGCTCTGGGTACTTCTGCTGAATCTTTGCCAGGGCGGGCATAAGAATCTTCTCCATCCGGGCTGCGCGCTCTGTAAGCTTCTCTGCAAGCAGAACCTTAAGGTTTGCCACAGCCGCTGCCGTGGGAAGCGGGGATGCAGAGTGGGTGGATGTCATGGAGCCGGGGGAGTACAAGCCCATTATATCCTTCCTCCCTATAACTGCAGAGAGCGGCAGGGATGAGGAGATGCCCTTTCCGCAAGCAATAAGATCAGGCTTTATGCCGTAGTGCTCAAAGCAGAACATCTTACCCGTTCTGCCGAACCCGGCCTGTACCTCGTCAAGGATCATTACTATATCATGCTTCCGGCAGAACTCCTGCATCTTCTGGGCGTACTCTACCGGGAGGAAATCCGGGCCTATTCCCTGGTAGCTCTCTACCATTAAACCGGCTATCTCTTCCGGCTTTACCCCCTTCTCCTTCAGAGTGGAGAGGAACAGGTCAAAGGATGTATCCGTATTTTTGTAGCCGTCCGGGAAGGGAACCTGCACAAAGGTCTGATCCCGGTCAACCATCCACTTCTTCTGCTTCTCCATGCCGCCTGCAAGCTGGGATCCCATTGTGCGTCCGTGGAAGGCGTTGTTAAAACTAATAAAGTACTTCTTGTGCGGGCCGTACTTCTCTACTGCGTAGGTCTTGGAGAGCTTTATGCAGTTCTCTGTGGCCTCGCTGCCGGTGCTAAGTAGAAAAACCTGGTAGTTGTCCGGTTCCGGAGCCAGCTGGCAGAGCAGATCTGTAAGTTCCGCCCTCTTCTCATGCACAAAGACGTATGTAGAGAGGAGACCCTGGTCTATGGATTCCTTGAGCGCGTCTTTTACTTCCTTGCGCCCGTGCCCTATGTTGGATACCAGCACGCAGGACGACCAGTCTATCCAGCGGTTGCCCCACCTGTCGCTTACGGTGAAGTTGTCCGCCTTGTTCCAGACTATGGGCGGCTGGCCCATCATGGACTGCGGCTCGGACTTCTTCAGGGTCTCGAAGATAGGCAAAGACTCCGGCACGGGAATCTTTGTCTTTATTGTTCTGTACTTTGTTTCAACCTGGGGAACTTCCACAGGTGTCAGGTTGTACGATGCCATTTAAATACTCCTTTGTATTATTACTTAACCGGCATGCCCAAGTTCAACATGCGGATTTTCGCCGTAGATAATCCTTACTGCATCGCCATCGCGGAGGATGGACATGCGCGCAGCCTCTACTACCAGTTCGTTGATGTAGCTGTTGGCGGGGGTGGCAATAATCCCCTTCTCATCAGCTTCCCTTATTATCTCCTGCCGATTTAGAAGGGCGTCCTTCTCCGGCAGGCCGTCCACCTGGTTTTCCATGCTGTAGATGGAGTTTATTGTGGCGGCGACGGAATCAAAACCGTATCCCACGGGCTTGTACCCCTTCCCTTCCCAGGGCACAAGGCGGTAGAAGTCCGGGTTTACGTAGTTGTGGATGGAACCGGCGGCCCCTATCCCTTCCTCCAGATAGCTGTGGGTGACGCCGCGGAACTGATCGTCATGTTTTACAAAGCCGGATTTATCATCCCCATCAAAGAACATTGTCAGGCACTGCTCGTTGCTGCCGGATGCTTCGTCCGGGTAACCAAGACCGTCCGTTACGGAAAGGAGGGCGCCGTTTTCATACCTGACACGCCCGTTGGCCCACATGTAACCTTCCTTGCCGTTGGGGAACTTGCCCTTTATGCCCTGCACGGAGACTTCTACCGGCTTTAGCCCGGTAATAAAGTAAACCAGGTCTACATAGTGGCAACCCACGTAGACAAACGGGTCTGTCTTATCGCAGGTAAACCAGTTCTGGAAGTTGGAGTGCCTGTAGTAGTACGGTTCCACCAGCTTGGCCTCTCCCATTATGAACTCTCCAAAGTGCCCAAGGCCGTACTGCCTCTTTGCAATAAGGGAGCGGCGGTCAAAACGTTTGTGGTACTCAACGCCCACAAAGAGCCCCTTTTCCAAGGCCAGCTTCTCTATCTCTATATCCTGCTCGTACTTGAGCACAAGAGGCTTTACGCAGAGCACGTTTTGGTTGTGATTCAAGGCTTCCATTACAACATCGTAGTGGAACTGATCAGGCATGGCTACAACAACGGCCTGCCTGGGCTTCATCCCGGCAATTACCTCACGGAATAGGTTGGGGAAGTTCTCTGACGGGTCTTTATCCAGCGATGGATATGCCGTAAAGCTCTGTCCGGGGAACGCCTGCGCAAACTCCGGGTTCTCATGAAGCGCCTTTAGGGGCGGGGTGTTGAGCGCGCATATGTTTATGTTCCCTACAACTCCCGTGCGCTGCAGGTGGTAGATGGACGGCAGAAGAAGATCATTGGTAATCATCCCTCCGCCTACAATTGTAACATCAATCGGTTTGCTCATGTAACAGAATGCTCCTTTGCATTACTTGACGGAAAATCTGCCGTCCTTAAATTCTATACAGGGGGATTTCACGCCGGAAAGAACATCCGGCGAGAGCCCCAGAAGCTTTAGCGGATTATTAAACCCAACAGTCCACAGCTCATCCTCTGAGAGCAGGTTCAAGGAGGAGAGGTGATTCATGCACTCTATCATGGTGGCGTGCGATCCGCCAAGGCCCTGGCTCTCCGGGCAGTAGATTCGCCCGGAAGGCTCAACCAGCACCTTTTTGCCAAAGCAGTCGTACTCTCCCACAGGGAGCCCGGCAAGTGCAGATGCGTCGCTTATTACAACAAAACGGTCAAGGGTCTTGGCACGGTACGCCACCTTTATAAATGCGGGGGGAAGGTGGTGTCCATCGGTTATAAATGTGCCCCATAAACCATCGCAGGCAAGCTGCCACCAGATTGGGTTCTTGTGGCGGTCTATCTGGTTGGGGATGCCGTTGCCAAGGTGGGTGGAGCTTTTTGCGCCCGCATCAACAGCCCTTTTCATGGATTCTTCATCTGAATACTGGTGTCCTATCTCTACCAGCACGCCCTTCCCTGAGGCATGGCGGATTACATCTTCTGCGCCCGGAACCTCTGGGGCAAGGGTAAGAATGGAGACTTTGCCCTCCGCCAGATCATACAACCGGTCAAAAAACTCTACAGAAGGCGGGATAACGCAGTCTGCCCTGTGCGCGCCCCGCGCGCCCGGCTTGGGAGAGAGGAACGGGCCCTCCAGGTGGATGCCCAGAATATGCCCGGCTATATCCGGCTCCTTCATGGCGGCGGCAAGCACCGGAAGAGTCTGGCTATAGGTCTCCAGGGAACTGGTCACCACGGTGGCACAGTAGGCAACCGTACCGCGTGAGAGCAGGTCTGTTGTAACCTGCCTCACCTTCTCAATAGTAAGGCCCGGCTCGGAGAAATCTATCCCCATAAAGCCGTTGACCTGAACGTCTACAAAACCACACCTGGTCATACTGAAACCATCCTTTGCCAAAACGATTTGGTTATTGCAAGTATACCATGCCAAAACCAGCAAGTCAAGCACTCGCAAGTACTTAAATACGGCCCTGTATGCTGAAGATTATATTCTTGCATACAGGGCCGTATTTATCCATGCACTCATTACGCCAGATATCATCTGGGCAAACTCTTTAAGTGAGGGGATGGTTAGATATCATTGAAGTCACTACTCAAATTCCAGTACTTCAAAACGTGATGGAATATGAAATCCACGCTTAACCAGCAGAGCATATGAACTTAGTTCCACCGGTTTCACCGCATATCTCTCCCGGCAAACATTAAAGGTCCACCTATCGCCCGGCTTGATTCTGCTGACGCCCAGTTCCTTGAAAGGAATAGCCATTTCCAATGTCCAAGAATCCGTTCCTAGCTGTGCAGTTACCTTGTAGTTGCCGTGCCACTTCAAATCTGCACTAAACTTATCATAGATAGTGCCTATTGTATTAACTACAATGTGATAATAATTATCATTGGCATTTGGGGATAGAAAGATTTCCACGCAGTCATCCTGAAAGACGTTAGAACCTCTTTGCTTGCGCGTTGCCACTACGCTGCCAGGGCTTGGCTCCAGGCAGGTTGCGCTTACGTAGAGGTACTCATTATCATATAGAAACTTAAACACAGTCTGCTGCTGCGCAAGTTTGGTACCGCCACGGAAGAGCAGGAGCCCGGTTACCGGGTCTGCATTGCTCCAAGCATCTTCATCCGGCAGGCCGTCTATATTTACCAGGCCGGTAACCCTTTTCACCTTGATGGAGAATGGTTTTGCCTGCATGTCCTTCTCTATCATGGCCAGGTTAGTTAGGTACGTATTTATCTCTTTATCAACGGCATTGGAAAGATTTTTTGATAGAACCGGCACCAGATTCTTCTTCCATTGTTGCAATTCCGCTATGCTGCTCTGCACGTAGCGCAGCCGCTCTTCCTTGCTCTTGCCGGGAATAGCGTACTCGTTGAGCCGGGATGATAGGTTGGAATAATCTTTAAAGGCATCCAGGTTCTCCCCTCCTCCGGCTGCTCTTACCACCGCTGCCCGGTAGGATTGATCCTGGTTCCGCCTATCTCCGTTCCAGAAGAAGTCCGCGGCGGTAAGCCAGGATGTTCCCGCTGCATCCTCATTAGTTAACGCGCATGGCA
>CALNCU010000162.1 GCA_937875395.1 uncultured Armatimonadota bacterium | reverse complement strand
TAACCCGCCCACCCGCCTATGCTCCTCTCCGGCACTACCCAGGCCTCATCTGGCTATTGCTGACAGGTCTTGGAAGGGGTGCGAAGAAAGGGATTTGCGTGATACTTTGGTCGCAAAGTGCCTTGGCACGCCGCTGCCGAAGCCAGGTGGGCATAATTAAATTTACGCTCCACCAGAACTAACTTTACAAGGAGCACAAAAGAATGAAAGGTCTGGTTTTACACGCTGATTGGAAGCCAAAAGACGGATACACCCTTACAGAATTTGAAAAGGAGACCGGAAAAGCCATAAACGGCAACTCCGTGTGGCACAACCCCCGTCTCTCTATAGAGGATCTCCCGGAGCCATCGCCCCAGCCGGGCCAAGTGCTCCTTGAGATAAAAGCATGCGGCGTCTGCGGCTCGGACATGCACTTCTATGAGACGGATTCTGACGGCTACATCCTGTACCCCGGTCTCACCAAATTCCCGTGCGTACTGGGACACGAACTCTCCGGGCGGGTAGTAGCGCTTGGAGAAGGCGTAAAAGACCTGAAGATAGGGGATATGGTGTGCGCAGAAGAGATGATCTGGTGCGGGGACTGCACGCCCTGCCGGAACGGCTTCCCCAACCAGTGCTCAAACCTTGAAGAGATAGGGTTCACAATAGACGGAGCCTTTGCAAAATACATGGCAATAGGCGCCCGGTACTGCTGGAAGATAGACTCCATTGCAGAGCGGTACGGCGAAGACTCCGCCTGGGAGATGGGCGCAATGGTAGAACCATCATGCGTAGCCTACAATGCCATCTTTGAGCGTGGCGGCGGCTTCCGTCCCGGCGGATATGCCGTAATCTTTGGAGCAGGCCCCATAGGTCTTGCATCCATAGGGCTGTGCAAAGCGGCAGGGGCGGCAAAGGTGTTGGCGTTTGATATCTCCCCCACCCGCAGGGAACTTGCATCAAAGATGGGCGCAGATTCCGTTCATGATCCATCCAAAGAGAACCCTGTAGATGTAATACTGGGTGCCACAGGCGGCGAAGGTGCAGATTTTATGATTGAATCTGCAGGCGTCCCCGCTATAACATACCCGTCAATGGAAAAAGTACTGGCAGTAAACGCCAGAATAGTCCAGGCAAGCCGCGCGGCAGAGAAGGTTCCAATCTACCTGGAAAACTTCCAGGTGCGCGCAGCCCAGATATTTGGCGCACAGGGGCACTCCGGCAACGGCACATTCCCCAACGTCATAAGACTTATGGCGGCAGGCAGGCTGGATATGCGTCAAATAGTCACATCCCGCTACAGTCTGAAGAACATAAGCCAGGGGATAGCAAAAGGCGGCGACCGCACAGACGGCAAAATAATGGCAAAGATGTAGAAATATACTCCGGCTGCACAGCACCTAAGCGCTGTGGCCGGCATTCCGTAACAGAACAGCAGGTGTAAACATGGCAGATACAGTAAAAGCAGCCTTAATGCTGGGGCCCGGCAGGATGGGCATGGGAGAGTTTCCGTATCCCAGCCCGCAGCCCGGCGCAGTAATAGTAAAAATGGAGATGTCCGGAGTCTGCGGCACAGACAAACATACCTTTGAGGGCCGAAGCAAACAGTATGCCGGCACAGAAGCAGAGACGGATACCCCGTTCCCCATAATCCCCGGCCACGAAAACGTAGGAATAGTAGCAGAGACCGGCGGGCGTGTTCTTGATTTCTATGGCAAAGAACTCAGGCCCGGAGACAGAATCACCTGGGGCCCGGACCTTGTATGCGGCAAGTGCTGGTACTGCCGCAACACCTTCGGCTACCCGTGGTGCGAGAGCATAAAAGCCTACGGGAACGCCTTCTCAAGCAACGATTGGCCCCACCTCACCGGCGGCTGGGCGGAATACATGTACCTCTTTCCCGGCACATTCATCTTCAAAGTACCGGAAGCCGTTACCCCGGAGATGGCCGTAATGACAGAAGTCTTTGCAGTCTCCTACGCCGTAGATAAAGCAAAGGAATGCTACTCCCTTGCAAGCGAAGGCTTTGGAGCCGGAGCCGCAACCATAATCCAAGGCGTAGGCCCCATGGGACTCATGTGCCTCATAAAAGCCAGAATCCTGGGCGCCGGAGACATAATAGCAATAGACAAATCCCCCTACAGGCTTGCAATGGCAAAAAAGTTTGGGGCAAACTACACCATAAACATGGATGAGACATCCAAAGAAGATAGGCTATTGTTTATAAAAGACCTGACAGACGGCAGAGGAGCAGACCTGGCGGTAGAATGCGCAGGCAGCCCACATGCCTTTATAGAAGGGCTGGAGATGCTAAGAAAAGGCGGCACATACATAGAAGCCGGAAACTTTGTAGACACCGGAGAGACCGCCATAAACGTAAATCGTCACATAACCGCAAAGAACGTCCGGCTCTTTGGAGTAACCAACCACCCGTTCACCGGGTACGGCCCATCGCTCAAACTGATGGAGCGCTATGCAGATGTCTTCCCTTTCAGTGAAATAGTAACCCATAAATATCCAATAAACAGAGCAGAAGAGGGCCTA
Source organism: uncultured Armatimonadota bacterium (assembly GCA_937875395.1). Taxonomy (GTDB): domain Bacteria; phylum Armatimonadota; class UBA5829; order DTJY01; family DTJY01; genus CALNCU01. The sequence continues at coordinate 7,670 of CALNCU010000162.1, read as the reverse complement.
AAACGCTCGTTTGAACCGGATACCATGAAAGTAGTAATAACGCCGTAAGTATATGCGCAAATATTGCCAAACCCTTGGTTGTAAATTTACTGCTTGACACAAATCAATTTGGGTAATATACTTTAAACATCAAGTAGCGGCAGAAAGCTAATGTTTTTTAAAGCAAGTGGTCTGATTAACAGACGACTAGGAACACTTGCAAGGAAGATTAATAAGTGGCAATATTAAAGAAATCAAAGCAAGTAGAAAACTATCTGCGTAATGCTATTGTTACCGGACGCTGGTCTGCCGGCAGCATGCTGCCCTCTGAGAGAGAGCTCCTGGCAGAGTTTGGTATTAGCAGGGCAACGCTTCGAGATGCTCTCAATTCTTTATGCAACGAAGGATTGATTATTAGAAAACAGGGCTCTGGAACTTACGTTGCAGAGACTACGGAACACAGGCAATTTGCCATTACCGGATCAGCATCCTGTATTTCCTCTAGTTTGGGCTACTGGCACCAGGACATATTAGAAAAAGCCCAGAAAAAGGTTGCTGCAGCCGGGTATAAAGCAGTTTTCTGGATTGGTGATAGTACTTCTCTCTCCAGTTTTCTTGAATCTACAGCCTTATTTGAAAATTCTAATATTCGGCAGACCGTAGGCGTATTTAATAACGTATGCATAGAAGGGTTTGATCAAAAACTTGCGCAGGAAGGGGTTCCATGCATAAACATTAATCATGGTGTCCCTGTAGGCAAATATTCCATAGTGTTGGATTATGCTGAACTTTCAGACCGGGCAGCACAGATATTAAAGTCTCATGGTTATAATGATTTCATGGTAATGTGCGAGCCTACAAGAGCGTTTAGCAACGATAGCGTAATACGCCAGCTTCAAACGAACCTTATACAGCTATACAGGCGAACAGTAGATTACGATGAAACCAGGCTGCTTACGGTAGATACAACAAACGGATTCCATAACGTCTATGAACGGTTTAAAGAAGTCTGGGCCAGTTCAAGCCGCCCAAGGGCGTTGTTTTTCTTTGACGATGCATTCTTTGACGTAGCAAGTAGAGCTATCCTTGAATTAGGGATCAAAGTACCCGAAGAGTTGGCAATTGTGACTCATGCCAATGTGGGTAGAACGTTTCATTTTCCCGTTAGCTTAACACGCGTAGGATTCTCTGCTGATGATGTTATAAAAGCAGCATGGAATATGTATCAGCAAGTTATCGACGGCCGTGAAATAGATAGCTCGGTAATACTTATCCCTCCAGTTGTTAAACATGGAGATTCTTTGTGAAACCTATAAAAATTTCCATTTAAAAGGAGCACATTTATGAAAAAGGGATTTACGCTTATTGAGTTGCTAGTAGTTATAGCCATCATTGCAGTTTTGGCTGCGATTCTATTTCCCGTGTTTGCAAAGGCAAGGGAGAAAGCCCGTCAGACAACTTGCATGAATAATGTGAAGCAGATAGGATCGGCTATGGTGCAATACGCCGCTGATTATGATGATACTTTCCCATATAGCATATTGATGAACTCAAATGAAAAGCAGACTGATTCCAGTATGCCGGGCTACAGATATTATACCTGCTGGGGCAATGATCCTGCTCATTTTATCTCTTGGATGGACCTGATATACCCTTACTTAAAAAGTCTGAAAGTTTTACAGTGTCCGTCTGCCAAGCCAAACACCGCAGTTTCCAGAGAGAGAACTCCATCATACGGTTACAATGGAGCTATCGGCAGCAATGTGATCGGCAACAGCTATAGAGGTTCTGTCGATGGATGGCGAAGGCCATGCACCATGAGCGAGATTAAAAGACCCGCAGATACAGTAATGATAATGGATTACGCATCTATATATTCTGCATTCGCTAATGATCAGAATTTTGCAAGCTGGAATAAGAGTAATAATATTTGTTCGCCGCATAATGAAGGCAGCAATATATGTTTTGTTGACGGTCACGCCAAATGGTTTATGCGCTCCGACTCTATTGTTAACGGACCGGGAACAGGTTACAACACCTGCAAGGCATGGAATCCATTCCTTGATTAGCAATTGATTCAAGGTGCAGCAAAGCTGCACGGTAATAAAATCTGACAGAATCGTTTAAAAACAAATCTATGGAATAGGGGGTTTCTATGAAATCAATTTTGGTATTTTGCGCCGTCATATCTTTTCTGTGCATTGCCGGCGCCCATGCAGGCGAGAAGGTGATTTATTCTGCCTCCTTCACCGGGGCAGATAGTGGTTGCTGGAGCGGATGGGCCTTGGTGCCACAGACTATAAATTATGTTTCAAACGGCTGCAATGACAAACCGGCTCTCAAGTATACTATATCATCCGGCAATGCATGGAACACGCCCATCATTACCTTCCCAAAGCCGATAAGAGTAACCGACAAAACAATAGTCAGGTTTAAGTTGAAATGCAAACAAGGCAAATGCGGCATGAACGTCAGAAATTTCACAGAGGGTAACGAGTACTATATAGCAGTTCTGTCTCCCGCAACAGATAAATGGTTTACAGTTCAAAAATATTTAGGAGAGGCCGTATATAAACGCGGCGGCAATGATGATATTCCCAAGGATGGCTTGATAGGAGATGAAATTGCCAGCATTCAGATAGCAAGCCTGGGAAAAGAGGTCTGGATAAGCGGCTTTGAAGTGGTTGAGACCAGTGATCCGGTTAAGGAATTACCAGAAGAAGCCTCTCTATTTGAGGGAAAGTACGAGCTCAATAATTATGAAATACTCGGCAAATTCTTTCCATATGGTGTTGTATATCAAAGCGTTGCAGAGAAAGTGAATGCCGGATTATTCAACCAGGGTGTGTATGACAGATACGAAGAAGCGGTTAACAATATTAAACGCCACTATATGAATACCTTTGCCAACTTTTGCGATGACGCAGATATAGATTACAGGATTGATATTTGCAACAAATACAATATTTACAGAATAGAGACACTCTTTGCCAACACTAATCTAACAGCACAGGCAAATGAAGACAGCAAGGCCGTCTCCACCATCAAGAAGGCTGCCGAGGGGGATGATAAGCTGCTTGCATGGTATGGCAAAGATGAGCCCACCAACTATAAGGCATGGCTTGATAACAAATTAGTATTTAACAAATACGACAAAGAACATCCGGTAGTTAGTGCATTTAATGAGATGTCCGCAGTTAAGGCGCTTGGCCCATACTCCGAAGTGAGTTGTATTAATATTTATTCTGTAACTAGAGCATCAAAGGATATCCAAAATCTGGCTTATCATGCTGATGCGATAAGGACGGCAAAACGCCTTACGGCCGGAAAACGAGTATGGTTTATAGCTCAAACTTTTGATGCTAGAGGCGTCCTTAGGTATCCCGATCCTGAGGAGATACGTTTTGAGGTATTTAATGCCATATCCGCTGGCGTTGATGGGCTGATATTTTTTCTACATAATGATGCCTGCTCCTACCTTGAAGCATCAAGACAGCGGGAGAAATTTGATTATACCCTGGTAGACCCATGGTTCAATGATAACCCTACATATCGTGAGCTGGCACGCCTTGGCAAAGAAGTAGTGCCCGTCATGCCGGCAATACTGGGTGCCAAAGAAGTAGCGGATGATCAGGAAAGAATGACGTATGCTAGAGAAGGTTTGGTATTTAACAGGTTTGCCAATAATTCCGGTACATTCCTGATATTAGCAAACAAATCGCTTGATAGCAGCTATTATGGTAAAATCCGTGTATCACCTCGCGATGATGAGCAGATATACAATCTTATCAATCTTTCACCCATTAAATTGGTTAATGGACACACTATAAGCGTAAGTTTAGCTGCCGGCGATGGAGCTATTTATTTTATAGGAAAGAAGAATGCATGGGAAAGCATAAAATCCAGCATCCTTCTAAGAAAGATTCAAGCAGAGTTAGATATACTTAAGTTGGATGCAGCCAATCTAAGAGCCGCCAAGCTAAACACGGCTCCTATAGAGAACATTCTGTCCCAGGTCAAGACAGCTATCAACAAAGGCGATCTTTCTGCTGCAGAGAAAGGAATCAGCCTGGCAAACATTAAACGAACGGCAATAGAAAAAAGTAATCCCAACTACACCAGGTATAAGGCCCTGTTAGATTCTATCCGTAGTAATTTTGGCGCAATGCACAGCTTAATTATAAGCAAGATAAAAATACTGGATGGAACTAAAGACCCCAATTGGTTAAGTTTGTTTGATAATATGCGCCAATGCAGCGGAGAATACTTTAATATAAAAAACGAATGGAAGCACGAAGATTTTTCAAATATCCGGCAGCTTATGGCATTGGACCAGAAGGTTAAATCCCTTAAAAAAGAGATAGAGACTGCCATTGCTGCTATGAGCGCTGGATGAATCCGGCCTGTTTTGTTACAAAAAGATTCCAAATCAAGCTAAAATATGCTTGGCAGATTGTATAAGGAGATAATATAAATGAGGATCTTGGCAAATAATTCTCAACCGCATCCATTTAGCAATTTGATTGGGAATACAACAATCAGATTAGCCAACATTGTTTTTTTGGTACTCTCGCTTGTTTTGTTAGGTATCACTGCTGCCCATAGCGCTGATAATGAACTGACAGACAGCTACATGGAAGACTTTGAAAAGGGCGGTACCGACTGGCGATTCTGGTCTGAAGCCCCCGGCGGTACAAAAAGCATTACCACCACCAATGCGCATAGCGGCAAGCAGGCCCTGATGGGAACATCAGAAAAGGGTATAATCAGCCTTTCCAGATCAATGCCCAACGTAAGCATCAAAGAGAATACCGTTATAAGCTTTTGGTATTATTCCACCGTATCCAGCAGGTTTGATGTAAATATCACCGCCGGCATTGCCAAAAGCATAAATGCAGCCAGAAACAAAGAGGAAAATGTAGTATACACATGGCAAGGCAAGTGCATACCTAACCAGTGGACGCAAATCTCCATAAAAGCAAAGGATATAGCTCCCAGCACCTTCTGGTACCCAAAGTATAAGGGCTCCCTTGTTGGCGATTACGCAAAGGAGATACAGATAGCCATCCTTCCGGGAAAAGGCACCTTGATTATTGATGATTTTTCAATAAGTATATTGCCCTAAATGAGTAGCAGCGGAAAAGGTTATGCTGCAACCGTTGAGCGCACGGGCGGGTGTGCCTCCGGCGGGCTAAATCTCAATCTTGGCAAACAGGTAACTGCCGCCTGCCAGGAACGCTAAAGTTAGCGTTCCTGTAACCAGCATATCCAAGCCAAGCCCCAGGTGGGATGCATTGTTGAGCGTGCCCCGCATGGCATCTACGCCGTAGGAGAGGGGGTCTATCCTGGTGATAATAGTTAGGCTCTTAGGCAGATTGCTCAACGGAAACAGCGCGCCGGAGAGGAAGAACAGCGGCATTACCAGAAAGTTTATAATAAGCTGAAAACCCTGAAAATCCGTTAACCTTGAGGCAATTGCAATGCCCAGGGCGGTAAACATAAGCGCAATGATAAACATAAAGGCAATTGCCAGCGGCAGCATCAAGTAGTTTTCCATCCTGTAGCCGACTATATGAGATAACAACAGCACAATAAGCCCCTGTGCAGTAGCAACCGTCGCTCCGCCAAGCGTTCGTCCAAGCATTATGTAGAACCGGGAGACCGGCGCAACCAGTGTCTCTTTAAGGAACCCAAACTGCCTGTCCCAGATTATCTCTGAGCCGGAGAACACAGAGGTAAAAAGTATTGTCTGGGAAATAACGCCCGGCACAAGGAAGTATATATAGTTCCCGGCGCCCGCCCGCTGAAAGATTGCGCCAAACCCGTATCCCAGCGCAATCAGAAACATTAATGGCTGCCCAAGCGCCCCAATAATCCTTGAGCGCGACCGCATATACCTCTTAAGCTGCCTAATCCATAAGACATAGAGTGCGTTCATATATCATCCTCTTCTTCTGGCTATCAGTCTCATCCGGCTGTACGGGCTGGCTTCCTCCTCCCTGATGGCAGTGCCTGTAATTGCCAGGAATGCGTCTTCCAGGGATTCGGTTTTGGTTTGCTCCTTCAGCTGGTCCGAGCTGCCCTGCGCCATAATGCGCCCATTGTCAATTATTGCAACGCGCTCCGCCACCCTGGCGGCCTCATCCATATAGTGCGTGGTGAAAAAGACGGTTACGTTCTCTTCCTTACTCATCTCTTTGATGTATTCCCAGATCAGATTTCTGGTCTGGGGGTCAAGGCCTACGGTCGGTTCATCAAGGAAGAGTATGCTTGGGTGATGAAGAAGGCCGCGCGCAATTTCCAGGCGGCGCTTCATACCGCCGGAGTATGTTTTAACCAGGTGGTTCCGCCTGTCCCATAACTCAAACATCTGCAGCAGTCCCTGAATTCGCTCCTGACGCAGCTGCCTTGGAACGCTGTATAGTATGCCGTGGTAGTTCATATTCTCATAAGCCGTAAGCTCATCATCAAGGCTGGGGTCCTGAAACACAATCCCAAACGATTTTCTTACCTTAGTCTGTTCGGTAACAGGGTTAAATCCGTTAACCAGTACGCACCCGCTTGTGGGCGCAAGCAGGGTGGTCAGCATCTTGATAGTAGTTGATTTTCCGGCGCCGTTCGGCCCCAGGAATGCAAAAATCTCGCCCCGGCTAACCGTAAAACTAATATCATTTACAGCCGTGATTTCATTAAATTTCTTTACCAGGTTTTTAACTTCAATTGCATTCTCTTGAGAGTTCATATCTATCCTTAAGCCCGGAGCGCGGAGGATGTTCTGCCAGTTGCATGCCTTGCGTGACAATAAAATCCGTTGTGTTGCTGATGCTGCTATACCCTGCCGCTCTTGATCTTATGCCATGAAGAATCCCTGGAGCCGGTTATCCTCTTGCCCAAAACTACAAAAGCCCCGCCGGTTGATCAGCGGGGCTTTTGTAATAACCTTTCCTGCAAACAGGGGGCTCAGCGTTTTACTGTATTAAACAAAGCATTTTGCAGGTAAGTCTGGCGCAGCGTGCTCACCGTATAGTTAAACTCCATCCAATCAGGCAAGGCCTGGGTGAAGAGAGTCTCAATCTGGGCTGGTGTCATCTGGTCGCCCACGCTTTTTCCATACTCATCAAGCTTTGTGACTACCGGGAGCAGCGCCTGCTGGTAGAATGTGGGATCGCCCAGCATTTCATCCTTCCAGTGGGCCACCAGTTTATTCCGGGTTTTCTGGTAATTGCCGAACCCCTTCATCACCAGTTTGCGCTTGATGGAGAGCACGCGATCTGGAGTGAATCCGCTCCACTCTACCAGGCCCCACTTGTGAATTTCGTGCACCTTGCCGCCCCAGGAGACGCCTCCGGCACGAGTCCAGTTGATAATGCCAAAGAGCCAGGAATCGCCCTCCTTCGGGAGCTTATCGTACAGCATCTCCCAGGGGAAGAAAAAGCTGGCGCCAAACCCATTATCCAGTGCCGCCACATCAGTTTTGCAATACGGCTCCATGGGGCGGTGATTGGGGTTGGGCGAAGTCCATTCCACCGGGTCAAGTTTGCCCGCAGGGAAGCTAAAGAGCCACTGGTAATAACACTCACCGTACGCCGGCGTAAAATACATCTCCAGCTGCCCGCCGCCCAGAAGCCCGGCGGAAACCTTCTCCACCTGGGAATCTGCACGTTTTACAAAGATGTACCATCCGTTATCAT
>CALNCU010000161.1 GCA_937875395.1 uncultured Armatimonadota bacterium | reverse complement strand
TGAAACTGTTCCAGTATTTGGACAGCGACTGGCCGTTCTTCTGCATCTCTTCCACTCTTTGCAGACGGCAAGAATTTATATAGTCGTGCAGATACATCCCTGTATGCGTGCGAAAGATTCTCAAGAAGTGGTATTTGCTGTAACCGCTCATATCTGCAAGCATCTCAAGGGAGCATCCCTTGCCTGCTGTTTCGTGAATATAGGTTTGAATAGTCTCAATCACCCGTCTCTGGAATAGCTTTGATCCTATTTCTTCGGAGGCGGAATATCCCTCTCTAATTATGGCGCAAATAAGTGCCATGATCCCCGAGTATATATCAAGACGCCGGAATGCCCCGGGAAGCGTGTTTGCGGATGGGGTGCCCAGAATACAGTTTCCGGATGCAACGCCGATTTTCTTGGCAGGAACCAGATGTGTCCATAATATGGCGTACTCTTTTCCTTGTTGCACTCGCACAAGCCTGAACATAACCTGATCAGCAAAGACAAGGATCCAGAGATGCAAGGCATCCGGGAAGGATTCAGGGTAGCTATTTTGATGTTCCTCAAATTTATCCATCAGGAAGATACTGCCGGGCTCATATGGGTAAGCCTTGCCAGATTTGAAGTATTCCCCTTGCCCATCCAGCCCAATAAGAAGCTCCATGTGTGCATGGCTGTGCGTCGGAGGAGCGCACGAATAGGGCGTGCATACAGGATTATTTTCCGGTGCAAACCATGTGCTGGTTATCCGCCAGGATTCCGGTGCAAGGAGCACATTCAGAGCTTTTCTATCAAATAAGCGGTTGTCCATAGTTGCGCGTATTATAGCAACAGATGTCAACACAAAGCAACGTTTGATTATTGCCGTTTGCCGGACAGCAAGGTAATATGAACTTGTGCTTGCAGATTGTTCTGCAATAATATATAGGTGGAGGTTGTTTCATGATGAGAATTACAATAAGACCATCAAGTCTTGCTATAACAGGTGGAGATCCTACCGTCACCGGGAAGCCTCCGGCATGGCCAGTTGTGGGAGATCAGGAGTTCTCCCGCATGGAAGCAACAATGAGAAGCGGCAAATGGAGCTGGCACGGGCCACAGGAGACGGCCTTTTGTGAAGAATATGCATCGTTTATCGGCACCAAGCACTGCCTGTGTCTTGCAAACGGTACAGTAACCCTGCAGTGCGCCCTCCAGGCTGTGGGAGTAGTACCAGGCGATGAAGTTATCGTACCCGGTCTCACGTGGGTCGCCACAGCACAGGCCGCCATGGATATAGGCGCAAGCGTTGTACTTGTGGATGTTGACCCCGAGATATGGTGCATTGACCCCAAAGCCGTTGAAGCAGCCATTACGCCAAAAACAAAAGCCATCATCCCAGTACATCTATACGGCTGCATGTGCAATATGGACACCATCATGTCCATGGCTAGGAAGTATAAACTCAAGGTAGTTGAGGATGTGGCCCATCAGCATGGCAGCATGTGGAGGGATAAAAGAGCAGGCTCAATAGGAGACGCCGGAAGCTTTTCCTTCCAGCAGAGCAAAATATTAACCAGTGGAGAAGGTGGCGCCGTAACCTGCAATGATGATGAAGTATATAATATCATTCACTCCCTGAAGCAGGTGGGATGGGCCCCGGATGGTAGGCCCGGAAACCGCTATGGCCATAACTACAGAATTACGGAGATGCAGTGCGTCCTTCTCAGGGGTGGTCTTGCCAGGCTTGACGCGCAAAATAAAATACGGGAAGAAAATGCCTGCCTCATAGCAGAGGAACTGGAAAAGATGGGTGGACCGCTCAGAGCAGCCAGACGCGACCCGAGGGTAACATGCCAGGCATACTACAGCCAGACACTGCATTTTGACCCTAATACCGCCGGTATAACACGAAATCAGTACATGGAGGCCCTTGCCGCAGAAGGGTTTGGCCTGCTGACCCCATATCCCCCGGTTTACAGGAGCCCTCTGCTCAATCTTTATGATAACACAAGCCCCATCCCATTCCGTGATCCCAGGCAGGTACAAAACTATGCAAGCCTGCGACTCCCGAATGTAGAGAATATCGCCGATAGTACCGGCTTGTTGATATTCAACAATCACTTGCTTGGAAACAAGGAATATATAGGACAAATAGTTAATGCAATAAAAAAAGTGAACGATAATCTAGCGACTGCTAGGCTATACTTTAAATCCAACGTGGGGAGTAGGAAATGAAAGTCGGCTTCGGCAAGGCAGACATAACTCCGCGTATCGGCGTAGAACTGAGCGGCTTCGGGCCGTTTCTTATGAGGCGGTCCATCGGCATAAGGGATCATCTCTGGGCAAAAGCCATTGCACTAAACAAATCCGGCAAGATATTCGTACTTGTCAGTTGTGATCTGGTAGGGATGCGGCATGAAACTGTAATGCATATAAGGCATCTTGTTCGGAAAGCCATCGGCATTCCTCCGGAGGCCGTTATGGTGCATTGCACGCATACCCACAGCGGTCCGGCCACCC
>CALNCU010000160.1 GCA_937875395.1 uncultured Armatimonadota bacterium | reverse complement strand
GAGATAGGCAACGTCTGCCAGCCCAACGCCATACTCACGCTCTCTGAATACCTTGAGGACTATGCAGATGATGAGCTTAAGGAACTGGGCCGGGCAGCCATAGAAAGGGAACTGGAGGCCATTAAAAACCCTGCAAGAAGAGAAAAAGCCAAGGAGTTTCTAAAAAGGATAGCAGCCGGTGAAAGAGACCTGAGGTTCTAAAAACCACCCCGCGCATCTTGTGATGTGCGGGGATTTTTATATGGCAAAGTATAGCATATACACGCCGGCAGCTATTACAAGGGCTCCACATACTCTTCTAGTTATAATTACGCCGGAGGATTCCTGGCTCCATTTAAGATAACGCTGTACCGTTTGCATAGATGCTCCGGCCGCCGCAATTATGCCGCAATGCCCTATGCCGTATGCCAAAAGTAAAAGTGATGCATAAAGAGCGTTTGTAGAGGCAGCCCTAAAGCTCACCGCAAGCACCGGCGCCATAAATGCAAATGTGCACGGGCCAAGAGCAGTACCAAAGAGTATGCCAAGCATAAAAGCGGCAAAAATACCCTTGCGTCTCATCCCGGCATATCCCGGCCCGCACCAAGAGAATGGAAGCAAGCCTATAAGATTTGCGCCTACTATAAAAAAGACGGCGGCTACAATATAGTTTCCGTACGCGCCGGTATCTCCCAGCATCTTTCCCATCGCTGCTGTTATTACACCCATAGCGGTAATAGTGGCAAGTATTCCAAACGCAAAGGTGGAGGATATAAAGATGGCTGTCCGCCTGCTAATATTCCCCTGCCCACTTAAAAACCCCGCAATAAGAGGTATGCCGGCAAGATGGCATGGGCTTAGGATTACGCTTAGAATCCCCCATATGATAGCGGCGGTAAGAGCCAGAGGCGGAGTTCCATCCACAGCTCTGGTTAGATATGTAAATATTAGTTCCATTTTATCTGATGGCTGTTAAAGTTCCACGCCCTTTTCTTTAAATATTTTTATAATATCTTCCTTTGGTATGTAGCCCTCATGCCGGGCAAGCTCTTTGCCGTTTTTATCATAGAAGATTTGCGTAGGAATAGCCCTTATTTTGTACTTTTCCCCTGCATCCCTGTCTTTCCAGACATCTATGAATACCACTTCCAATTTTCCCTTATACTCCTTCCGGAGTTCTTCTAGAACGGGAACCATCATTTTACACGGCATGCACTTCTCTGCGCCCAGATCTACAAGTTTGGGAAGCTTGGCCTGCGCTGCAGGCTTGGTCTTTTTTACAGATTTAGCCGAAGATGATATATTTTTCACGGCCGTCACCCTGCTCTGCGGATTCTTTGGCACGGCCATAACTGCGGCTGTAATCAGCACAACAACGGCTGTTACTATTGCAAACACCCATGCATATCTTTTCAAGTTTATATCTTGCCTTTCTGCACTACTTGCGTATAATCTCTGCTATCTCTTTTGCAGAGATTACTTTGCCGGAGGATTTAACCTCTCCGTCTACAGCCAGCGCAGGAGTCATCATTACACCAAACTTCATTATCTCCTGCAAATCTGAAACTTTTTCTATCTGCGCATCGGCGCCGGATTCTCTTACGGCCTGTTCTGCATTTGCCATAAGCTGTTTGCACTTGGGGCATCCCGTACCTAAAATTTGAATCTTCATTAATATCTCCTGTGTCCTAAAACATTGTATTAAACAGTAACCCTACCAGCAGGATGTTTCGCCATTCCTCATGCATTTAGCCTCCCTTGCAGCAGCATTCACAGGGTTTCTTTGCAATTCTTTCTAGGAATGCAATTGCTACATCTGCAACAACATCTTTGCACAGCGAATAATGAATCCACTGGCCTTCCTTTCTGGGATATACCAGACCGGCTTTCTTTAATGTGGCAAGGTGATGAGAGACGGCCGGTTGTGTCATAGAAAGTTCTTCCATAATCTTGCAGACGCACATTTCTCCGTTTAAAGAGAGCATTTCTACTATCCGAACCCGCACCGGGTCTCCCAGAGCCTTGAATATTGAGTTAACAGATGGCAAAATATCCTCCATAAATACATCAACATATGTTTATATGGTGATAATACCGTAGTTTTTATGAGCTGTCAATATCATCTGCGGTTTGGCTGGGATTTTTCAGGGTAATAATAACATGCCAATAATCCCGGAGCAGCAGAGGGCGTTAGCTATAAAATGTATTCTACGGCTTTTACGGAAACAGCAGACATTGTTACATCTTCAGATGAATACGCTAACCGTTTTGCCGGTAAGGTGGGCGAATGGTTCTTAAAGACGCAGGAGGAGGCCACACTAAAGATGCTGGCCCCCTACCCCGGAGCCTCTGTGCTTGATGTGGGGGGCGGTCACGGGCAGTTGACGGACGGGCTGGTTAGAAACGGTTATAAGGTTACCGTACTGGGCAGTTCTGAGGAGTGCAAATCCCGCATTCAGCCGTATATTGATAACGGAAAGATACATTTTACGGCAGGAAACATTCTAAGCCTGCCGTTTCCGGACAGATCATTTGATGTTGTTATAAGTTACCGGCTTCTGGCTCACGTAAACAAGTGGCAGGCCTTTTTGGGCGAGCTATCCAGAGTTGCATCAAAAGCCGTTGTTTTAGACTACCCGGAGGTATGCAGCTTAAATTATATAGCCCCCCTTCTCTTCCCTGTAAAAAAATGGCTGGAGGGCAACACCAGAGAGTTTACATGCTTTAGAAAGCGGCAGTTGCTCCGGTTATTCAATGCTGCAGGATTTGGGGAGGCTGCAAGTATCCGGCAGTTTTTTCTACCCATGGTGCTGCACAGAATATTTGGGTTAGCAGAAATTTCTATGGCAATAGAAGGCATATTCCGGCTTACCGGCCTCACCGGAATTTTGGGTTCCCCCGTAATTTTAAGTGTACAAAGGAAACTATAGAATCTCTACGCCAAGCTCCAAAAAAACAGCCGG
>CALNCU010000159.1 GCA_937875395.1 uncultured Armatimonadota bacterium | reverse complement strand
AAGCTTGGAGAGCCCCTGTTTTGCCCGCTCCGTATTTACCAAATCTACAAAGCGCAACTCTTCCGGCGTCATGGCAACCTTCGCATTCTCTTGCGGGGTTCCGCCTGCTGTGGGGGCGGTATCTGCATATACGGCCATAGATAAAAGAAGAAAAAAGACGACAAATGCTGCAAACCTTTTCATACGCCAACTCCGGTTCTGGAGAAATTTATCTCTTGCAGTAGTCTTGACCCTACTGCCCACCATGGTAGATAGGACAGGCAGAAGCAAAACAAAGAGGTAGCCTATTATAGATGAGCTGGCAGCATTATGTCAAAGTATAATATATGGCTAGTATGTTTATACCTATAGCGGCCACTTGCCTGCAGAAGCCTGATATCTATATAAGAATGAGGTAGATGAGTAATCCATTGCAGACGCAGAAAGGCCGGATGCCGGATTTATCCAGCCTGCCCATGAAGGTTTAATCCTGGGGTGCGCTCCTATCCCGGATTAGTCGAGCGGCTCACCAAATTATGGCGGATGATACTTCGGTCGCAGAGTGCGAAGCACGCCGCTGCCGAAGCCTTGTTAACCATTAAAACTTTTTTGGTGAAGTACTTGGCTTTCACCGAATGACTGGTTCTCCGGAGGCACTCCGCCAGCACACCAAGGGTGATGATGGATACGCTGTAGCTATTCCTCTGCCCTGGGCTTCGGCAGCGTCGCCTTCGGCTCTGCGACCGAAGTATCGCACCGGGGGTTGATGCGCCTTGCTCAAGCCTGCCCGCGGGTTTAAGCCCGGGGTGTACTGCCTGCTCATCCAAAGCACGTTTTATGCAGCGCTACTCAGAGGTCTTTTTGTGGAAGCGTCTCTTAAACATGGAGACGGCGTACTGCATCTCTTCAATCCTTAATAATGAGGATGCCGCTGCATAAACAGCCGTCCCCAATCCTCCTGCTACAAGGATCTCCAGAATAGTGGCGGCCACCTTGTTGGCAAGCATAAGCCGCGCAAAAGGAGCAAAGGATTGCATCTGTCCGTAGGCAAATCCGGTAAAACCGGCCATTATGGCTGAAGCCAGCATCATTTTGCCTATGGAGGTTACAATCCGCCGGCCGTCTATCCCCCCTGTACGCCGGCTTAAAAGCCACATAAGAAGCCCCGTGTGGGCAGATGCAGCCAGTGTGGTGGTAAGGGCCAAGCCGGCTGGCGCTTCAGGGAGCTTTGCCCAGGGAGTACGCATAAAGATAACGTTCATAATAACAAAGAGTACTGTTGCCAGGGTACCGGAGAGAACAACAGTCAGCGTATCATGCAGAGCATAAAATCCCCGGGCAACTACGGCCTGTATGCTCCACACAAATACCCCGGCGCAGTAAAAGACAAGCGCCACAGCCGTGATATAAGTATCGTGCGGGGTGACAAGCTTTCCGTGCTCAAACACAAGCCTCACTATGGGAGTGGCCAGCACCATCATAAGCACGGATGCTGGGAGCGTTAGAAAGACAATTCCGCGGATACCCTGGCTAAGTTGAACCCGGTAATCATCCCACAGGCTCTTTGCAGCAAGAGCGGAGAGCGTGGGAAAGACCGCCGTGCCAAAGGCCTGCCCAAAGACGCCGTAGGGCACCTGCATAAGCCTGTTTGCATTATCCAGCGCCGTTACCGCCCCCACGGCAAGGAACGTGCCGAAGAACTTGTTAATCTGAACATCCAACTGAGGAAGGGAGAGTCCTAGTATCACCGGGAGCATAAGCAGAAAGACCTTTTTTACTCCCTCATGCCGAACATCAAGTGATGGGGTAAAACGCATCCCCATCCTCTTCATAACAAGAAGCTGCAGGCAGAAGTTCCCCAGAAACGCGCCTATAAGCGCCCCCCAGGAGTAGCCGGAGACTACCCTTGTCCCCACCCGCAGGACGTGCGATATATCCACCTGCCCCACCACAGATGCAAGCTCTGCCGGAGTGGCGGTTGGAGAGAAGTAAACATGCATGGCCTGTACTATCTCCGGGCGTGAAAGGTACTGTATATCTGCTCTGTGGAAATGCGCCGTAATAAGCCCGCCCGCAATTATCCCCACGTTATAGATGAGCGGGCCGAGCGCCGGGGTCAGAAAATGGTTCCTGGCGTAGAGGGTACCCATCATCAAGCCGCCTAAAAAGAAGAAGGCCTGTGCGGGCAGGATAATCCTTGTAAGGTACGCCATCTCCTTTACCTGCTCCGGCCTGAACCCCGGAGAGACTAATCTTGACAGCGGCACTGCAAAGATCTCTCCCAAAACAATAAATACGGAAGCCGCCAGCATGGCCACGCAGGCTATAACGGAGAAGGTCTTCCAGGCATCCTCTTCCCTGCCCTCCGCCAGGTACCTTGTGAACACGGGAATGAACGCAGAAGAGAGCGCTCCGCCTGCAATAAGAAAGTAGAGCATATCCGGGATAATGAAGGACTGCTTGTAGATATCTGTGAGGGCGCCCCGCCCAAAATAGTAGAGCAGCAGAGATTCCCTCACAAACCCCAGGAGGCGTGAAAGAAGGATGGTCACTATCATAAGGCCCGTGGCTGCTGCCACCACCCGGCTTGTTGACCTGACCGGACGGGATTCTGTATCTGGTACTTCTGTATTTGTAAGTTCGCTCAATCCTGCAGTCTTTCTTTCCGGCATTGCCAAAGGAGTGCTTGTGCGGGGCGGCTGGGGGCAAAAAGCTTCCGCATTTGTATTTTTACGCAAAAACAACCACATTAAGTATAAGAATCCAATCAAAAATTGTCAAACTGTTTGACATATCTGTATTATTCGCTATAATAGCAGTTGATGGGCTGCCTGTAATTCAAGCAGTAGGTTAACTGCTTGTAGTATAAGCAACCTTTTACATGCATCCAAAGGGGATGCCGGAAGGCGAAACATGGACAGCCTCCGTGCAATCCCATGAGAGATGCATACAAAAAAACGGAGGGAAAGAGTAATGAAAAAAGTCACACTGTTTCTTATGTGCGCACTTCTCATGGTCTGCGTAGCAGGCATGGCTTGTGCCGCGCAGGACCTCACCGGAAAGACAGAGGTCAAGGGTTCACTGGAATGGAATAACACCGGTTCCAGCGCAGTTTTTGGCCTGGGCGTTGAGCTTGGTAAGTTCATGACCCCTAACTGGGAGCCCAGAATCGGGCTGGATTTCGCCAATGTTTCAGCAGGCGGCGAGAACATCACCCAGTGGAGCATCACCCCTAGCGTGTCTTACAACTTCACTAACGTAAATACTCCCGGCATGCTTCCTTACGCAGGTATAGGTTTCTCCTATGTAAACACCTCTGCCGCAGGCGTAAACGGCGGCCTTGGCGCAGTGCTGTATGCAGGCTCCAGGTTCTTCATAGGCAACTCCACCGACAGGGCAGTCTTTGCTGAGTACCGCGTAATCACCAAGACCGGTGATATTGCGGAATCCAACGGCCTTTCGGCAGGGTTCCTGGGCCTGTTCTAGTATTTCACCAGGTAATACTTTAGCCGCAGAGTGCTCCGGTACGCTGCTGCAAAAGTACTAAGCAATACAGAATCCTGAAGAGGGAGGCGTTATGCCTCCCTCTTTTTTATAGCAGCAGCCCGCATCCGGCAAGCCAGAAAAAGAGAAAAAGAACTTGCTATTCTCCCGCAAACCTGTTATACTGGTTTGCCTGAGATGGCATTAACCGTATGATGGTTCAATATGCTTACTTTTTGAGATAGTTACGATTTGGGGGTGAACTCTCTTGCCAAACATAAAGTCAGTGGTCAAGGATGTTAAAAAGTCTCGCGAGCGGCACGCTAGGAATGTGGCGGCAAAATCCAAGATCAAGACATTTGTGAAAAGTGCCAAGGCCGCAATTGCATCCGGCGATGCAGAGGCCATGGTAAAATCCATCTCTTCCGCAGCCAGCGTTACAGACAAGGCTGCCGAGAAGGGTATAATCCACAAAAACGCGGCGGCGCGGCGCAAATCCCGGCTGATGCGGGCTGCAAACAAGGCACAAGCGGCCCAGTAAACCGCCTTCAGAATAGCTTTTTACAGGAAAACCCCAATCCCTTCCCGGGAGGCGGGTTTTTTTGTGCCCGCCCGGCGCCAACCCTTCAGGCCGCTCACGGGTTTTAAGCCCAGCCCTTTCCCGGAACCGGACAAAGTTTGACAGAGCGGCGTGCGTTACCTATAATGCAACCATACGTTTGTAGATAGATTATCACATCAACACGCCCAGAAAGGAGCGCACCGTGGCCCGTGCCAGGTTTGTTCACACCGCAGATCTTCACCTTGGCAGACCCTTAGGGTTTCTGCCCCCGCAGCTTGCCAA
Source organism: uncultured Armatimonadota bacterium (assembly GCA_937875395.1). Taxonomy (GTDB): domain Bacteria; phylum Armatimonadota; class UBA5829; order DTJY01; family DTJY01; genus CALNCU01. The sequence continues at coordinate 17,143 of CALNCU010000159.1, read as the reverse complement.
CGAACGCAGGCGGGATCAGCGGCGTGCGCTCGCCAAAATTGTGGACACGGCCCTTGAGCGCGGGGCGGATATGCTCCTTGTGGCGGGCGATCTTTTTGATTCCCCAGACCCGGACCCCACGGATGTAGAGGCGGTCATGGTGGAGTTCACGCGTTTCACAGATGCAGGGCGGCTGATCTTTGCCATACCGGGCAACCATGATTACGCGCGGCCAAACGGCATCTGGCAGAGGCTCAGCTCCTCCAAGGTACATGTATTCATGGATACTTCGTGGGATACCGTGCTGCTGGAAGATATGGGCGTGGCCGTCTGCGGCACCGCATTTGAGCGCGGGGGCTCCGGCCGCCGGGCCTTTGACGGGTTCCATACGCCGGACCTGCCCTGCATAGCCCTTGTGCACGCCTCCCTTGAGCACTTTCAGGGGCAGATGAACGGGTACCACCCCTTCTCTGCAGGCGATCTGGAAGCCGCGGGAGTTAACTATGCCGCTCTTGGACACTATCACAGCTGCCAGCCCATAGAGACGGGCAGCGCACTATATGCAGGCTGCTACCCCGGAACGCCAGAGGGGATAAGCTTTGATTCCCCGGAGCTTGGCGACCGGTTTGCAATTTACGGAGAGGTGGAAGACGATGGAAGCGTCACAACTCTGCCGTTAAAGACCAACACCCGCACCATGTTGTCTGCAGATATTGATTGCACCTCCTTTGATACGCAGGGCAGCCTTTTTGATGCCGTCCGTAAATACTGCCAGGCAAACAACCTTGTCCATCTTAAACTCTCCGGCATGCCGGCGGAGGATGTGGCATCGGTGCTGGAAGAACTCTCGGAGCGTTTTAAGGAATCCTGCCACTATATCTCTATAGATACATCCGGGATTCTTGCCTCTTCAGATATTGCAGAGGGCGACCTCACAATCCGCGGCAGATTTAGCAGGCACATGAAAAAGACTATAGAAGAAGCCGCCGACCCGGAGGCAAAAAGGCTCCTTGCACGCGCGCTTGAACTGGGCATAGCCGCGTTCAGAGAGGAGTAAGCCGTGGAGTTTTTAGAACTTGAGCTTGCAAACTTTAAAAGGTTTAAAGAGAAAAAGCTGTCATTTTCCCCCGGGCTGAATCTTATCTTTGGGCCCAACGAATCTGGCAAATCAACCATTTACGAAGCCCTATGCTGCGCCCTTTTTGGCAGAGAACGCGGCAAAGCCGTAGAATCATGGAACGGGAACGATTGCTCCGTTATGCTCGCCTACCTTGCGGACGGCAAAACATATCATCTGGATAGAAGGCTGGCACAGGGCGCCGCCACGCTCTCTACATTTACGGATGGCACCCCTTCAGACACGGTTTCAGGCAAGGATCAGGTGGAAGCGCACATAGCTCTTCACACGGGAATCTCTTCCCGGGGGGTCTTTGAAAACACCGTCTCCGTGCGCCAGCTGGGCATGAGCAAGCTTTCACCATCAGATTTGGAATCTGTGGGAGGAGAGATTGAACGCCTGCTTACAGGCACATCCCACGCCTCTGCAACAGAGATAATAAAACGCCTTGAAGCCTCCCGGGACGCGGTTATAGGCCGCGCCCGCCCCGCCAACCCAAGGGAATACGATACCATTATAGAACGGCTTAGAAGAAGTGCCGAAGACCTTGCCGATGCCCGCCGCTCACGGGATCATATAAAAAACCTTGAAACAGAACAGGCCGCCCTCCAGGATAGGATTGCCTGTGATACGGAGCGGCTTCAGGCAGTGGGCAGCCTGCTTGACAGGCACAAGAGATGGCTGGATCTAAAGAATAGAGAAGGCCGCCTGGATGCACAGCACAAGGAAGTCTTTGCCACCCTCTCCGGGATTAAAAATTCCCTTACAGAGCTCTCTGCCACAAACAAAGAACTCACCTCATATGCAGACCTTGTAGGGAAGGACGAAGAGATTGGGGGGCACCTCTCACGGATAGCCGGTCGCAGAGAAGAGCTTGAAGATAGAATATCAGAACTGGATGCTGCCGGGGAAGATCAGCGCCGTGCCTTTGGGGGCGCGCTTACGCCTGTAATTCTTGCGGGCGCCGTGCTCTTTACGCTTGCGGGCCTTGTTCTTGGCACCGCCATAGATGCAAGGGCATACCTGCTCCTTCTGCCGGGCGCTGTCTTTGCGGTAAGGTACGCCCAAATAAGGGCCGCCGGGGCCAGCATAGAACTCCGCCATGTGTGCGAGCTTATCAACTCCGCCCGGGAAGAGCTGGCCCAACTCTCTATGGAAGAAAAGGGGATACTAAGCTACTGCAACTCGGCAGACCCTGCGCAGGCATGGTCCAGGATAAAGGCTTACAGAAGGCTGGCATCACGCGCGCGGGAGCTTGAACTCTCTATCTCCCGGGCGCTTGGGGATCACAAGCCGGAAGACATAGAGGCCCAGGAAGCCGAACTTGCAAGGGAGCTCTCCGGCGTTAAAAGGGAGCTGGAGGATGAGTTTGAAGGCTACCAGCCCTCCACAGAAGAATCCGAATCATGGCGGGCAGAATCCGCCGCCCTGCAGCTCTCCCTCCCCAGGGCAGAGGCGCGTCTGCACCAGGTAAGCGGCGCGCTTGAATCTGAACGGAGGAATGCCCGGGACCTTGCATCGCTCACCGGAGAGATAGAGTTCCTTCATCAAAGAAAAGAAGAACTGGAGTTTTTGCACAAGGCTTACGGTGTTGCCATAGATGCAATCACAGAAGTTACAAAGAGCGTAACGGATGAATACTTGCCGGAACTCTGCCAAAAGGCGGGGGATTGCCTCTCGCTTTTAACGGGAGGACGGTATGCATCCATCGCAATTCAGCCGGGCGGGAAGATAAGCGTAGACTGTCCGGAAAAGACCTCCGTGCCACCCGCAAGTCTAAGCGCCGGCGCGGCAGATCAGCTCTACCTGACCGTCCGCCTTGCGTTTGCAGAGATGCTCTCCCACGGGCACAGGCTTCCGCTTATCATGGACGATCCTTTTGCAAACTTTGACCGCAACCGCCTTGCAAACGTTCTGCATCTTCTTTCAGAACTGGCCGCAAAATACCAAATCATGCTCTTCACCCACGATCCATACACCCTTGATACCATTTCAGAGATGGAAAGAGGTGGAAAAATTCCCTGCCGCGTGCATAAACTTGCGGCTTCCGGGGAAATAGATAGTTAACCCGCCCGCACTCCTCCAGGCGGGGAGAAGCATAAAGGGTGGCAAGATGAATAACTCCTCTCATATAGCCATATCCACCGCCTGGAACACTGCAAGGCACACATCCGGCAGCCAGGTGATAGGCGAGCTTTGCAACCTGGGCTTTGAGAGCTTTGAACTTGCAGCCGGCACGGATAAAAGCATGCTCCCCTCAATAGTCCCCATGGTAGAATCCGGCGAGATAGAAGTAGTAAGCCTGCACAACCCCTGTCCCGCAGCGCGGGAACAGACCCCCCTCTCCGCCCCGGACAAGTACCGCAGAGAGGCCGCGGTTATGCAGGCAGCCGAAACCATAAAATGGGCCGAAAGGTTTGGCGCCCGCCTTGTTGTGCTGCACGCGGGGCTTGTAGAGATAAATTTTGAGCAGAAAACGGCTGGCAGGCTTATTGGCGCAGGGTTCAGAGCAGAGGGAGAGGCCATTGTGAAAGAGGATATGGCCCGCCGCAACAGGGTCCGCGAGCCCTTCCTTAAGAGCACCATAGAGAGCCTGGGGGAGCTTATCCCCATAGCATCTGCAGCGGGCGTAAGGCTTGGGCTTGAGACCCGGTACTATTATACGGAGATCCCTTCGTTAGAAGAGTTCCAGATTATTTTTGATGAGCTTGATTCCCCCGTGCTGGGCTACTGGCACGATACCGGTCATGAGCACGTGCAGGAGACCCTTGGGCTGGCAGAGAAGGGCGAGTACCTTAGACGTTACTCCGGGAGGATGGCGGGCATTCATGTGCACGATGCTGTTAACTCTTCAGACCACAGGGCGGTTGGCAGGGGAGAGATAGAGTTTGACCGCATAATGCAGTCCGTGCCGAAGGAGGCCCGGATTGTGCTGGAGGTGCACGCCCCCGCAAGCGGCGCAGACCTGGTAAAGAGCCGGGAGCGGATAGAGGCGGCCCTTAAAAACCGTCCGCCGGATGCCTGATGCCGAACCCTGCATACCCATTGTCTGTACCCATAAGTGCAAAGCACGCCGCCGGAGGAGAATATTACTTCATGCCCGCCATACAAAAGCCGCATTTCCCCGCCAAGGGAGGGCGCAGGGGTCTATCTTTTTGCAGACGGTCACGTCCGGTACCTTGAATCCCGGCAGATACTCCCGGCAAACGACAACCTCCCGGATATCAACCTCACCAAGGACGGCATCCGCGGCGCGGACGCAGAGTAAATCTTCTTGAGAATATGGCCGATTTATGTTATTATTGGTAAGCGCCGGTGAACGCAAAGTAAAAAATAACCGGCCGGGGTGCTTTAAGGGTTGGATTTTTCCGTTCATTCGCTGGGCAGCGGGAGTTCCGGGAACTCCGTGCTTGTTAAGGCCGGAAACACAAAGATTTTGCTGGATGCAGGGGTTCCCGTGCTTACCCTGCAGAAACGGCTCTCCAGGTACAAGGTTACTCTGGCAGATCTGGATGCCGTCTTTCTAACCCATGAACACGGGGATCACTCAAGAAGCGCCTATACTATCTCCAAGCGTTTCGGCGTCCCCGTTGTTGCAAACCCCGCCACGCTTACCGTACTCTCGCGCGAATATGCCCCGCCATCCTGGTGGACGTTAGATACGGGCTGCTCCGCCACCCTGGATGATATTGTTGTGGAATCCTTCCCCACCTCTCATGATGCCGTGGAACCCGTGGGCTACAATATCTACTATAAAAAGTGGAAGGTATCCTTTGTAACGGATACGGGGGTGGCGGGAGAGGAGATTCTGCAAAAAATAGAGGGCGCCAACCTTGCAATTATAGAGAGCAACCATGATGTGGAGAGGCTTGTTTCCGGGCCGTATCCATGGCTCCTTAAAAAGCGTATTTTAGGCGAATACGGGCACCTGTCTAATGCAGATGCGGCAGAGCTTATCCTGAGACATTTGGATAGATGCCGTGCGCCTTCTGCAATATGGCTTGGCCACCTTAGCCAAACCAACAACTCCCCGCGGCTTGCCCGCCGGTATGTTCAGGAGCGCCTCTCTATGGCAGGGTTTGCAAACACTGTGCTTGAAGTGGCGGAAAGAAACGCGGCAAGCCTTGTCTGGCGCCTCGGAGCCAGGGCAAGCCAACCCTTGCTTGATATTTAAGTTGCGCCCCTTTACCCCAGCTTAAGGGAATCCAGAAACTCCCGGCTTTTCATATCTCTGTCTGCACGGTAACGTATGTACCAGCGCATAACATGGGAGATTTGGGAGATGGTTGCGGGCGGTATTTCCATCTGTTCTACCGCGCGCGCATCTGCGCTTATAAGCTCCTGCATTGCGCGCACGGCCGGGCCGGTGATGGGGATGGCGTCTTCCGGAAGGGGGCCGCATACCCGGCAGACAAGGCCTCCCAGGGACGGGCTGAAGAAGAGTTCCGTAGAGTTGCTTTGTGAGGCGCCGCAGCGGAGGCATCTATCAAGGATGGGTTCGTAGCCCAGCGCCTTCATAAACTGCAGCTCAAACATAAGTGTTATCTTCTCCGGGTCGTTCGGCCGCTCCATAAGGTAGAGTGTGGAGAGGAGAAGATCAAAGATATTTGGGTTTGGGTCCCGTTCTTCCAGCATTTTATCTACAAGCTCTGCCAGGTAGGTGGCGTGGGCAACTTTTGAGAGGTTTGTATGTATGCTGGGGAAGGATTCTTTTATTTCTACCTGCGAAAGCACGTCCAGAGTGCGTCCTGTTGCAAGCTGGTACCGCCCGTAGGCCAAAAGTTCCGTGGCGGCGGCGAAGCGGGAGAGTCCCTTGCGGGCGCCTTTTGCTATGGCGCCCAGCTTTCCGTACTCCCGCGAGTAGAGCGTGACTATGCGGTCTGTCTCACCAAAGTTCATCCGCCTTAAGACTATTGCGCTTGTTGTATAAACCGGCATGTTGTTCCTGTTACTTTACGCCTTTTAGCAGCATGTCCGGGTCGTAAGTCTGCATAAGGGTGATGCCTGCGCTTGTACCAAGCCGGCTGGCGCCTGCATCAAGCAGGTTCATGGCCTGCTCAACCGTGCGGATGCCGCCCGCGGCCTTTACGCCTATTGTAGGCCCTACCACGCTTCTTATAAGCTTTATATCTTCCACCACGGCGCCGTTTGGTGCAAGCCCTGTGGCGGTTTTAATAAAATCCACCCCGGCTTCACGGCAGATTTCGCAGGCCTTTACCTTCTCTTCTGTAGAGAGGAGCGGGGTTTCTATAATCACTTTTACAAGGGTGCTCCCGGAATCCTGCGTCATGCCGGAGAAGTTTGTGGCATCTACAATATCGGCAAGTTCGCGTTTTACAAAATCATAATCCCCGGTTTTAAGCGCCCCAACGTTCATTACCACGTCTATCTCTTCTGCGCCGTTTGCAACCGCGTTTTTGGATTCGTTGATTTTTGTTACGCGGGTGTTGGCTCCATAGGGGAAACCCACAGTGGTGCAGATTTTAACATCGCTTCCCTGAAGCTGCGTTACGGCAAGCCTTACCCAGAACGGAAAGATGACGGCTGCCGCAAAATGGTACTTTCTTGCGTCTTCGCAGAACTTTATTATGTCCTGCTTGGTTGCGGTGGGCTTAAGCAATGTGTGGTCTATAAGCTTTGCGAATTGTTCTTTTGTATACACTTACCAGCTCCCTTTCACCATATGTTCTACGCTTGAATTCTCTTTACTTATCCAGCGTGCCGGATTTAAGGCTTTTCACCAGTTTGTGCACGTTTTCTAATAGCTCTTTTGTGCCTGAATACCGGGCTATGGTATCTACAAGCACGCTTCCTACAATTGCGCCGTCTGCATAACTGCATACATCCTGTACATGTTTGCGGTTTGAGATGCCAAAACCCACTGCAACCGGCTTGTCCGTGCGGCCTTTTACGGCCTCTGCCAGTTTGCGCGCGTCCAGGGACATCTCTGTTCCGGCGCCGGTTATTCCCGTCCTTGATATACAGTATATGAAACCTGATGCCAGATTAGCAACCTTTTCTATGCGATCCTCCCGGCTTGTGGGGGCAAGAAGGAAGATTGTATCTAATTCTGCATCATCTGCAGCCTTCTTCCAGACCGCTGCTTCTTCCGGGATGATATCCGTTACTATAACCCCGTCTGCCCCGGCGCGGGCGGCGTCCTGGGCAAAGCGTTCTGTCCCGTAGTGAAAGACCGGGTTGTAATAGGTCATGAGCACTATGGGTATCTGAGATTCACGGCGCACGCCCTGCACCAGCCCCAGCACAGCGGGGATGTTGGTGCCCTGCGCAAGGGCGCGCATGGATGCAGCCTGAATACTCGGCCCGTCTGCAATGGGATCGCTGAACGGTATACCTATCTCTACCACATCTGCCCCGGCCTTGTCCAATTCCAGGATTATTTTAAGGGTTGTTTCTATATTTGGGTCGCCTGCCGTAATAAAGGTGACAAGCCCGCCCTCTCCCAGTTTTTTAAGTTCAGAAAAACGCCTGCCTATTCTTGTCATCTCTTCTCCTCCGGCAGGCCCATGTTAAGAATTTCCGAAACCTGCTCGCAGTCTTTATCTCCCCTGCCGGATAGGTTTATTACCACTATTTCATCTTTTGAAAGAGCAGGGGCAAGCTTTCTGGCGTAGGCCACGGCATGCGATGACTCTAACGCTGGTATTATACCCTCTGTTTCAGCAAGCCATTCAAAGGCGGAGAGGGCTTCTGCATCTGTGGCGGAAACATATTCTGCCCGGCCTGTGTCTTTTAGCCAGCTGTGTTCCGGCCCTACTCCGGGATAATCCAGTCCGGCAGAGACGGAGTGCGTCTCCATAACCTGGCCGTTTTCATCTTGAAGAAGGTAGCTTTCTGTGCCGTGCAGGATTCCGGGCGAGCCGGCGTTAAGTGTGGCGGAGTGCCGTCTGGTCTCTATTCCGCTTCCGGCGGCTTCAACGCCCACAAGGCGGACCTGGGGGCTCTCTATCATGGGGTGGAAGATTCCCATGGCGTTGCTTCCGCCCCCCACGCAGGCCACCACGTAATCCGGGAGCCTGCCCTCCCGTTCTATTATCTGCTCCCTGACTTCACGGCCTATTACAGATTGAAAATCCCTCACCATTTTGGGGAAGGGGTGCGGCCCGGCCACTGTGCCGAAGATGTAGTGCGTGTTTTCTACGTTTGTAACCCAATCGCGCATGGCCTGGTTAATGGCGTCTTTAAGAGTCTTTGAGCCGGAGGAGACGGAGTTTACCTTTGTGCCCAGAAGCTGCATTCTAAAGACGTTTAAGGCCTGCCGCCTAACATCTTCTGCGCCCATGTATATCTCGCACTGGTAGTTAAAGAGCGCGCAGGCGGTGGCGGTGGCCACTCCGTGCTGACCGGCGCCCGTTTCTGCTATAATTCTGGGCTTTCCCATTCTTTTTGCAAGGAGGATTTGGCCCATGCAGTTGTTCATTTTGTGAGAGCCGGTGTGGCAGAGGTCTTCCCGCTTTATATAGATCTTTGCGCCTCCAAGCTCACGGGTTATGTTCTCTGCAAAGTAGAGCGGAGTTGGGCGGCCTATGTAGTTTTTTAAGTAGTAGCTTAATTCTTCTTGAAAGGCCGGATCAACCTTTGCCTTTTCGTATTCACGGGATAGCTCTGTAAGCGCCGGAACAAGCGTCTCCGGCACAAATCTGCCACCAAACTCTCCAAAATGCCCCATCTCATCCGGCAGGCTGTTAGCTCTCTCTGACATTTTTTATAAACTCCTCTATTTTGCGATGGTCTTTTATGCCGGGGGATGCCTCTACACCGGATGAGACGTCTACGGCATACGGATGCACTTTGCGGACGGCCTCACCCGCGTTCTCCGGGGAAAGGCCCCCTGCCAGTATAACCGGCTTTTTTGTCTCTTTTGCCAGAATTGCCAGGTTCCAGTTGAAGGTGCGGCCCGTGCCGCCCAGAGCGCCCTCTACGTGGGTATCCAGAAGCAGGGCGGAGCATTTAAGCTCTGCGGCCGCGCGGATGTCTTCTTCCCGGCGAACCCTTATCCCGCGGATGATGCGCCACCTGGGTTCGTGCGGCCAGGCAAACTCCCCTTCATAGCCGTGCAACTGAACTGCATCCAGGCCCGCGGCATCCATTATTCTGCAAATGCTGTCTGCGCTCTCCCCGGCAAAGACTCCCACGGTGGTTATAAACGGCGGAAGCGTGCTCACTATCTCTGCGGCGGCATCCGGGCTTATTCGGCGGGGGCTTTCTGCAAAGACAAAGCCCAGCGCATCCGCCCCGGCGCGCACCGCCGCCGCTGCATCTGCCATGTTTGTGATTCCGCAGATTTTAATCTTTACCATAAACGGTCACTCTCCCAGAAGCATGCGCACGCCGTCTCCGGGATTGGGCTGCCTCATAAGGGATTCGCCCACAAGAACGGCGCGCACCCCGGCGGATTTTACTTTTAGCACGTCATCCCGGGTGAAGATACCGCTCTCGCTTACAAGCGTCACCCCGGGCGGAACCTTTGCGGCAAGCCGGAGGGTGGTATTAAGCGAGGTTTCAAAGGTCTGCAGGTTGCGGTTGTTTATGCCCACTATCCGGGCCTTTGCCAAAAGCGCCTCATCCAGCTCTTCTGCGGTGTGCGCTTCTACCAGAGAGGCCATTCCCAATTCATCTGCCACGCCCTTAAGCTTGCGGAGCAGGCCCGGCGGAAGGGCGGCCGCTATAAGAAGCACGGCATCTGCGCCCGCTGCTCTGGCTTCAAATATTTGGTAAGGGTCTATTATAAAATCTTTTCTAAGAATGGGCAGGCTTACGGCGACCCTTATAGCTTTAAGGTAGTTTAAGCTGCCCTGAAAGTACTTTTCATCTGTAAGCACGGAGATAGCGGCGGCCCCGGACGATTGATAGGCGCGGGCTATATCCGCCGGGCAAAAATCCGGCCGGATGAGCCCCTTGGAGGGCGATGCCTTTTTCACCTCTGCAATAATAGCAATGTCTCCCCCGGCGGAGAGGAGGGCCTGTTCAAAATCTTTAGGGTGGGGCGCAGAGCGCGCCAGGCGTTCCATCTCTGCAAGGGGCATGTTTTTTTTGCAGGCCTCTATGAATGGGAGCTTATCTGTGAGGATTTTATCTAATATCACTTTCGCCCAACCTTTGGCTGAGTTTAACCAGCCCGTTCAGCACATCTCTTGCCTGTCCGTTATCTATGGTTTCGGCGGCCTTTGCTATGCCGCCCTTCAGGGTGGAGGCCTTCTCTGCAACATAGAGCGCGGCTCCGGCGTTTAGAAGGACTATATTCCTTCTAGGCCCCTGCTCCCCATTCAGGATAGATGTAATAACCCGGGCGCTCTCTTCTGCCCCGCCGCTTATTGCAATATCGTCCTTTAGGGCGGCGGGGATTCCCATCTCTTCCGGGGAGATTTGGTAGGTTGCAAGCCCGTCGTCTTTTATCTCTGTAATCTGCGTCTTTTTTACAGTGGTTAGTTCGTCTATGCCGTCCAGCCCGTGAGCTACAATGGCCCTGTTGCTCCCAAGCCGCAAAAGCGCGGCGGCCATAAGCTCTGTAAGACGTGCTTCGCTTACGCCCAGGAGCTGCTTTTTTGCATCTGCGGGATTGGTGAGCGGGCCCAGTATGTTAAAGGCCGTTCTTATGCCTATCTCTTTTCTGGGTATAATGGCATGCTTCATGGAGGGGTGGTGAGAGGGGGCAAACATAAAGCCTATGCCCACTTCATCCAGGCATTGGCCCACGGCCTCTGCAGAGAGGGTAATATCCACGCCCAGAGCCTCCAGCACGTCTGCGCTGCCGCACTTGCTTGACATGGCCCTGTTCCCGTGCTTGGCAACTGGCACGCCCGCCCCCGCCACTATAAAGGCGGCTGCAGTTGAAATGTTAAAGGTATTGCTGTGGTCTCCGCCGGTTCCGCAGGTATCTATCATAGAAGAGGGGTTGTGCTTTGTGGGAATTTTTATGCTCATCTTCCGCATAACCTTTGCAAAGCCGGTAATCTCTTCCACGGTTTCGCCTTTCATGCGGAGGGCGGTGATAAGGCTTGCCACCTGGGACGGGGTTGCTTCCCCGCTCATTATCTCTTGCATGCAAAAGGCGGCTTCGTCTTCTGAAAGGTTCAGCCCCTCTACTACTTTTTTAATGGCATCTCTTATCATACCGGTATCTCCCTGCCTGCCTGCGCAAAGTTTTTTAGCATGTCCTTTCCATACTCTGTAAGTATGGATTCCGGGTGGAACTGCACCCCTTCTATTGCAAACTCTTTATGACGGATGCCCATAATCTCTCCCTGTTCTGTCTTTGCGGTAACTTCAAGGCATGAAGGCAGGGATGCAGGGTCTATTAAAAGCGAATGGTAGCGTATTGCCCTGAGCGGGTTGGGGAGGCTGTTGAAGATCCCCTTTCCGTCATGATGTATCATGGATGTTTTGCCATGCATAAGGCGCTCCGCCCGCACAATCTCTGCTCCAAATGCGTAACCTATGCTCTGATGGCCCAGGCAGACACCCAGGATGGGCAGCTTCCCTGCAAAGCGGCGGATTGCTTCTACGGAGATTCCCGCCTCTTTGGGCGTGCATGGGCCGGGGGAGATGATTAACCGGTCTGGCTGAAGGCGTTCCATCTCTTCTATGGAGATTTTATTGTTGCGGTAGATGCGAAGGTCTTCTCCCAGCTCCCCAAGGTACTGCACAAGGTTGTAGGTAAAGCTGTCATAGTTGTCTATCATCAGAATCATGGCTTATCTCCGCTGAAACTACTTTAGTCAAGCCCGCCTTCTGCAAGCTCTATTGCTTTTAGCACCGCCCCGGCCTTGTTGATGCTCTCTTCGTATTCTGATGCCGGGTCTGAATCTGCAACAATGCCGGCCCCGGCCTGTATGTAGGCTACTCCGTTTTTTACAAGCATGGTGCGTATGGTGATGCAGGTATCCATGTTTCCGGAGAAGCCAAAGTACCCTATGGCCCCGCCGTATACTCCCCGGCGGGTGGGTTCCAGCTCTTCTATTATTTGCATGGCCCGCACTTTGGGCGCCCCGGAGAGCGTCCCCGCCGGAAACGTGGCGCGGAGCACATCAAACTGATCTTTCCCCGGAGCAAGCATGCCCGTCACGCTGGAGACTATGTGCATTACGTGGGAGTAGCGTTCTATAACCATAAGGTCTTGAACCTTCACCGTGCCGAAGGATGAAACGCGCCCCAAATCGTTCCGCCCCAGGTCTACAAGCATTATGTGCTCGGCGCGCTCCTTTTCATCTGCCAGAAGTTCCTTTTCAAGGGCCTTATCTTCTTCTTCCGTCCGGCCTCTTTTGCGGGTGCCGGCGATGGGCCGGGTATGCACCACTCCCTTGTTCTCCGTTGCCAGAATCTCCGGGGAGGAACCCACTATCTTTACGTCTTCAAAAGAGAGATAGTACATGTATGGGGAGGGATTGAGAGACCGGAGCGCCCTGTAGACGTTGAAGGGATGGGCGGAGAGCTTTACGGAGAGGCGCTGAGAGACTACTGATTGGATGATGTCTCCGGCTCTTATGTACTCCTTGCACGCCTCCACCATGCGCATGAATGCTTCCCTAGACATGTTTGAGACGGGTTCCCGGGGCGTTGCGCTGACGCCGCCTGGTATTGATGGGAGGGGAGCCTCTTTGAGACGGCCGATTATTTCTTCTATCTTTTTAACAGCCAGATCATAGGTTTGCGAGGGGTCGCCACTTATCTCTGCATTGTAGAGCACCTTCATTTTGTGCTTTAAGTGGTCAAAGATTACAAGCACGTCAGAGAAGATAAAGAAGCAATCCGGCATGCAAAGATCGTCTTTGGCGGTGCCGGGGATGTCTTCAAAGAAGCGTACGGTATCATAGCCTATGTACCCCACTGCGCCGCCGGAGAACCGGGGGAGTGCCGTATCGTCCACCGGCTTGTACCGGAGGAGCAGGTCTTTGAGCACGTGCAGAGGGTCTCTCCCTTCTTCAAGGAGGATATTTTCTGTACGCCCCCGCTCTGTTATCTGCACCTGGCGCCCTTTGCTTTTTAGTATAAGGGAAGGGTCTGTGCCTATAAAGGAGTACCGGGCCAGCCGCTCGCCGCCCTCCACGCTTTCAAGCAGGAAGGAGTACTCTCCGCGGGCCAGCTTTCTGTAGGCGGAGACGGGGGTCTCCATATCTGCCAGAATCTCGCGGTATACCGGCACAAGGTTCCCCAACTTAGACCGGCGGATGAATTCTTCTTTGCTGGGATAATACACGCTACGGTTCCTTCTTAATCTATATAGCACATAGAGGAGTTCTCTCTGCATTGTATCAAAACTCTTATGTTGGGGTCAACGCGGGGATTAAGGGGACGGAGATAAATATGTTGCAAGCCGGAGGGGGCTGCCTGTGAGTGGGCGGCCCCCTCCGCAGATGTTTCTACCAGTGCGTGCGGGCAGTGTATGTTATCTGAACCTCTCCGTCTTTGGGGATAGTTACAGGTATCTCTACCGTTGAGGCATCCTTCTTGTAGTATTTGTGCGAGCTCTGGGTTATACTCCAATCGCTCACAAGGTGTTCTATGGCCGTCACTGTGACGGGGGAATCCTTGTGGTTTCGCAGGGTTATGCGGAACGTCTCTTCAACGGTACGGGTATCTATCCGCCTAAAGTTTATGCGGGCGTGCTCCCCTACTATATCAAAGGCATCGCCAAGGTAGAGGCGTATCTTTTCGTCCTTTGGAGTATGGTCTATGGAATCTTCCCCTATAAAGTGCTGATTGGAACCCTCTTCGCTCTTATATACTCTTACTATACCCTTGGGAAGAGGCATTCCCAGGTTGTTCTGCTTGCTGTTCATAAGCTCTACAAAGACATTTACCTTCTTGTTGGTGCTTGCATCATAGCTTTCGCCCGGACGATAGCTTGCTATCCGCCATGGCCCCCACCAGCCCTTCCGTCCATCATAAATAAACTGCTTTTGCACCGGCACGTCTGATGCAGCGAGTAGGCTTATCTGCTTTGTCTCTCTGTTTTTGACGGTGGTCTTATCTTTAAGGGTGTAGAGATGGTATTCAAACAGGCTCTTCTCTGCAAACTGAGGCTCAGCCTTCATGGAAGCAGATGAAAATACGGCGCCGACTGCACCATCCCTGTACCTATTTCCCGATATTCTGTTGACATCCCCTGCCATAAGGTTCAGGGAGGCGTTCTCATAGGTGGCTCCGCTGTTGTTTGAAAGCGTCACCCAGCCGGTTATGTCTACGCGCTCATCCTTTGCGTCTATCACGGCCACATAATCCGCCTTCCAGGTAATCTGGTTTGCAAGGTACGATATCTCCGCACGGCCTGCTCCGCTCTTTGCGGATTCCAGCTTCCACACAAGCGTCGGGCGGGAGACAAGCCCTCCGGGGAGTTCCAACACCTGAATCTCGCCGGACGGGTTAAGGAGAACGCCGTCCGCCGTCTGAATCACCACGCCTCCCTCTGAGCTTAGAAGCGTTCCTTCCGCTACCTGAAACGTTCCGCCGTTAAACCGGCGCACAAGCACTCTCTTGCCGATGGATTTATTTAGGATGGTCGCCGGGTTTATAAGATCATACTGGTAGTTTTGCTCCCGCACAACAAAAGCGTTTGGGGAGAGAAGGGATTTTATGGCTACTGTATCCGGCTGAATGGTTGCCGCCACATCCGGCACGGAGACAAAATTAATCCCCTTGTCCAGGGTGAGTCCCCTAACCTCTTTTATAAGCGCAAAGTTTTGGTTGTAGACGGTAAGCTGCACTCCAGAGGGCTTTTCCACACTTGGGGCGGCAAAAGCCCCTGTTCCAAGAAGGGTGAGCGCAAAGAGAAATACAGATATTTTTTTCATTATCTACTCCTTTGGGATTTTTGATCCGACATGCAAAGAGTACAAGCACATTGTACACATACATTAGACGCGCAAGGCATCTAAAACCTTCATTTATCCTTAAAATTCTTTTTATAACAATGCTCCGCCGGGGCGGCAGGCTGCTCATTGTAGGAGAAGGTGCAACTTTGCAGGATGACGATTTGCTGGGATGTCCCCATCTTTGGCAGGGCCCCCAAAAAGCCGGCACCCATGCCGTCATAGACATAACGTATGGCATACCTGCCTCGCGATGTCATAGTGGCTGCGCCAGATCAAAGGCGCGTAAACCCTCTTGCCGGTTTAACCTAAAGGCTCTGCGGGTAAACCGAACCGTAAAAACGTCAAGGAGGTTCCTGGCATGGAGCGAGAGAAATACAACTACCTTATAGTGGGCGCCGGTGTTGCGGCGGCATACGCAATAGAAGGCATAAGGGACATGGATGAGAACGGTTCCATCCTTATGATAGGTAATGAAGAATACTTCCCTTACAATCGTCCCCCACTCTCAAAAAAGCTCTGGTTTGGAGAAAAGAAGGTAGATGATATATTTGTATACAAAGAGGATTTCTACATAGATAACAACGTAGATATCCTTCTGGGGACACAGGTTAAGGAGATAGACTCCGCCCTTCGCACGGTGATAACGGATCGCGGCCACTCCTTTGACTATGACAAGCTCCTCCTGTCCACCGGGGGAACGCCCAGAAGGCTTGAGATTCCGGGGGCAGACCTGGAAGGTATCTGCTACTACCGCTACCTGGACGATTACCTTAAAACCCGTGCAAAGGCAACCGCGGGAAAGACGGCGGTAGTGATAGGCGGAGGCTTTATAGGCTCAGAACTAGCCGCCTCTCTTACAAAAAACGGGGTTCAAGTAACCATGATCTTCCCGGAAGACCATATTGCCCAGAGAGTCTTCCCCAGAAGCCTGGCCCTTGCAGTAGAGAATTTATACCTGGAACGCAATACGCTCATCTTCAAGGGCGACGTGCCAGTATCATTTGAAAAGCTTAACGGCGGACGGTATTTGACTAAGACACGCAATGGCAAGCAGTTTGAATCTGACATAGTCATAGTGGGCGCCGGAATTAAACCAGAGACAGAGCTTGCCCGCCTGGCGGGATTGGAAGTGGGGAACGGAATTATTGTTAATGAAAACCTGCAAACCTCTAATCCCTTTATCTATGCCGCCGGAGACAACGCCTTTTTCCCATACCAGGCGCTTGGGGCAAATATGCGGGTAGAACACTGGGACAACGCAATTGCGCAGGGGCGGCATGCGGGTTGGAATATGGCTGGCAACAACCAGGCTTACGATTACATGCCCTTCTTCTTCTCAGATATATTTGATTTTGCCTATAGTGCGGTTGGAGAGGTGAACGCAGAACTCTCCACATTTTCTGATTGGGAAGAGGAGTATAAAAGGGGAGTTATCTATTACTTGCAGGATTATAAGGTAAAGGGCGTAATGATGGTTAACATACACGGTAAAATAGATGATGCCCGCCGGATGATACGTGAGGGCAGAGAGATGATCCCCCTGGAAAGCCTCTGCGGCGCAATAAGATCGGATTCTGCCGGGGCAAAGGCGGCGTAGGGAGACAGTGCGCTATAGATTTTGACAGTTATGTCTATGGCAGCCCAGCCACCAACGCAAAGGGGTTGGGCCGGGCTGCCGGATTAATCCATCTGACGCAGCCGTGAGGAAGCTGCGCACGTCGAAAGAGTTATTCCTTCCACCAGAGCGTAAGTATTGTCATAGACATAACCTCAAGCGGCTTGGACACGACAACCCTTAAACCGCTCCCTGATACGGAGCATTTTACGGATTCCGCCTCCCGCCAGAGGCCTTCCGGTGAGAGTTCTTCAATCCGCGCGGGAAGCCTTTCCTCATCAAGATCAAATATAACGGACGGCCAATCATCAAGAGAGAGGTTGAACGCGCCTATCACCGTGTAACCATCAAGCTCCAGGCAGAAGGGGAGCATGATTATCTTACCCCTAATCAAACCCGCACCGTCCGCTTTCCTCCACGGGGGATTATATAGGGGTAGCCATACTTACTCATTCTATGATAACATTTGAATAGAATATACTCTACTGGCTCACCAAATTAATTATAGAGGGCGATACTTCGGTCGCAGAGTGCAAAGCACGCCGCTGCCGAAGCCTTGTTAAACAGCATAACTTTTTTGGTCGAGTATTAGGATGGATA
>CALNCU010000158.1 GCA_937875395.1 uncultured Armatimonadota bacterium | reverse complement strand
GCAAGCCGGTAGTAGACCCAAGTTTGTTCCGCCCCATCCCAATAGGAGTCGCCCACGCCCTTGATGCCGCATGGGCGCCCAGCGGCCTGCGTGTTGCGGCGGCGTACATTGGCATGGAGGAGACAAACGGGCTGCAGGTAAGAGACTACCAGTCTATGGCCCAAAAACCCCTTTTTGAAAGCAAAGGGGACGGAATGGGCCCGCAAAACCCCGTATGGTCGCCGGACGGCACCAAGATTGCCTTTGAGATGTGGAAGGTAATAGACGGCTCGCCGGATGCATGCAAGGGTATCTATGTTATAGATGCAACCGGCGGAAAACCCCGCCTCTTGATTGCCGGAGATGCGCGGCAGCCTACCTGGTCGCCGGATAGCTCCAGGATTGCATGCGCAGTCAGCCGGGAGGATGGCATGCGCGATATATGGGCGGTAGATGCTTCCGGAGAAAACAAAGTCAACCTTACAGGCGGTCGTGGAGATAACTACTACCCTGCGTGGTCATCCCATCCCAAAGGGAAAGGACGATAACCCGCTTGATGAGTACGCCCAAATACCTGACGGATCAGCTTATACCCTATATAGGGAATAAGCGTAAGCTCCTTCCGCTTATAGGGCGTGCCATTGGCAAGACGGGTGTATGCGGGGGAACTTTCTATGATCCGTTTGCGGGAAGTTCCGTAGTCTCCCGTTTAGCCAAAACGCTGGGGTACCAAATAATCTCCAACGATTGGGAACCCTATGCATACCATATAGGTCGGGCATATATAGAGTGCAACCGCCCCCCAAAGTTTGATGCATTCGGCGGCATAGAGCATGCGGTGAACCATCTTAACTCGCTTCCTCCGCTAGCCGGATACATTGCCGGCCACTACTGCCCTGCAGATGACGAGCACTACAACCCGGATGCAGAGCGCATGTTCTACACGCAAGAGAACGGCCGCCGCATAGATGCCATCCGCGAAGAGATAGCCCGCTGGAAGGAATCCGGCCGGTTAAGCAGCATGGAAGAATCGGTGCTCCTCTCATCCCTTATCTTCCAATGTGCATACTGCAGCAACACATCGGGAGTCTTTAAAGGGTTCCACCGCGGCTGGGGTGGGGCAACCAGGACTGCATGGTACAGAATTCGCAGCCGCCTTGCCGTCAGCCCGCCGTTTTTTTTTGATAACAGCCAAGAGAACAGAGTCTACAGGGCAGATGCAAATGCTCTGCTGGACGAAGTCTCCTGCGATATTGCCTACCTTGATCCGCCGTACAACCAGCATCAGTACGGCGCCAACTACCACCTGCTCAACACGGTAGCCTTATGGGATAAACCGCCCATCTCCGCCTGGTTTACGGTTAGAGATGCAAATAACGGCAAGGCAGCAATAAGGAGCGACTGGAAGACAGAAAGAAAGAGCGAATATTGCTATAAAAATACGGCGGCAGATGCCTTCAGCCGGCTGGTGATGGGGTTAAAGACGCGTTTTATATTGGTAAGCTACAGTACGGACGGAATTATCCCCATAGATACCCTGCTAGAGGTTCTCTCAGAAAGGGGCGCCGTCAGCATGGTAAGGCAGAGGTACAAGCGCTACCGCGTAAGCAGCCAGCGCCCATCCGCCGCATCTCATAATACGGAATTTGTATGGATAGTAGATACCGACAGCAGGTGCAGCAGTACCGCTTTAGGGAATATAAAGAACATGCTTAAGGAGGAATGCCCCTGATATCTGGCTAAATTAGGGGATATACTCCGGGCTTGGCGCACTGGAGCCCGGTTAGCAAACAATACATTTTGGTAAATTGCCCGTCAGGAGGATGCGTAATGGATTTGTCACATCAGTTTGGCATTATGGTTTTAAAGCTTCTAATTGCGGTAATTCTTGGCGGAGTAATAGGCCTGGAACGTGAAATGCATGAACGGCCGGCCGGCCTTAGAACGCACGCCCTTGTCTGCCTGGGCTCCGCGCTTATCACCATAATCTCCATATCCCTCTACCCTACAAGCGATTCCGGAAGAATAGCAGCCCAGATAGTAAGCGGAATAGGTTTTCTTGGCGCCGGAACAATTCTAAGGCAGGGAAACATAGTCAAAGGGCTAACCACCGCCGCAAGCCTGTGGACGGTTGCAGGCATAGGAATGGCCGTAGGAGTGGGCGGCATTGTAGCCGTTCTTGCAGTTGTGGCCGCACTTATAGTAATGCTTACCCTTATCGGCGTAAAGTACGTGGAACCCCGCCTTTGGAGAGAAGCCATAGAGCGCGGACGGCATGAACTCTACTTTGAGCTAAACCGGGAGGGCGGAGGAAACCTGGAACGGATAATGAACAATCTAAAGGCTTTAGAAATAACAATAGAATCCTGCAGCAGCAGCATAGATCCCGGCAGCCCCGTAAAATCCTACCGGCTGGTTATGATGGTGCCGCATAACATTGATCAGCACGCCATTATAAACATGCTGGACAAAGAAGAAGGGGTGGGCCGGTATGAGTTGGCATAAAATCTTGCGGCGGCAGTCCGGCTGTTTGACAAAGCGCATGTGCGGCACTTATAATAATGGCAGCAATGAGGAGCGGTTCCGGTTCTCCGGGAGCGCTTTTTATACGTGCGGTCACT
This sequence comes from uncultured Armatimonadota bacterium, assembly GCA_937875395.1. Taxonomy (GTDB): domain Bacteria; phylum Armatimonadota; class UBA5829; order DTJY01; family DTJY01; genus CALNCU01. Next base: position 3,296 of record CALNCU010000158.1, on the reverse strand, counting down.
TAGTTGAAATATAATCCCCTGCATCAAAGCAGCCGGAAGATATCCAACAGTGATCCCGTGCCTGCAACAAGCTGTAAGGAGAGCCGGTAAAATGCCAAAACTAGAGGGGATGAAAATCTTTTCAGGTACCGCCAACACCAGCCTGGCCCAGAATATTGCACAAGAACTGGGCCTGGAACCGGGACGGCTAAGAATCAAGCGTTTTGTAGATGGGGAGACCTATGTAAAATTTGATGAGAGCGTGAGGGGTGTTGATGCCTTTATTGTGCAGCCTACCTGTTCCCCGGTAGATACAAACCTCATGGAGCTTCTTATCCTTATAGATGCATTAAAGCGTGCATCGGCAGATCGTATTACCGCCATCATACCATACTACGGGTATGCAAGGCAGGAGAAAAAAGATGCGCCCAGAGAGCCCATAACTGCCAAGCTTGTTGCAGATCTGCTCACCACCGCAGGCGCCGACAGGGTAATCACCATAGACTTGCATGCAGACGCCATCCAGGGGTTCTTCAACATCCCCGTAGACCACCTTACAGCAATCAGCATGTTCAGCAACTACTTTAAAAACAAGGGCCTGGACGATATTGTAGTAGTCTCCCCGGATGAAGGCAGAGTTAAAAAGGTAAGAAAAGTTGTTACGCGGTTAAATGCGCCGCTGGCGGTGGGATACAAGCACCATCCCGGGCAGGAAGTTTCAAAAGTAACACACCTTGCGGGAGACGTCCGCGGAAAGACTCCCGTTATAATAGAAGATATCATCTCCACCGGCGGCAGCATAATGGAATGCGTAGATTCGCTTTTAGAGCACGGATGCAAGCCGGAAATCTATGTAGGAGCCACGCACGGCGTGCTTGTAGGCAAAGCATACGAGAGGCTTGCACGGCCGGAGATAAAAGAAGTTGTGGTTACAGATACCATACCCGTGCCCAAAGAACGCCAGAACGAGCGGCTTAAGGTACTCTCCGTAGCGCCGCTGCTGGCAAAGGCCGTAATGTGCGTACATGAAAACAAATCTATCAACTCTCTATTCGATTAAATAGAGCCGGCAATTACTTTTTAGTGAAGGAGCGTGCATCTGCGCGCTCCTTCTTTGTATTTTTAAGACCTTTTGGTTTGACGGCACCGCCCGGGGCGCAATAATAGACTTTAGTACTGCACCAAATTATGGCGGATGATACTGCAGCTCACCAAATTAATTATAGATGGTGATACTTCGGCAGCAGAGCCGGAGGCGCCGCTGCCGAAGCATGGTTGCGGATGATACTCGGTCGCAGAGCCGAAGGCGCCGCTGCCGAAGCATAGTTGACCGCTAAAACATTTTTGGTAAAGTAGCAGTTATGCAATCTCCGGGAGGTGTTCCATGATAGGCTGTAATCTATCCGGCAAAAAGGTAAACCTGCGCCCCCTCATGGATGATGATCTTCCACGGCGCGTCCAGTGGATGAACGATGCAGAAACAGTGCGCCTCTACAGCGGAATCTATCCCATCCGGGTATACCTGCTTGCCGATGCAGAACGGTGGCGTCAGGCTCTTGAAGTAGACCGCTGGGCAATAGTCTGGGCATTTGAGACAAAAGAAGGGCGGCATATAGGCGATCTGGATTTGCATGGCATAGACCGGAAAGAACTCACAGCCAAGCTAACAGTTCTGCTGGGAGATAAAGAATACTGGAGTCAGGGCTACGGCACGGATGCAATTACAACCATGCTGAAATATGCCTTTTCAGACCTTTGCTTTGATACCATCACTCTCAAAGTATTCGCATTCAACAAAAGAGCAATAGCCTGCTACAAAAAATGCGGCTTTGAGAAAGTGCCTAATACCCCCTCAGGTCTTTGGAGCGTTATAGGTCCGGGGGAGGAACAGATGGCGGTTACAAGAAAACGGTTCATGGAACAGGCCTCAATACCAAAGGCGGCATAAGCGCGGAAGTTGCGAAATGCAACTTTGTGTAGTATAATAAGCCGTCCGTTGGAGAGGAATCTTCACTGTTTTTAGAAGTCCCGGCAGGCTTTAAATCACCGGGCCTGATAAAAAGACAGATGGCACGGAGGACTCCCATGAGTTTATCCTTCCGTGCCATTATTATTCTGAAAAGTCTTATAGCGTACTATATGGCTCTTACTACCTTACCGGCCTTAATGCACTTTGTACAAACCTTTAATGCGCGCGTAGAATCGTTATGAGCCACGCGGACGGTCTGCAGGTTAGGGAGCCAGCGGCGCTTTGTCTTGGGTGCGCGGAGCGCCCAGGAGCCGGAGTGGCGGTGGCGAATATTCTGTCCAAACTGCGGGCCCTTTCCGCAGATATCGCATGTATTTGACATGGGTCAAACCTCCTCTGTTATGCGGTAGAGAGTGCTGAACTTCAAACTTATAATGAACACACCAGATTATATTATCATAAATAGGGCAGGTTTGGCAAGATTATCATTGTGAACAATTTATCGGCAGGTAATATAATTCGCATGGGGCGAACTCTTTCCCCCGGCGATACAATAGCTTTTGCGGCGGAACTCTTAAAAGCATCCGGTTTTGGAGAGTTGCCGGTTGTCTCTTCCGGCCGGGTGGTGGGCATGGTAAGGGAGAGCCGCGTGCTTCATGCGCTTCTTCAAAATCCATCCGATTCCGGGTCGCAGGCGCTCATGGGTACGGTTGTGGATGAGGATGCCGTATGCGCAAACCCGTACATGACCATTCCGCAGGCGGCGGAGGTAATGGCGGGGGCCGATGCCCAGGTGATGCCCGTTGTAGATCAGAACGGGGCGTACCTGGGGATTCTTCTGCGTTCGGATGTAATAGAGCTTATGCGCGGATGCATCCGTCCGCCCGCTATTGCGGGGATGGCAACTCCGCTAGGGGTGCATCTTACCACAGGGAGTATAAAGGCCGGCGCCGGAAACCTGGCGCTTGTACTTGCAGGCGTGCAGCTGATGCTCATGAACTTTGCCGCGCTCTACCTGGTAACATGGCTTGCAAAGTTTATTCAAACAGCAACGGGAGTGCCCGCGCTTGCAAGCCTTAGTTCTGCGCCTGCCGGAATAAGCCATGCCTCTGTGCTGGGCTTTTTGCTAAGAGTTTTAATAATAGTAATCTTTCTGGGACTCTTCCGGCTGCTGCCGCTCTCCGGCTACCACGGCGCAGAACACATGGTGATTCATGCAATAGAAAACGGCCGGCCGCTTACATTAGAGAGCGTTGCAGAAATGCCCAGAGTGCATACCAGATGCGGGACAAACATAGTAGCCGGAGTAATCCTGTTCATGCTTGTTGCAGAACTCTTTACAAGCGAT
>CALNCU010000157.1 GCA_937875395.1 uncultured Armatimonadota bacterium | reverse complement strand
GCAGACTTTTGGTACCGCTATGGAACTCTTTGGTAGAGAGAGAGCAGTATTCCGGCGTCTCCCATCCGCAAGATGAGTTCCATATCCTAGGCCGTCCCTCTTCCGCATCTTCAAAGCCGGGGTTGCCTATCGCCTTATCCAGTGTGTCTACATCCGGCCAGCGTCTTATTTTGGGGAGAGGCACATTTACGGAGGATAGCTTCTCTATGGCAATTTGAACGGACTTCTTTGCATCTGCCTTGGGCAGAACATATACATGCGTGGCATAAGGCGCAAACTTGTCTTCCAGTACGCCGCCAACTACGGGAATGGTACGGTTCTCAAAGAGCACCTTTGCGCTCTTTGCCCCAACTGCCTCAGAAATCTTTAGCCGCATTGTCTTCTCTTCATCCGCGCTGTTGTTTGCGGTGAGCAGGTAGCAGTCTCCGCCATGCATCTTGGCGAGGGCATGCACACCTGTCTCTTCTGCGCCGGTTACCAACTGCTCCGGGCTTTGGGTTAGCAGCACAGGGGAGAGTTCCTTTATTTCACGCCCCAGCTTCTTCAGTTCAACTGCCATTGCCGGATACGTTATATCATATGTCCAATAGAATATTCCTTTTGCGCCGTAGATTAGGCCCAGGTAGGTTTGTGCTCTCTGCTCGGCAGGTGTTATGGCGCTCCCTACATTCCAGCCGGCAGCATTGGGCATATACCAGAATGGTTTGCGTATCTTTTCTGCAACCTTGGCACAATTTTTTATGTCTGCATAATGGCTGCACTTGCTGGAAGTTGGAGCGTTATACCAGTAGAGGTCTGCAATGTAAAGATCGTACAAGTCTGTAGAAATGGTGGGCCCGGACGGCTGCCAGAAACACGGCATTATAGGGTGGAGAGGGTCAAGATCCCGTGTTACCCTGGAAAGAACCTCTGCTCCCTTCACCTCTTCCGGGGCAGGCTCATCCCAGAAATACCCGGCAAAGGATGGATGGTTCTTATGCCTATTTACCACTGAGGGAAGATAGCCCTTGTTCCTGATTTCATCTTCAAGCGCATCCGGCATCAGCGTTTTGTAGTGAATCCTGGGTATATTGTAGAAGGTTGGAGACACCGTCATAAATCCGTTGTAGTACGCAATATCCGGCGAGCAGCCTGTGTTTATGTTAAACCCGGCCTGAGCATATTCCGGAATTGCAATGTTTGGAATACCGGTAATTCCTATTGGGAAGAAGGGTTTTCCATCTATAAGTATGCACAGGTTCTTTTTATCTACCTTTACCGCACAGTTTGATGCGGGATATTTTACCAGACGAAGGGTCTCTGCATACAGGGTGTTGTTACCCTGCTGCATTGAAACGGTTGTATTGTATTCTCCTGCGGGCAGGGATGATATGGACACCGGTATCTTAAACTTCACGCCGGATAGGTTTACCGATTTTTCTGATATCTTCTTACCCTGGGAATTAAGCACCACATGCGCATTAAGGCCGCGCGGCAGCTTGCCGTTTATGTTTACGCTGCCCACAAGATATGCTATGTTTTCATCTGTGTAGTACGACCTGTCGAAGTATGACTGCATAAGGGCCGGACACTCGGCTGTTCTTGTGGCATAGTATGTTCTGTCGCCATCTGCAGTGTTAGTAATCTCCGTTAGGAACCAGTACTGGTTTCCGTCTTTCCTTATCTTGACGGGAAGGGTAATCTCCTGCACATTGCCCATGGTAAGAACCAGGTTTTTATTGAAGCTTTCTTTGCCAAATAGATTCTGTATCTTTATATTAACCTGCCTTGGCTCTTTGGATGAATTGATGAATGATTGTGTTAATTGCAATGATGGCTTATTATCTTTGA
>CALNCU010000156.1 GCA_937875395.1 uncultured Armatimonadota bacterium | reverse complement strand
CCGGGGGTCTATGCCGCAGTGGGCGTGCACCCGCACGATGCAGATACCCTTGATGAAGATGCGGAGGAACGGCTTAAAACCCTTGCCGCAGAGGGCGGCCGCGTGGTGGCAATAGGAGAGACCGGGCTGGATTACTACCGCAGCACAACCCCTGAAGAGATTCAACAGCATGCCTTCAGGCGTCAGATAAGGCTTGCATCCGGGCTGAACCTTCCCCTTATAATACACAGCCGTGAAGCCGGGAATGATATCCTTCAAATCCTTAAGGAAGAGGGTGTTCCCGCTGCGGGCGCCGTTATGCACTGTTTTTCCGGCGGCACGGAGTTTGCAAAAAAGGTATTGGATATGGGCTGCTACCTGGGTATTGCCGGGCAGATTACCTTTAAAAACGGAGAAGAGGCAAGAGAGGTTGCCCGTTTTGCCCCGCTGGACAGGCTGCTCATAGAGACGGATGCGCCTTACCTTGCCCCCGCTCCATTTAGAGGCAGGCGCAATGAGCCGGCCTACATTGTACGCACGGCGGAGAGGCTTGCAGAGCTTAGAGGGCTTCCCTTAAGCCAAGTTGCGGAGGCAACCAAAGAGAACGCCTGCAAAGTCTTTATGCTGGTGTAGCCAGGCCGGGGACAGGCGCAGGCCCGCCCCCGCGTTTATTTAATTTAGTATTGGCCTCTATCGTAGCTGGAACGGTATGAGAAACCTCCAAATGAAGGCCTCTCCTGGAAGGGTGCAGAACTCATGGCAGTCCGCTCTTTCTTCCTTGCACGGCGGCACGGCGCGCACCTTGCCGGCTCGTTAGTAAAACCCTTCTGTGTGTAAAACTCCTGTTCGCCCACTGTGAAAGTGAACTGTTGACCGCATTCTTTGCATTTGAGGATCTTGTCCTCTGCCATCTGCGTGAATCCTCCTGGTAAGAGATTGCTTCAACTTCTGCCCAAACCTGTTTCTACGCGGCATTGCGGAGAACGTGAGTAGACTAAAGATAAGGTCGTAGAGCGTCTGCTACGGGCCGTCATCCCATCCATCACCGGGGCCAGAACAGCAGTTGCGAACTTTCTTTACCCATAAATTGCAAATTTTGAACATTCCCTGCAATATCTTCCAAAAGATATGCCGGCGTTTTGCCAAAAAGGAATTTGGAGGATGAAGGTTCTCTGCCAAAG
>CALNCU010000155.1 GCA_937875395.1 uncultured Armatimonadota bacterium | reverse complement strand
GGCAGAAAGCAGGATTAGCATGATAGATATACATTCCCATCTGCTGCCGGGGATGGATGACGGGGCGCAAAACGCCGATGAATCTATCTCTATTGCACAGGCCGCATATAATGCCGGTTTCCAAACCATAGTTGCTACTCCGCATGTAGCAACCAGCAAAGAGTTTGAATCCTTTGGGCGCATAACCGCCAGAATACATGATCTTCAGCTCTTGCTGGATGCCAACGGCCTCCCAATTAATATACTGCCCGGCGCCGAAGTCTTTCCGTCAGACCTGCTTATCCCCGCCCTGTCCGGCGGCAATCCTCCCTCTATAGCAGAGAGTTCCTATATTCTAATTGGACTCCCCCTGCTCTCTACTCCAATAAACCTGGGACAGGTGCTGTTTGAGGCGCAGTCGCGGGGATTCAGGCCGGTTCTGGCACATCCTGAAAGAGTGATTGATGTGCAACAGAATCCGGATTCTCTTTTGCAGTATCTGGAGAGAGGTATCCTTCTTCAACTGAATGCAGGCAGTATAACCGGGTACTATGGCAAGCAGGCAATGGCAACCGCCCACGTTCTGCTAAAGCACAGGTGGGCGCATTTTCTGGCATCAGATGCCCACTCCAGAGGCGCATTCCCCCGCTTTCAAGCGGCACTCTTACAGATAACATCCCGTTACGGCAAAGAGATGGCGGATGCGCTTGCAATCCATAATCCCAGGCTTCTGCTCTCTAATGCAAAGGTACCATCAGATCCCCTCCCGTATTCCATGGAGACAAATGCCGTTAAGCGCTTCTGGAACCTGTTTATGCGCAAGCCGTAAGTTCCGTACTAAAACAAAAAAAGAGCCCCGAAACAGGCTTCCGGGACTCTTCTTAGTTGTTTGGGTTAATCTTTTTAGTTCTTTGATTTGGGCATGCAGCACCTGCGTTTAGACTTATTACGCCCGCCCTGTTCATCATAATCATAGTTATAGTAGTATCCGTAACCCTGCCTGCGGCTATCAACCATGTTGAGCACATATCCTATAATGGGGGCCTTCACCTGGCTTAGCGTGCTAAGAGCCATATGCAGGTATGTTTTGAGCGTGCGGTTTATGGTTACTACAAGGAGCACGCCGTCTGCCATTGTAGATATTACCTGAACATCGCTCAACCCGGTGCAGGGCGGGCAGTCCAGGATAAGCATATCGTACATACCGGAAAGTTCCTTTATAATATTTCGGCTGTGCTTTGAGTTAAGGAACTCTGTAGGGTTTGGCGGCAGCGGCCCGGACGGCAGGCAAAAGACGTTTTCAATATCAGTTGAGCAGACGGCATCTTTTATATTGCTAAGGCCTTTAACCACATTAGTCAAGCCGATCTCACGTGATAAACTCATCCAGTTATGGATGGATGGGCGGCGGAGATCACAATCTACAAGCAGAACCTTCTTGCCGTCCATAGCCATTGCAATAGCCAAGTTTACGGCAAGCGTGCTCTTTCCCTCACCAGGGCCGGGGCTTGAAACTGCCAGTACTTTAAGCGGATTATCTATTGCTGAAAACATTATATTGTTACGGAGTATTCTGAAACTCTCCAAAAAGATGCTGTTATGTTTAAGTTTGCCAATCTGCTTGTAGGCGGCATCCTCATTATCCATGAATGGTATGGAGGCAAGCGACGGCAAATCAGTAATGCCTGGCATAACGGAGGGGTCATGCACCCTTATATCCATCCTGTCAACAACTATTGCAACAACAACGGAGAGCATTATGCCCAGCATGGCAAAGAGGGCTATGTTTCTGTCTGTCCTTGGGTATGAAGGGGCTTCAGGGACTCTTGGCTTGGATATTAATATGCCGTTTGGAAGCATGGACTGCTCGCTTAGGAGAAGCGTATAATACTTCTGAGAGAGCATATCATATGTCCTCTCAAGTATGGCAATGTTCTGAATCCTGGTAGTAAGCTCCCGCTCCAACTCCGGCAGAACCTTAAAATCCATCTCCCTTTGCACCAGGCACCTGTTCAGCACCTGAACCTTTGTGTCAAGAGCGGACGATTCTGCAATAGAGCCGGAGAAATCCTTAAGCAGATTCTCCCATAACGGGTTTCTTGAATTGGTGGTTGTAGATAGTACGGTCTGCGCAACCTTTTTAAGGCGCTGCTCCGCATCCTCTATCTGCCCGTCAACCTTCTTCACTTCTCTTGATGAGGGGATATACTCCTGAAGAAGTTCTGCGCGGGTACTGTTAAGCTTGTCTATCTCTTGCAGAATGCCTATAAACTGCGGATTGCGCTGTATGGTGGTGGCGGATACAACATACTCGTTCTGCTCTTTTATCCTGCGTGCAAGCGCAATATTGCGGCTCCTGATTCCTGCAAGGGCTGTACGCGCAGAATCTGCATCTACTCTAAGCTGTTCTATGTATTCGCTGCGCTTTGCAAGCTGGGCATCTGGGGAGAGCAGACCTGTCTTTGCCTTAAACGCCGCCATGCTGTTTCTGGCTTTGGCAAGATCACGCTCCGCAAGCCGCATCTTCTCTTCAAGATATATTCGGGCCTGCCGCGTGGCCTTGTTGCTGGATTCCAGATCCCGGCTGAAGTAGGCGGTTACTATGCTGTCTGCAAAAGCCGCTGCCGCATGAGGGTCCAACGCCATGGCATCTATTGTAATTACATCAGTATCCTTGCCGGCCTTGATCTCGTACATATTACCAAGGGCTGTTCCTCTAAACCCTTTATCTCTAAGGTCTTGGGGCAGGCGATCCAGCGCCTCGTCAATAATATCCGGGCTTGATATTATCTCTACCTGGGTCTGTATGGAACGGCTCTTTGTAAGGGCCTGCAGATCGCCAATAACCGGTATGTCGCTGTCCGGCGCGCCCGAAGCCCGGCCGGTAGCTACAACTATCTTTGCGGTGGATGTATAGACGGGATGCCTGCTAAAGGTATACACCATGCCTACTGCAAGTACAAGCACCATGGTGGCAAGCATGACGGGCCACCTGCGCAGAAAGATTTCTGCATATTCCGCAAAATCTATTGTATCAATATCCTCTGATTGGGCGTTTTGCGCTGCTGAGTTATCCATCTGCGGTGCGCCCCGGTAATCATGTTCTGCCATAATTTCTCTTTCAATCAGGATTTTTATTAAAGACTACATCCGTATGCCCTGGTTCAACGCAAAATTATGCTGCCGGAGCCCGGTTTGCAATCAAACTTTAAACTATTTTTTGAGTATGTTAGTCCAAAGTGCAACTGTTGTTAGAGCATTTAACACAAAGTTCCAGTCCCACTGGCTGGTTTCGGGGATGAATACTATATCGCCGGGAGCAATGCGAGGGTTCTGGGATGCGTCCCCCGTCTTTAAATATTGCCAGAAGTTATAGGAGAGGCGCTCTTCCTTGCCGTTCTGCTTACGTATGACGGCCACCTTGCTCAGGCCGCCGCGCTTGTTATCTGCACCTTTTGCAAGGCCAATGGCATCTGCAAGGGTAAGACCGGCCCCATCCTGCAGGGGGAAGTAGCCGGGGTCTTTTACATAGCCCAGGACGGCAACATAAGACCTTAGCTCCGGTACCACAACTGTATCTCCCGACCGAAGATTTATTGAATCGTCCGCCGTGCCGCTCAGCATTACGGGAAGAAGGTTTATGCTCTTCTTCTCGCCGCTAATACGTGTTACCGTAACCTGGCTTATAGCGGCGTTCTCCAGGGTTCCGCCCGCCATGGCAAGTGCGGCATTAATACTTGTATTATCCGCCCTAAGGTTGTAGAGCCCCGGGTTCTTGACCCTTCCCATAATATAGACCGGTATCCGCTCAACAGCCTCTACGGTTACCACGTCACCGGCATCAAGGGGAAGATTATCTGTAGAATTGCCGGCAAGCGCAGATGTATAAGGCGCCGTCCGCCAAACCTTGGAACCGGCTTTAAGCACCTTCACGGTGCAGTCTGCCGGTTCAACACCACCGGCCAAGCCGCCGGCGGCGCTTATTGCTTCGGTTATGCGCCAACCCGGTTTTAGATCGCAAATTCCCGGGCTCTTTACGGTGCCAAGCACATAAATTCTTTGCGGGCGGGCAAATTTTAACGTAATGTAGACTTCTGGGCTGCGCAAGCGGTTAGAGAGCCCGCGCGTTACTTCTTTTGAAACAGCCTGAAGCGTTTTTCCGGAGACCGCTACCGGCCCTGCGCCGGGAAACTCTATTACCCCGTCAGTAGTAACGGTAAAGTCTCCGGAAAACTCCGGATGGCCTATTACGGTGGTGGTTATTATATCTTCTGCTCCCAGGGTGTAGCTGCCCTCCGGCACGGCGCCGCATATAGAAATGCTCAGGCAAAGCAGCATGAACAATAACGATGTTTTACGGAGGAACAATCTTAAAGGGAAAGGCTTAAAAATCATGCCAGGCTCCAGTTAGCTTATTGATAAACGCAGTGCTTCACCAAAAGTTTTAGTGGTTAAACAGGGCTTCGGCAGCGGCGTGCCAAGGCACTCTGCAACCAAAGTATCATCCGCCATAATTAATTTAGTTGAGTAGTAATCATTTATGTCCCCAAA
>CALNCU010000154.1 GCA_937875395.1 uncultured Armatimonadota bacterium | reverse complement strand
ATACTTCGATCGCAGAGTGCCTTGGCACGCCGCTGTCGAAGCCCATATAGATAATTGAGCACCCTGCCATGATTTGGCCCCGGCTTCGCCCGATGCAGAATGGGGTGGGTGTAGATTGCCAGGCGGATTGGTTGGCAAGGCTTACTGCAGGGTGTATACTATGCGTAAAGATAGAATTTTGCAAGGAGTGGCTTAAATGCAGCAAGAGAGCACGCCCTTCCGGGTGGCTGTTGCCCAGATCAATACCACCGTGGGCGATCTTCCAGGCAACACGGCAAAGATAATAGACTACATAGGCCGGGCAAAGAACGCCGGCGCAGATGTAGTCACTTTTCCGGAGATGGCAATAACCGGCTATCCCCCGGAAGGCCTGCTGCAAAAAAAAGATTTTGTAATAAGCAACCTGGAATGCCTAAAGAAGATTGCCGCCGCCACGGAGGGGATAACCGCCGTAGTGGGCTTTGCAGACCTTAAGGAAGATGTCTTTAACGCCGCCGCAGTTATATCCGGCGGAGAGATTCTGGGCGTACACCACAAGCCCGCCCTGCCAAACTGCGGTGTCTTTAATAAGAATTACTACCTGCAATCCATCAAAGATGATGCTGTGTATAACTTAAACGGCATCACCTTTGGAGTGGAGATCTGCCGGGACTGCTGGTTTGACAGGGCGCCGTCGCTCCCCTGCAGTGCGCAGGCGATGCTTATTATAAGCTCATCCCCTTACAGAACCGGCAAGTGGCGTCTCCGCCGGCAGATGCTCTCCACCCGTGCGGCAGATAATTCCTGCTTCCTTGTGTACGGCAACCTTGTGGGCGGGCAGGACGAGCTTGTCTTTGACGGCCACTCCATGGTCTTTGGGCCGGACGGAAGAATCATCTGCTGCGGCCCCGTCTTTGAAGAGTCGCTGGTAACCGTTGATTTAAATATAAACAAGGCGTGCAAATGCGCCGGTGTGCATCCCAAAAAGATAGATATCCCCATGGAATTAAAGCAGAAGCCCGTCCTGCCGCCCTGCTCTGCAGAGGCCCCCGGCAGGCTGGAAGAGATATACAAGGCCCTCACCACGGGCATCAGGGACTACATAAACAAGAACGGTTTTAAAAAGGTGGCGCTGGGGCTCTCCGGCGGAATAGATTCTGCCATAACCGCGGTAATTGCGGCAGATGCCCTTGGCGCAGAGCGGGTTGTTGGCGTGATTATGCCATCTCAGTTCTCTTCCGGCGAAACCCAGGAAGATGCAGAGGAGCTTGCATGGGCGCTTGGCATAGAGCATTACCGCATACCCATAACCCCCGTCTTTGAAAGTTACAAAGCCATCCTTAAAGATGTCTTTGCCGGGCGCGCCCCGGATGTGACGGAAGAAAACCTGCAGGCGCGAACGCGCGGCAACATACTTATGGCGCTCTCCAACAAGTTTGGCTGGCTGGTGCTTACCACGGGAAACAAGAGCGAGCTTGCCACGGGGTATTGCACCCTTTACGGAGACATGGCGGGCGGCTTCAGCGTTCTCAAGGACCTCCCCAAAACCCTTGTTTATGAACTAACTAACTACCGGAACGCCAAAGACGGCATCATCCCTCAAAGGATTATAGACCGCCCGCCCTCTGCCGAGCTAAGGCCGGATCAGAAGGATGTAGATTCCCTCCCTCCGTATGAGGTGCTTGACCCGGTAATCCACGCCTACATGGAAGAAAACAAGAGCATTGCAGAGATTGTGGCAATGGGCTATGACCAGGCCGTGGTAAACCGCGTGGTGCGCATGATTGACCGGAACGAGTACAAACGGCGGCAATCCCCGCCGGGGGTAACAATTACATCAAAGGCGTTCGGCCGGTGCAGGCGCCTCCCCATCACAAACAAGTACCATTAGAAGATCAGCCCCCCTGCATGCAAGGTTGACCGCACCGACGGTTGGTGAAAGATACGCCGCTCCCGGTTGAATCAATTGGGCGAAGCTTCCGCGTATACGCGCACTTTACAGGCGCCATGTCTTTACATTTGACAGTGTCTCTGTTAAAATTCCCCAGGAGTAGAACGGAAATTTATAATGTCAAAAGATTTACAGAAGAATATCCGCAATTTTTGCATAATTGCTCATATAGACCACGGGAAATCCACCCTTGCAGACAGAATACTGGAGTTCACCGGCGCAATTGAACACCGGGACATGCAGGCACAAGTGCTGGATTCTATGGATATAGAACGGGAGCGCGGCATCACCATAAAAATGACCGCCGTGCGCCTCTCCTATAAGGGCAGGGACGGCAGCGATTACGTGCTCAACCTTATAGACACGCCCGGCCACGTAGACTTCACCTATGAGGTCTCCCGAAGCCTTGCCGCCTGTGAGGGCGCAATCCTTGTGGTGGATGCCGTACAGGGGGTAGAGGCGCAGACGCTTGCCAACGTCAACCTGGCACTTGCAAACAACCTTACAATAATCCCCGTTATAAATAAGATAGACCTGCCCGCGGCAGACCCGGAGCGCATAAAAGAAGAGATAGAAGAAGTGCTGCAAATTCCGGCGGACGAGGTAATCCTTGCAAGCGCAAAGGCAGGCATAGGCACAGAAGAGATTCTGGAGGCAGTAGTAAACCGTATCTCCCCGCCGCAAGGAGAGGCGGAGGCCCCCCTCCGCGCGCTTATATTTGATTCCCACTACGATCAATACCAGGGCGTGGTGGCCTATATCCGCGTAGTGGATGGCAAAATTGTCCCGGATATGAAGATTAAGATGATGCACAGCGGCAAGGACTTTGAAGTCTCCGGCGTTGGGGTATTTAAGCCCGGCGCCACCCCCGTAACAGTGCTCACCGCAGGGGATGTGGGTTACATGGTGGCAGGCATTAAGGACGTAACGGACAGCCGCGTGGGAGACACCATCACGCAGGCTGAAAAACCTGCCCCAAAGCCGCTTCCCGGTTACAAGAACCCTAACCCAATGGTCTTCTGCGGGCTCTATACCATAGACAGCCGGGAGTACCCTGATCTCAGGGAGGCCCTTGCCAAGCTGCAGTTAAACGATGCTGCGCTTGTCTTTGAGCCGGAAACCTCCGCTGCGCTGGGCTTTGGGTTTCGCTGCGGGTTCCTGGGGCTGTTGCACATGGAGATTGTTCAGGAGCGCCTTGAGCGCGAGTTTGAGCTAGAACTTATAGCCACATCGCCATCCGTTGTGTACCGGGTAGAAAAAACAGACGGCAAGATTATAGATATAGACAACCCGTCCCTTCTGCCATCGCCAAACCATATTGTAAAGATAGAAGAACCCTACGTCTCCGCCACAATAATTGTGCCCACGGAGTTCCTGGGGGGCGTGCTTGACTTGGCCCAGGAGCGGCGCGGGACTCTTGTCACCATGGAGTACCCGTCCCCTCAAAGAGTAATAGTGCATTATAAGCTCCCCCTTTCAGAGATACTAATGGACTGGTTCGATCAGCTTAAAAGCCGTACGCGCGGCTACGCATCCTTTGACTACGAGTTCCTTGGCTACCAGGAATCAAGCATGGTAAAGCTTGATATTCTTCTAAACGGCCAGCCGGTGGATGCGCTCTCCTTCATCACCCACAAAGACCATGCCTACTCAAGAGGCCGCCAGCTTGTGGAGCAGATGAAGAAGGTAATGCCCCGCCAGCAGTATGAGGTAAGAATTCAGGCGGCAATAGGCAACAAGGTAATTGCGGCAGAACACATAGGCGCGCTTAGAAAGAACGTAATTGCCAAGTGCTACGGAGGAGATATAAGCCGCAAGAGGAAACTTTTAGAGAAGCAGAAGGAAGGCAAAAAGCGCATGAAGCAGATAGGCAACGTAGAGGTGCCGCAGGAAGCCTTCCTTAGCATACTTAAGATAGGCGGGGAGTAGTTACGCGCCGGTATCTTCGCCGCCGCCCGTAAAATTTAACCCAGTATCAGGATTACAAGGAGAAGAGATATGCGTTACAGGGAACTCTTTGCGCCCACACTAAGGGAAGTCCCCGCAGATGTAGAGCTTATAAGCCATAAACTACTGCTCAGGGCCGGGTTCATACGGCCGCTCATTG
>CALNCU010000153.1 GCA_937875395.1 uncultured Armatimonadota bacterium | reverse complement strand
ATATCTGACGGATGAAGATGCCTTGGTCGCAGAGTGCTTTAGCCCGCCGCTGCCTGGGCACATCAAATCATCCGAAACTCAATAATAAATACAAGTGGATTTTGATTAAAGAATCTCCCTTACATCACAGATAATCCCGTAATCGGCATACTCAAAAATTCTTGCATGCCTGTTCGTGTTTACGGCAATCACCGTCCCAACCTGCTCTATGGCGCAGGTGTGCTGGATTGCGCCGGATATGCCGCATGCAATATAGACTCTGGGATTCACACTCCTGCCCGTCAAGCCGACCTGCATTTCATACGGCGCAAGCCCCATATCCACCAGTCCTCTTGATGCTCCCATCTCAGCCCCGGTTCTCTCTGCAAAGCCCCGGAGCAGATCAAAGCAGTCTGCCACCCCCTTGCCGCCTGATACAATAACATCATTTGTAGCTTCCATTGTAGTGCGGACAGTTGCCATCTGCGGATGCGTCCTACACTCTATCTTTGCCATAAGGCTTCCGCCGTATGCCGGACGGTACATGTAGAGCCGCTCCCCGTCCGTTTCCAAGTGTATACAGTCTGCGCAGAGTCCTGTTTCAAGTATGGCGGCCGCCACCGGCGCATTACGCCTGCCCCAAAGATCTGCGTTCCAGAGGATTGCTTCAGGATTGTGATGCTTTGCAAGCCGGGAGATCTTTTCAGGAGACTCCTTTTCAATCACTCTCACGTTTTGAGCAATCGACTGCGCAATCTCCATGAGTTCCACCCCAACAATCCAGACCTCATCCAGCCTCTTGCTGCTCCGGGCATAGTCTATCCCGCTTATCTCACGGTTTCTTGCGGCTTCTATCAATCCCGGAAGATCAGAGGGGGGAATAAACCTGCACCTCCGCTTTCCCAGCGTGCTCTCATATACCTGGAGCACCCTTGTGGGCGAACCTTTGGCGCCGCATCTGTTTGTATCCGCATTTATATCGCCTGCGTTCCATACCTCAACCTCGCCCGTTTTTGCCCTTATGCTTGGAAAACGGAGCTTATTGATCCTCTCAACAGTGAGGAGTGCGGGCAGGCTTGCGCTCTCCTTCCCTACCCTTGTAGTGCATAAGACTTCCCTGCCGATGCGGTGGACCTTCATGACATTGGTAATGAGCGAAAACCCCAGCATCCGTGAGAGGCAGGGCCCCACCTGGGCGGTATCGCCGTCAATGCTCTGCCTGCCGCAGATAACCATATCCGGATTCAACCTCTTTACCGCAAGCGAAAGAGCGTAACTTGTTGCCAGCGTGTCTGCACCCGCAAAAGCGCTGTCGGTAAGGAGGATGGCCCTCGCGACACCCAACCTTGTCAAGGGCTTGAGTATATCCGCCGTCTGCGGCCTTCCCATGCTGATAACCGTGACATGCGCACCCGGAATGCTTAAGGCGCACTCCAGCGCGCACTCATCGAACGGGTTGATTTCATCATTGACCGGTTTCACACAAACGACAATGTTCATATTTTTGAGTAAACGGGCGCCAGGGCATCATGAATTTTCTTGTAGGTTACAAAGATTTCAACGTATTTTTGTGTGTTCCCGGCATTCGGTGTGGTAACGGAGACCACTTGCATGCATTTTTCCATG